>CAZPQE010000020.1:0-25628 GCA_964588615.1 uncultured Clostridia bacterium | reverse complement strand
GAGTGAGTTGGGACCTTCGATATCCCGCATCAACTCTTTCGCAGCCGAGACCGGGCGCGGAGGATGATCCGTTTTTCGAGCCTCCATCAGGGCCGCTCGTGATGCCGGGGCGTTACACGATCTCGATTGCGAAACGAATAGATGGAGCGGTGACTTCTCTGGCGAAGCCTCAACACTTTGATGTCGTCGTCGACGGGGCGGCCTCGTTGCCTGCGGCTGATCGCGCGGCGCTCGTGGAGTTTCAAAAACGGGTCGCGCGCCTCCAACGCGCCGTCACAGGCGCGCTCGAAGCGGCCAACACCGCAAAGACTCGTTTAGGATTGATGAAGCGCGCGCTGATGGAGACTCCTGCCGCGCCTGAGAAATTGACCGAGGATGCCAATTCGATAGAGAAGAGGCTCATTGAGATATTGCGCGACCTGCGCGGAGACCAGACGCTTCGCTCGCGCAATGAAAACACGCCGCCCTCGATCAGCGAGCGTGTCAGTGGCATAGCGGGCGATCAGCGCATGTCGACTTCGCGCCCGACTCAGACACAGATGGATCAATATCGCATCGCGGCGGACGAGTTCAGGCAGGCGCTTGCCGCGCTTCGCGCTTTGATAGAAGGCGACTTTGCGAGGCTGGAGAAGGCGATGGAGGCAGCGGGCGCTCCTCACACTCCGGGCCGACTGCCGGAATGGAAAGACAACTGAAAGGCGATTGATAATTCGTGGCGCGCGAAGACATAGTTTTCCGAAGACATAGTTTTCGCGCGCCAACTTTTTTCTTCAGCGTCCTTCATCAGGTAAAAAATAGTTGTCGAACTTTGGCCTTTTGCGCGGGAATATGGGGTGTCGGGGGTGGGGTGCGTCCTCAATCCAGCGATTGAAATAATCAGCATCGAAATTGAGTCGAGGTTCAGTTTCCCCATTCGGGTTGACAAAGCGTGTTGAGAAAAATATTTCAAAAAATCTTCGAAAATAATCGACCTTTTTTCCGTCTATACCTAATGTGGGAGATGAGCACGGCGCTCCCCGATGCCCGTTGATCGAAGTACCCATCAAGCTGGGCGTATTGACATCAAGGCGGCTCCTTCCGCTCAAGCACAGTGCCGCCTGATATTGACTGGCCCCTTCATTGGCCAGTCAAACAAGTCCTGGACGTGGTGAATATCCCCTCCCCGCATCCAGGTGGTTGAGCCTCGACCCTGCCCAAATCCGGCTTTTGCCTGAAAGCCGGGAGGCTCACAGAGGGCGCGAAGAGTCAAAGCTCTTCGCGCTCACCCTCTTCTCAGTTTTCAGCCTTGTTCAAAACTCTTCTCGGCTTCTGAATCCAAACCGCCATGCAAATGAAATTTGCAGGCCGCTTCGCGCTTGTTCAAAACTCTTCTCGGCTTCTGAATCCAAACCTTTGAATAGCAAAAGAATTGCCTCCTCCTTCCTGCCTCACCGCGTATTTCATGTGGCGACGAAAGGATGATGAAAAGGACTGCCTCAAACCTGAAGCGAGTGGTTGCGCTCATCTTTGCGATGATCTCGATAGTCCCTCTCCCGGCCTTGGGGCAGGAGGGACGGCTTAAACTCGATGCCTTCGCGCATCTCGAATCGAAAGCGACAGAGACGGTCGACCTTAACATTGAAGGCCCGCTGCTTCGACTCATTTCCACATTCATTCCAGACGTCGGACGGGGTGATGAAAAAGCTCTCAAGGAACTGGTTGACGGAATCAAGGGCATCTACATTCGGCACTACGAGTTCGATAAGCCGGGCGAGTATTCCGAGGAGGATGTCGAGTCGGTTCGCGCTCAACTTCATTCCTGGTCGCGCGTCGGGGGAGTCAGGAATCTCCGACAGGGAGGAATGGTCGAAGCCTACACTCTCAAGGACGCCGATAAGATTCTGGCTCTGGTCATCCTTGCCGCCGATCCTGAAGAATTCACCGTGCTCAACGTGGTCGGCTCTGTCGATCCGGCGAAGCTTATCGAAATGGCAAGGCGTTTCGGAGGGCTTGAGATAGAAATGGAAAAGAAAAGTAACTACTCAGCCAGTGATTGCGGCTCTGCCGCTTTGATGTGCCGACAGGCTATGCCTTTCGTTCAGCCTCCTTTGCTTGCACCCTTGCGGCCTGGCCGACAGGAAAGAGTGGCTCCCGGAGAGTCTTAGACTCTCGGCACATCAAAGCGGCCGAGCCGCACAGAGTTCAAGTCTCACAAAGAGGCCGAGTAGTTACAAAGAAAAAGGAGTAGTTCCGCCATGCCCGAAAAGAGAAATATCGCTCGCGCTCTCATCCTCCTGGCTCTCGTCATCTCCCTTCAACAGGTCGCCGCAGGCGACGATTTCGGAATGATCGTCAAGAACATCGAGAAGCACTACGAGGCGAAGAAGAAAAAGATTCCCTTCCTCGGAGTGGCGAACTTCTTCGTGAAGATAATCAAACCTGCCGGGGTCAAGAGCTTCAAGGTTGCCGTATTCGAGGATCAGGACTTCGCCCCCGGACGACGCGACCTCAGCTTCGAGCAATCGGTCAGAAAATCGCTCAACTCGAAGTGGAAACCGATGGTTCGCTCCAACAGCCGCTCGACCGGCAGCCGCGCCTATGTCTATACCCATCAGTCGGGCAAAGACCTCGAAATGCTCACCGTGACTTTTTCCAGCCGTCAGGCCATCGTCGTGCAGGCGAAAGTAGAACCCGACGCCGTAGCCCGATTCATCGATAAGCCTGAAATACTCGGCTTCTCGCTTGCCGGAGGCTCCAATTCCATGCCTTCGATCTTCGACCCCTCTGGCGCGACGTTCAACGCAGGCTCATCGTCAGAAGATTCTTCACTCGACAATCTGCGAGACCCCGACGCTCCTCAACCGGGATCGAAATCGCCGCCCGTTCTGAAAGTTCGCTCCGCTGAAAGCGATTCGGATTTCAACCCGGTCAGCAATGCAGCCTCAAGAATCGAATCGGACAAATCCGATGAAGCCGCGATAAAACTCGAAGCGCGGCTTATCAACATGAACGTGAAGGCGATCGACCGCAGCGGCAATCCACTGTCGAATCTCAGGAAGGAAGATTTCCGCGTCTTCGAAGACGGCGTTGAGCAGGACATATTTTATTTCGAGCCGGTCAGCGCGCCCATCAACCTCGTATTGCTCGTCGACCTCAGCGGCAGCACCAGAGACAAACGCGAAGTGATGATGGAGACGGCCCGCAAGTTCATCGATTCGCTCGGCCCGCAGGACAGCATAGCGATTGCAGCTTTCACGCGGGATTTCGTGGTCGTGTCTGATTTCACCTCCGACAAGAAGAGATTGAAACAGGCCGTAGGCAAAATGAAGAAAATTCATGGAGGCACTGCCTTTTACGACGGCCTGTGGAAGGCGCTCGACCTGCTGGCCAGAGTGAAGGATTCGCGCAAAGCGATAGTCGTGCTGACCGACGGAGTCGATAATTCCCTGCTCGATTCACAGTACGAGCCTGCCGACCACAGCTTCGACGAGTTGCTATCCCGCGTCGCTGTAGACGATGCAACGATCTATCCTATATATTTCAACCCCGAAGAAACCCGCATACTCAGAGACCTCAATGCGCCGGAGATTTCCGACCTCCGCCGCGAGCGGTTAAAGCGAAAACTCGAACCCAATACCATAGCCCGCCGCCAGCTTGAAATGCTGGCCGAAGAAACAGCCGGAACTATTTTCAGAGCCGAAGAAGAAAAAGACCTCGACGGAGTTTATCAGCGGGTGGCTTCCGAACTGCGCCTGCTCTACACGCTGGCTTATGCGCCGCACAATGACTCGCGCGACGGCAAATACAGAATGATCGAAGTGAGAGTCAAACGAGAAGGCGCAACGCTCAAGACCCGGCGCGGGTACTACGCCCGCTGACCCACAGATGCCAGGTTGAAATGCGCCGCTGTCGGCTATATATTTCGCCAATGCAAACGGGCGATATTCTCTATGAGAAGAAAGACCGCACAGGCGTCATCACTCTCAACCGACCCGAACGCCTCAACGCGCTACGAAATGCCACGCTCCGAGAACTGATTCATCTGCTCGACTACTCGCGCACCGACGAAGACGTGGGCGCGCTGATAATCACCGGCGAGGGGCGCGCTTTCTGCGCAGGCGAAGACCTCAAGGAATTGGACCTTTCGATGTCTTTCCGCCAGAGCCGCGAGCACGTCATACTGTTTCAGGAAATCACCCGCCAGATAGTCGATCATCCGAAAATAATCATCGCCGCAGTGAACGGAGTGGCCGTTGGCGCGGGCGCTGAGATAGCGGTGGCCTGCGATATTCGCCTGGCTTCGGAAACAGCAACGCTCGCCTTCGTCGAAGCCCGTCGCGCTCTCTTTCCCACAAACGGCGTTCTGTACCTCCTCCCGCGCCTGGTCGGAACTGGCAAGGCGTTGGAGATGCTGGTGACCGGGAGGATGATAGGCGCAAAAGAGGCTCTGGAAGCCGGTTTGGTCAATCGAGTCGTTGGGGCGGACGAGTTGATGAGCGCGGCTGTGGAACTTGCAGGCGAGATAGCTGACAACGCGCCGATAACCGTCCGACTCATCAAGAGCGCGCTTCATCGAACTTACGACCTCGACCTTGAGGCGATGATGCAGCTTGAGGTTGACGGTTGCGTCGAGACCCAGATCAGTGATGATATGCAGGAGGGCGTCCGCGCCTTTTTGGAAAAACGCCTTCCTCGCTACTCCGGGAAATAAGAGGTGTATGCAATGATAGCTCATCAAATCAGTCCGCATCGTTCGACTCACGAAGTGATAAACCAGCCGCCGCCGCTTGAAAACTACAACCTGTTTGAAACCGACCGCGCGCTCGTCGAAGGCGTCCGACGCGAGGGGACCGAGTCGATGGAAGAAAAGCTCCGCAGTTTGGGCGCGCTGCTCGGCTCGTCAGAGATGATCGATTCGGGATTTCAGGCCAACCGCAACACGCCCGCGCTTCGCACCCACGACCGGTTCGGCAATCGAATCGATGAGGTCGAATTCCACCCCGCTTATCATCACTTTATGCGAACCAGCCTTGAGTGGGGGCTTCACTCTCTGCCCTGGCGTGATGAGCGCGCAGGCTCTCACGTCTCGCGCTCGGCGATGATGTATCTGATGACTCAAACGGAGCCGGGCCATCTCTGCCCCGTCTCGATGACGTTCGCTTCCGTGCCGACTCTCCGACATCAGCCTGAAATTGCTTCGGAGTGGGAACCGCGCCTTCTGTCCTCGGAGTATGACTCGCGCTTCATCCCTGCCGATCAGAAGAGAGGCGTAACAATCGGGATGGCGATGACCGAAAAACAGGGCGGCTCAGACGTTCGAGCCAACACGACGCGCGCCGCACCCATCGGCATTCAGGGGCCGGGAGAGGAGTATGAACTGACTGGACACAAGTGGTTCTGTTCGGCTCCGATGTGCGATGCGTTTCTGACCCTGGCTTACACCGACAGGGGGCTTTCATGTTTTCTGGTTCCGCGATGGCTTCCCGACTCGACGCGCAATCGCATTTTCATTCAGCGATTGAAAGACAAGCTGGGCAATCGCTCGAACGCATCGAGCGAGATCGAATATGACGGCGCGTGGGCGCGAATGGTGGGCGAAGAAGGTCGAGGGGTTGCAACCATTCTCGAAATGGTCGCTCACACCCGCCTCGATTGCATGGTGACATCAGCCGCGTTGATGCGGCAGGCTCTCACGCAGGCGATTCATCACACCGCGCACCGCGCAGCCTTCGGCAGGCTGTTGATCGATCAACCGCTGATGCAAAACGTGCTGGCCGACCTCGCTCTGGAAGTTGAAGCGGCGACATTGAGCGCGATGCGTCTTGCCCGCACTTACGACGACGCGAGAAGCGATGACGAGGCGCGAGTGTTTCAGCGTATAGCGACGGCGGTTTTGAAATACTGGGTGTGCAAGCGGACTCCGAATCACGTTTATGAATCGCTCGAATGCCTGGGCGGAAACGGCTATGTGGAGGAAGCGATGCTGTCGCGGCTCTACCGGGAAGCGCCGCTCTCTTCGATATGGGAAGGATCGGGAAACGTGATTTGCCTCGACGTGCTGCGGGCGATGGGACGCGAGCCTGAATCGGTGACGACGCTGATGGGAGAGCTTTCGCTGTCGCGCGGAGCGAACAGACATCTCGATGAATTCGTCGTCGATCTTGAGAAAGAGTTAAGCGACACAATGAATCTCGAAACGCGGGCGCGAAGGATCGCCGAGAAGATGGCGCTTGCGCTTCAGGCTTCGCTGATGGTGAGGCACAGCCCGGCGTTTGCGTCAGACGCTTTCTGCGCTTCGCGTTTGAAACCATCGAGCGGAGTTTATGGGACGCTTGCGGACAGCGTTGAATTCAGGAAGATCGTCGAGCGGGCGAGAGGTTAGATTCGAAGCTCGGGCCTGGAAAGACCTGTAGGGGCGACCAGAGACGGTCGCCCCTGGTTGAAAGGCGAAAGAAATTTGAAAGATCACCCATTGCAATCAGGTGATTCTGTATTTGAAAAATCGTGTTGGGTTCAAACAGGGGCGGAACTCCGTGTCCGCCCCTGCAGGAAATCTTGATGTTTCCCATGGATTTGGGCTGGCAGCTTGCCCGACGAAAGGGGGTTGAAGATTGAAGTTGAAATTCTCGACCGCTGTTTGTCTGCTTGCGATTTTACTGATCGGTCTCGCAGGGCTTGCGCCTCGCATCACGACTGCTCGACAGACAAATTCGAATCAACTCGAAGAGAGAATCCGCCGCGTTACGAACGGGCTGCTTCCTCCAATCACGATCAAAGGTCAGCCGCCCGCGCCGATGAATCTCGATGATCGAATGAGGCACTACAAAGTTCCGGGCCTCAGCGTAGCAGTCATCGATAATTTTTCAATCAGCTGGGCGCGCGGATACGGGTTGCGCGAAGCGGGAACTGAAAAGAGAGTCACGCCCGATACACTTTTTCAGGCAGCATCGATCAGCAAGCCCGTAGCCGCGACAGCCGCGCTCTATCTGGTCGAAAAAGGAAAACTCAGCCTCGACGAAGACGTGAATGCGAAACTCACTTCGTGGAAAGTCCCCGAAAACGATTTCACCAGAGAGCAGAAAGTCACGCTTCGCCGACTGATGAGCCACAGCGCAGGTCTCACCATTCATGGCTTTCCGGGTTACGCGGCGGACAAACCAGTGCCGACTGTCGTTCAAATACTCGAAGGCGAAGGCCCGGCCAACACTCGCCCCGTTCGCGTCGACACCATGCCCGGCTCGAAGTGGCGATACTCAGGCGGCGGCTACACCGTTATGCAGCAGTTGATGATCGATGTCACAGGAAAAACTTTTCCTCAACTGATGAGCGAGGTGACGCTCAGTAAAGCGGGCATGCGAGCGAGCGCCTACGAGCAGCCGCTTCCGCAAGCAAGAAGAGAGCAGGCTTCGGCAGGCCATCGCCCGAACGGCGAGAAGATCAAAGGCGACTGGCACACTTACCCGGAGATGGCCGCTGCGGGATTGTGGACGACGCCTACGGACCTTGCGCGATTCGCCATCGAGATTCAGAAATCCAAAGCGGGCAAATCGAATCGAATCCTTTCGAAAAAGATGATCGATGAGTTGCTTACGCCACAGAGCGGAGACTACGGGCTTGGCCTGGGACTCGAAGGCAAAGGAGCCGCCCAGCGATTCATGCACGGAGGATCGAACGAAGGTTTCCGCTGTTTCATGATGGCCTACACCGAACTCGGCAAAGGCATCGCGGTGATGACCAACTCGGACAATGGAGACTGGATCGTTCAGGAAATCATTCGCGCAGTCGCCCGCGAATACGGCTGGCCCGATTACAAACCCCAGGAGCGCGAAGCGACGAAAGTGAGCGCAGAAATACTGAAAGCTTATGCGGGCCAATATCAGATCGCCCAGGGCTTTTCGATTACGATCACTGTCGAAGGCGACCGCGTGTTTGCCGAAGCGACCAGCCAACCGCAGGTGGAGATTGTGCCGGAAACCGAGTTGAAGTTTTTTTCATTGGAGCGACCTCTCGATATCACTTTCGTCAAAGATGCATCGGGCAAAGTCAATGAACTGACAGCGCGCCTCTTCAATCGCAACATGAAAGGCATCAGGGTGAAATAAGTTGGAAGTCTGGAGTCTTAGATGTCGGGCGATCTGCCAGATTGCCCACGTCCTGAAAGTACGAGAATCGAATACGCGACAAGCTGGCAGATTGTCGGACACTTTGGGAGGGAAATGATGACTGAAAGAATGAATCATCAATGGCGGCTCGCCGCCCGGCCCGTTGGACTAATAAAAGAGACGGACTTCGAGTGGGCTGAACTGCCTGCGCCGCAGATCAGCGAAGGCGAGGTACTCGTTCACAATCGATACATCTCGCTCGACCCTACCAATCGCGGGTGGGTCAACGATGTGGATTCTTATCTGCCTGCCGTCCGCATCGGCGAGGTGATGCGCAGCATCGGCATAGGCGAAGTAGTGGAGTCGCGCCACGCAGATTTCACCGAAGGCGACATAGTTCAGGGCATGTTCGGCTGGCAGGAGTATGCAGCGAGCACGGCGCAGGGGTTGACCAGACTGCCTAAGATTCCCGGATTGCCGCTGACGGCTTTTTTCGGCCTGTTCGGTCACATAGGCGCGACTGCTTATTTCGGCCTCCTCGATCTGGGCAAACCTAAGGAGGGCGAAACGCTCGTCGTTTCGACTGCGGCGGGCGCGGTCGGCTCGCTGGTCGGGCAGATAGGAAAGATCAAGGGATGCCGAGTCGTAGGGCTGACCGGCAGCGATGAGAAGTGCCGATGGATCATAGAAGAACTTGGCTATGACGCAGCGATCAACTACAAGAAGGAAGATGTGGTCGAGAGTTTGAAGAAGCACTGTCCGGCAGGGATCGATATTTATTTCGAGAACGTGGGCGGGGCGATACTCGACGCCGTGCTGTCGCAGATCAACATCAGGGCGCGCATAGTGGTCTGCGGATTGATTTCTCAATACAACGCGACCGAGCCTCCGCCGGGGCCATACAACTTCGTGCAGATTCTCATCAAGCGGGCGCGAGTGGAAGGCTTCATAGTGATGGACTACATGGATCGCGCGCAGGAAGCTTTCGCCCAACTCGGCCAGTGGTATGCCGAGGGAAAAATCAAGTATCGCGTCGATGTAGTCGAGGGACTCGATCAGGCTCCGCGAGCGGTCAACAAGCTCTTCGAAGGATCGAACCAGGGCAAGCTCATACTCAAGGTTTGATATCGGAGTTGAAGGCCGTCATCGATTTACGGCCTTTGACTCCTTTCAGGTCAAAAGGCATCAAAGGTGGTTCTCGTTTGCGAGATCACGAATCACATTGACGATGCCAGTCAACACGCGCGTCATGCGATCATAATCAACCTTGTCGGGCGTGTCGGCTGAAGTGTGATAGTGGCGATATCGAAAGATCGCAGTGTCGGTTATCATCACTCCCGGAAAACCTTCCTCCCAGAAAGCCCATTGATCCGACCATCCGATGCCGGTCATCCATCCCGGCGCGGCTATGCCTTCGGATGGAAATGAAGTGGTTTCGCGGAAAACGCGGATCGATCTTCGCGTCAAACTTCTCGACGACAGATTGCCCACGAAGCCGATGAAGTTTCCCCGGTCGGGATAGAACCAGCTAAAAACTGCCGGGTAGTGCTGGCTTGCGGGATGATCCGAATAACAGCCTATCGTCTCGATCGAGAGCATGGCCTCGATGCGCTCGCCTCGCTCTTTCGACCTGCGCGCATAAACGAGGCTGCCCATGTTCTCGGTTTGAAAGTAAGGAGGCTCTTCGTTGACAAAGGCGACCAGCCGAATCGTCCGAGCCGGAGTTTCATTTTTGAAGAGTCGGGCGATCTCCAGAATCGCAGCCGCGCCCGTCGCGTTGTCGTTTGCGCCGGGGCTGCCGCGCACGGAATCGTAATGCGCGCCGATCAGAATTATCCCGTTCGATGCGCCTCGGATTTCGACTTCAAGGTTTCTGACTTCACGGCCCTCGACCGTGTATGCCTGCTCCGAAACTTCATAACCGAATGATGCGAGTGTCGAGCGGATGTATTCTTCAGAAGCTTTCAATGACTCGTAGCGATGGATATTTCTTTCGCCGATTTTTCCGGCAAGCGTCGTGACATGCGTCTTGAGGTTTTCGCTGATGCTGGTTTCACTCTCGGAGAGAGGCTGAAGCGGGCCTGAGTATGAGCGACCGGGCATGCTAATCATAAACGCGACGATCAACGTGATGATGAGTATCAGAATACTGAGGCGCGCGGCCAGCCACACCCACCCTTTCAGACCGCGCGGCAGAAATCTCATATCAACTTCTTTATCAAACATGCGAATCAACTCGCAGACCGGAGCCAACTGTCATAAGCGGCGATGAACTGAGGATCGCTCTATCGATCCCTTGCTTCGAGTCATTAGTTTATAATCGAGCAGCGGGGTAGTGAAAGCGGCGGGCGAGGTGTAGAATGATGGCCCGCGGAGAGTCAGAGGTCGAACGGCAATAAGTGCCGCTGAAGAAAGCGAGGAGCCAATGACGCCGGAACAAATGGAGCGCGCGATTGAGTTCTTGTTAAATAGCCAGGCGCAAAACACCGCAGATATTGGCAGGCTCACTGCTGAGGTTCAGGGACTCAAAGAATTGCAGGCACAAACGAGTCGTGATGTGATAACGGTCGCTGCGACTGTCTCTGATCTCGCTAACACAGTGGCCAGAGTCGAGGCCCAGGCCGAAAGCAACCGCCTGGAGATTCGAGAGGCCATAGAGAATCTCATAATTGCCAGCGAGGCGACGCGAAAGTTCTCTGAAGATATCGCACGGCTTGAGGTGCAAACGAGCCGGCGCGTCACCAATCAAGGCAAAGAGATAGCGGCGCTAATCGAGCAGGGCAAGGAAACCAATGCCAGGATCGCTGCCTTGAGTGAGCAAGGCAAGGAAACCAATGCCAGGATCACTGCCTTGAGTGAGCAGGGCAAGGAAACCGATGCCAGGATCGCTGCCTTGAGTGAGCAAGGCAAGGAAACCAATGCCAGGATCGCTGCCTTGAGTGAGCAGGGCAAGGAAACCGATGCCAGGATCGCCGCTTTGAGTGAGCAGGGCAAGGAAACCGATGCGCGCCTCAATGTTCTTATCAGCATCGTCGAGCGGCACATCACCAACGCGACAGCGCATGAGAGGGAGGAATGATAAACTGACTCATGCCTCTGCCCATTACCCTCCGTGTGAGCGAAGCCACCGATCGTAAGCGGCGATGAACTGAGGATCGCGCTGCTTGAGCTTTTCATAATCGATTCGCTTGCTTCGAGTCATCAGCTTGAAAGCCAGCGGCACGGCATCCAGATGCATGTCTTCTCCGGCATTCTCGAACATCAGCAGGCTCGAATAAGCCGCTTCCTGAAGAGCATCGACGACAGGCTTGCGCGCTCTTTCAAATTCGGCGAGCGCCGCAGCGACATCGCTGAAAACCCGGAAGCAGTTCATCAAGGCTATCGAATCTTCAAGCGCGAGTTTCGTCCCTGAGCCGATAGAAAAGTGCGCGGTGTGAAGTGCGTCGCCGAGCAGGACGACATTTTCGTGATGCCATCGGGCGTTTTTCACCAGAGGAAAATTTAGCCAGCGGACGAAATTATTCGATAGCAGCGACTGGCCTTCGAGGTCTCTGCGGAAAACTCCGGCCAGATACTCGCACGTCTCCTGATCCGATTTTCGATCAAGCCCTGCTCGCCGCCACGTCTCTTCTCCACACTCGACTATGAAAGTGCTCGTCGTCTTGTTGAACTTGTATGAATGAGCGATGAACAGCCCGGCATCAGTTTCGCGGAAAGTGAGCGTCAGCCCGTGAAAGAGATGCGGCGTTCCGAGCCATAAGTACTTGTTCTTTCGCAGATCGACCGAGGGCTGAAAGAATTCTGCATAAGTGCGCCGCACGAGGCTGTTGGCTCCGTCCGCGCCCACGAGCAGATCGCAATCCGTCAGAGCCATTGTATCCTCGACATTCGTTTGAAAGCGCAGATCGACTCCGAGATTGCGGCATCGTTTGTGCAGGATGTTGAGAAAAGCCAGCCGCCCGATGCCTGAAAAACGGTTGCCGCGAATCGTGATTCGCTCATCGCGGTGCGCGACATCGACGTTATCCCATATCTCGGCGTTGTTGATTATGTCTTCGTAAGACTCAAAATCATTGTCCTTGAGGTAAGAGAAGGTCTGGTCTGAAAAAACTATGCCCCAGCCGAAGGTATCGTTCGGCCCGTCCCGTTCCATTATCGTGATTTCGTGAGCGGGGTCGAGGTTCTTCATCAGAATGGCGAAGTACAAACCCGCAGGCCCGCCGCCGATGATATTGATCTTCATTTGTCCTTTGTCATTCGTCCTTTGTCATTTGCCAGGGGCCACGGATCGGGGGCAGGGGAGCAGGGGAGATAGTTGTTCGTGCAATGCATCTCCCCTTCACCCTTCACCCTTCACTCTTCACCCTTCACGGCAGCAGCGCGAAGGCATTGACCGCCGCACCGGTCGCTCCTCTTATCCTCGGAGGATTGAGCGCCAGCGCGAATTCATACACTCTTTCTTCCGCCAGAACTCTTGCCAGTTCTTCGAGGTTGAGGTTTTCAACGATGTAGATTCCGTTGTCGGCTATCAGAATCCGGTGAGCAGGGAAAGTGGTTCCCTGCTGTGGGAAGACCTCGAAGGTTAGCTGGTCGTCGCCTGCGAGGAAAATTTTTTTTGAAGCGAGCCAGCGGGCAGCGCTCTCGCCAGGGCCGGGCCTCATGCCCAGGTATCTGGCTTTGTCGGCTTCGAAATATTTTCCGTAGCCTGTGCGTATCAGAACCGAATCGCCCTGTCGGATTTCGACTCCTTCGGCTCTGGCTGTCGCTTCGAGGTCTTCTGAGGTGATCTCCTGACCGGGCGCGAGAGAATCCACGCCTTTGAATCGAGCCACGTCGAGAAGGACTGCGCGATTGATGAGTTTATCTTTTGGATAAATCTCGATGCCGAGTGCGAGCAGTCCGCCTGCGTCTTCGCCTGCTGCGGCATCGAGGTTGCCGAAGAGTTTCTGATTATTCGAAATGTGGCCGAGGGCGTCAATGGTGGGCGCTCCGTGCTGTCCGCTGAAGAACATCATATCAGCGGCAAAGGCGATGCCGCCGGGGATGACGCCTCTGGTCTGCCGGTGCGAAGTGTGCAAGCCGATTGAAAACGGCGGATTGAGTCCGAGCAGCGGAGAGTTGCGATCCCAGACCTGGTTGAGTTCGATGACTCTGGCCCGCTTGATCGAATCGATGAAGCTGCGCGCGGCTTCGCCGCGATTTTTTGCATCTCTTCCCTGCCCCGCGATTACTATAGCGACTGAGGCAAGCAGACAGATGACAGAAAAGATTCTTTGTCTGTTCATGCCATTATCTCCATCAGGGGTTCCACCCGTGTCCGGCTGGCGGCGGAGGCTGATCGAATGCCTGTTTGACTTCAGGCTTGTTGAGAGCCATCACTGCCCAGATGCCTATGGGTATTCCGACCAGGCAGCACACCGAAGTGCAGGGTATGATAGTGAGCACGGCGGCTGTCTTTGCAAGCGCGTAGCTTCTGAGCTTGAGCATCTGCGCCCCGCCATAGATGACGATCGGGGCGACGATGATGCTCAGGACAGAGGCCACTATCGGGGTCAGTCGGCCAACATAGTAACCCATCCTGTAAGCCTCATCGCCTTCGATGACATCCTTCTGCCCGCTGGCCATCTGATAGGCCACAGAAACCACGACGAATAATGCCGACACGGCGTTGATCGATCCGGCGACTATAAGCCCGGTGGCCGGGCCTGTCACAGCGTCCTTGATCCAGGGTTGCATGGAAGACCTCCTGTCAGGCGCGGCTCAACGGCTGGCCGCGAGTCTCTCTGGCAAAAAGCAGGAGAAAAATTCCGAGCAGATAAGCCAGGCTCACTGCGCTTGCAGCTTTGGCTGTCGATCCGAGTATGCCTACGAGTTGCCCGGTTATCAAAACTCCTCCGGCTGTAAATATTCGCCCGAAGTTGTAAGCGAATCCCACTCCGGTAGTGCGAACGCGGGTGGGAAAAAGTTCCGGCAGGTAGATAGGAAATCCGCTGGTGATTCCGAGCGTGAAGAACCCGACCAGCGGCAGAAGCGCGAACATCTGCGCGACGCTCGTCGTCAGCAGAAAGGTCGCGGGAAACACCAGAACTCCGCCGAGAAAATAAATCAGGAACGCGGCGCGGCGGCCCACTCGGTCGGCCAGCGGGCCGAACAGCAGATAGCCCAAGAGCGATCCCCCGTTTAAGAGCATCACCCCGTAGCTGGATTGCCTGGTCAGATAGCGTTCTGCGGCTGCGGCGTCGAGTCCTTCGGCGGAGGATTTCGCCATTTCGCTTATTGCGGGCGGTATCCACATAGTCGCGCCCCACAAAACCAGCAGCACGACGAAAGCCATCATCGAGGCTACGATGGTGTCTCGTCTGAGTTTGCTGCCGAAGAGTTGAAACAGGGTGAAGGTCTGAAACTGATCGCGCTCATCGCGCCGGCCTTCGACCGGGGCGCGAGCCAGCCTGCGCCGGTCGCGCACTTCTATCCATACCTGTGGCTCTTTGACCAGCGCGCGAATGACGAGGACGAACAGAGCCGGGAATGCGCCAACGATGAAGACGTAACGCCAGGAATGCACGCCGACGTAGAGGTTGATGAGCGCGGCGAAGAAATAGCCGAAGGCTGCGGCTGATTGAAGAATGGCTCCGGCTTTTGCGCGCAGATGGTCGGGCCACACCTCTGCCACGAGAGCGGCTCCTGCAGCCCATTCCCCGCCAAGCCCCAGGCCGGTGATGAATCGAAACATCGCAAGCTGCCACCATGAATCCGCCGCCGCCGAAAGCCCTGTGAACAGAGAGTAGATGAGTATGGTTGCCACGAGAGCTTTCGTGCGGCCTATGTAATCGGCGACTACTCCGAAGACCACTCCCCCAGCAGCCCAGCCCAGAAGTGTGACCGAAAAAACCAGGCTGCTGTAGTGGCCTACGCTGGCCGCCGTCGCGCCTTCTCCGACGAGGTCGGCCATCGCCGGGCGTTGAACTATGGAATAGAGCGTGCCGTCCATCGAATCAAACACCCAGCCGAGCCAGGCTACCATCAATACGAGCCACTGATAGCGGCTGACTTCCGTCGTCCATGAAAACCAGGAGGATGTCGGGCCTGCGGCGCGGGCAGGAGTTGATGCCGCCAGGTCGAGAGACTTTTGCTGCTTGCTATTCATCTATTCCAGTCAGCGAGCAGCGCGATTATATGTAGCCGCAGGCGAGAGGTCAAATCTTCAGTCTGCGACTTAATCCGCAATCGGGTTGTTGTTATCATTCAAAATCGATATGGGAAAAAACGATTATCCGATCACCCCAGCCGTGCGCCTTCTGCGTGAAAAGAAGATCAGGTTCGAGCCGCGCCTCTACGACTACAAAGAGCATGGCGGCACGCGACATTCGGCTCTCTCTCTCGGAGTCGCCGAGCATAGGGTCATCAAGACCATAGTGATGGAGACTGAGCGGCGCGACCTTTTGATTGTGCTGATGCACGGCGATTGCGAAATATCGGCCAAAGAGATGGCTCGGACTCTGGGAGTCAAAAGCGTATCGCCGTGCGATGCGTCAGTCGCCCGGAAACACACAGGCTATCTGGTGGGCGGGACAAGTCCGTTCGGCACAAGAAAGCCTTTGCCGATTTATGCTGAAAAGACCATATTCGATCTGCCGGAGATTTACATCAACGGCGGAAAGCGAGGGTTTCTGGTTGCGATCTCGCCTGCGGACTTGAAAGCCGCGCTTGAGATCATAGAAGTCGAGGTGGCTTTGCCAGCGGTTTGAGTTTGAAGGGCGGATTGGCTATCTTACGGTTTACAGGTTTCGAGCAATCCGGAAAGTCTTCATAAAAGATAAGGAAATTCGACTGCTTATGACTGACACACCACAAGAACCCCATGAGCGCCAACTGCGCAGGGCCGCTCTGGCTGCGGACCCTGTTGCGCAATTTGCCGCATGGTACGAGGAAGCCTGCGCGCGCGTGCCCTTGCTTCCCAATGCTATGGCCCTTGCGACTGCCACTCTCGATGGGGTTCCTTCGGCCAGAATGGTTTTGCTCAAGGACTTCGATGAAAGCGGCTTCGTCTTTTTCACCAATTATGAAAGCCGCAAGTGCAGAGAGCTCGACAGCAATCCTAAGGCTGAACTTCTTTTCTACTGGGGCGAGTTGGAGCGGCAGGTGAGGATTTCAGGGCGTGTGAGCAAAGTGACTCAGGAAGAGTCCAGAGAGTATTTTCGCACTCGCCCGCGCGACAGCCAGATAGCGGCCTGGGCTTCCCGGCAGAGCGAAGTAATCGAGAGCCGTGATGCGCTCCAGAGAGCTTTCGATGAAATCGCGGCCCGATACGAGGGGCGAGAAGTGATGCTGCCGCCCTTCTGGGGTGGATACAGAGTCGCGCCCTCTCAGGTTGAGTTCTGGCAGGGGCGACCGGGCCGGCTGCACGACCGTTTCAGATACACGAGGCAGCGCGATGGCTGGACAATCGAACGGCTATCGCCCTGAGAAAGGAATTCCGACGTGCGTCAATATCTCGATTTGATGAAGCGCGTTCTGGAAAGCGGCGCGCGCAGAGACGACCGCACAGGCACGGGCACGCTTTCAGTCTTTGGCCATCAGATGCGTTTTGATCTGAGCGAAGGCTTCCCGCTGCTGACGACCAAGAAGCTTCATCTCAAATCGATCATTCATGAACTGCTGTGGTTCCTCAAAGGCGACACCAACGTCAAATACCTTCAGGACAATGGCGTGAGGATATGGAACGAGTGGAGCGATGAGAGAGGCGACCTGGGGCCGGTTTACGGCGCGCAGTGGAGATCGTGGAAAACCGCTGATGGTCGATCAATCGATCAAATCTCGGAAGTGATCCGCCAGATCAAAACCAATCCCGATTCGAGAAGGCTCATCGTCTCGGCGTGGAACGTAGGCGAGTTGGACCGTATGTCTCTTTTGCCCTGCCACTGTCTGTTTCAGTTTTACGTCGCGGGCGGAAAGCTCTCCTGCCAGTTGTATCAGCGATCCGCAGATATTTTTCTCGGCGTGCCATTCAACATAGCTTCTTACGCGCTGCTGACTATGATGATCGCTCAGGTGTGCGAGATGGAGGCGGGCGATTTCGTTCACACTCTGGGAGACGCGCATCTTTATTCGAATCACGTCGAGCAGGCGCGGTTGCAGCTTGCGCGCGAGCCTCTGAAACTTCCTCGGATGAAGATCAATGCTGAAGTCCGTTCGATTTTCGAATTCAGGTACGAGGACTTCGAGATGGCAGGCTACGAAGCGCATCCGCACATCAGGGCAGAGGTGTCGGTTTGATAATTTCTATCATCGTGGCGATGGACGAGCGAGGGGCGATAGGATTTCGGGGCGCTTTGCCCTGGCGATTGTCTTCGGATTTGAAAAGATTTCGAGAACTGACCTGGGGCCATCACATCCTGATGGGCAGAAAAACCTACGAGTCAATAGGCAAGCCTCTTCCCGGACGCGAAACGATCATCATCACCCGCGATCAGAATTTCAAGGCTGAAGGCTGCGCGACGGCCTGCTCGCTCGACGAGGCTCTTTTGATAGCGCGCGAGCGCGGCGAGAGGGAAGCGTTCATCTGCGGCGGGGCGCAGATTTATGAGCAGGCCATCAGTCGGGCGGATCGCATATATCTGACATCGGTTCATGCGACAGTCGAAGCCGACACCTTTTTCCCTTGCTTCGATCTGAGTGAGTGGGCGGAAGAAGAATCAATCGATCAGGCGGCGGATGAAAAGAATCAGTATGCGTTTTCGTTCAGACGGCTTGAGAGGAAGAAAGCGGATTAAAAGGCAGGCATCAGTTCTTTTGAAAAGGCGCGCGAGGCAAGCGCGGCTTTGCGCGGCATCGAGAGCGGGTGGCCCGCATAGTACATCCAATTGAGCAAAGGGATGGCTGAACGGTCTGCGAGTTGGAGCCGCCAGGTCACTCCTGCTTTTACAAAGCTGACGCTCTTATCGCGGCGAACGATCAGATGTTCTTTCTTTCGCGCTTCGTACATGGAAGGATGAAAACCTGTGGCTTCCAGTCTGTCCTTGAGACCGGAGATAAAGTTTCGACTGCCTGAACAGATATAGGCGTTGACTTTCGGATAATGATAAGACCTGCCGTTCTTCACTTTCCGATAAGTAGCAACGGTCAAAGAGCCGTATCCATCGAATACGCCTCGAAGGCAATCTGCAAGATACTGGTCAGGCACACCTGCGGGAAATTCTACGCTGAGAGATTTTCTTTCGTGGCATCCACAGTCGAGCAGCCAATGCGCCAAATCCTGATTGGCAATTTCGATCCTTCTGACCTCCTGCCCGTTTCGTTTCCAGATGGGGCGATTGGGAGAAATCATGTCTCTTACCATCTCCAGCCAGTCTTCATCAGCCGATGAAATCCCAACTCTATAAAGTCCGCTTTTGTTGCCCGATATTCTTTCAATATTCCCATCCGAAAGAAACACGCCGAGAAGATAGAAAGACAATGCATCCTCGCGAAGAAACGCTTCGACATTGACAGGATACTTCACATGTTTGGACGAAGACGCAATCACGGATGAAGTGTATCATACATTCGACTGGCGGGCAAAAAGAAGGGCCACAGTTAAGTGGCCTGTTTTCAACGGATTGCGGGGGCTGGATTTGAACCAGCGACCTTTGGGTTATGAGCCCAACGAGCTACCAGACTGCTCCACCCCGCGTCAAAATCAAAGATCAAATTGAAACCGCAGTATAGTCCTGCGCTTGGAAGCAAGTCAAGCGCTATTGCCGATCGGCGCGGCGGGCGATGTCGGCAAGCTCGCGCGCCTTGTCGAAGGATTCAACCGCTTTGCGGAACTGTATGTCATCGGGCAGGAATGCCTGCTCCCCGGCTTCGAGGCCGTAGGCGGCGGTCATTATCTCGCGGCGCATCTGAGCGCGAATATAATCGAGGTGCGCGTTGAACTGTTCGTCGGTCACGTTGAACTGAGGTTTCGTGAAAAGGTATTGGCGAAAGGCAGCGACTAGTTGGTCAGTGACCGGATATCGATTGAGGTCTTCGGCAGTCAGGCGGGTTTTATATCGCATCTCCGCTATGCGGTATTCGCGGAAGCCCGCCAACTGGCCTGCCGCCAACTGGCGGACGAAACTGAACACTCCGTAGAAGAGACGACCGGGCTGCGGGCCGGGCTTGATCTCTATGTCGGGAGTTATACCTCCGCCGCCGAAGACGGGCCGGCCCGTGTTCGTGTGCAGGGCCTCGCCTCTGGGCGGCTCTTCGACGTGCTTTCCGTTGTCGTTGCGATGGAGGTAGTAATCGTAAAAACTTATTGCCGAGTAATCCCGCTGTATCGAGCGGCCCGACGGCGTGTAGTACTTGGCGACGGTCAGCGTCAGTCCCGCTCCGCCCCACACCCGGTTGACGCTCTGAACCAGCCCCTTGCCGAAGCTGGTCTCGCCCACTATCCACGCGCGGTCGGTGTCCTGCAATGCGCCCGCAACGACTTCCGAAGCCGAAGCCGTCTGGTTGTTTATCAGCAACACCAGCGGCATGGCTTCAGGCTCGTTGCTGTCGGGCACATCATAAACCCGGTTCTGATAGCTGTCATTCCGCCCGCGAACCTCAAGTATCCTTTCGCCGGAAGGAAGAAAATTCTGCGCCACTCTTATCGCCTGATCGAGCAGCCCTCCCGGATTGCCGCGAAGATCGATGACCATCTGTCGCATGCCTTCTTCCTTGAGTTGGCTGATGGCGCGGGTCAGTTCTTCTTCGGTCTTGCTGGAAAACCCTCCGGTGAGAGCGATGTATCCTATTCCCTTGTCGCCGTAGACGAAAGCATTGCGGACTGTGGGAAGCTTTACTTCTTCGCGGGTTATTCGCACGGTGATGGGATCGGGGACGCCCGCGCGCTCGACGGTCAACTCTACAGGGACGCCCTTCTCTCCGCGCACTGTGCGCATCACCTGATCGTTCGACCAGTTTTCGACATTGACGCCATCGATTTTCATTATCGCGTCGCCGTATCTGAGGCCGGCTCGATGGCCCGGAGCGCCGGGAGTCGTCGAGACTATATAAACGCGGTCGTAACGGCGAACTATGGTGACGCCTATGCCGTGAATGCGGCTGTTGGTTTCCGTCTGCAGGGCGTCGAATTCCGATTTGGTGAAGAAGGAAGAATGAGGATCGAGTTGATGAAGCATCCCTCTTATGGCCGAAGTGCCCGCTGCTTCCAGATCGAGCGCGCCCGCGTAATTTTCCTGAGCGGTCAGAAGGGCTTCTTCAAATCCGAACGAGCGATGATCAGGAGTTCCTGTTTCCGCAGTCGCGTAGTGAGCGCGTTGCCACTTCTCGTAAAACCCGCCTGCCAGAGACGCCCCCGCGACAACGACTACGGTTATCAGGAACAGAACTCTTCTGGTCATCGCCTTGAAACTCCTTGCAAAGAGGATAATACAAAACCCCCGGAGCGTCAAAACCGCGCTTCGCTTGCCAGCCATTCATCAGCCGTGTTAATAAGAAACGAGGGTTCGCTCCAAAGCCTTCCGCTATACGATGTAGAAACTCTTGACTCTGCATCGCGAACTACATAACCTCATTGTGCGCATTTCGAAGCGAAACCCTAACCCAAACCGAGGAGCAATCAAATATGAAGATGAGGAAAATGACTCTGCTCTTGATTATCTCTCTGTTAGTCAGAGTCGATGCGGTTTTTCCGCAGGCTTCTGTCTCGACAGCCGAGCTTCGCGGGCAGATTACCGATCAGTCAGGCGCGGCTGTGGCCGGCGCTACCATTACCATCACCGATGTCGGCAAGGGAACGAGCCGGTCGGTCACTTCAGATGAAAACGGCAACTACACTTTTCTGTCCCTTCCTCCCAGCACCTACAACCTCAAGGTCGAAGCGTCAGGCTTCGCGCCTAAAACCCTCAACAATCTCAAACTCGACGTGGGACAGACCGCCACCGCCCCTGTTCAACTCAATGTGGGCGGCGTCTCAGCCGAAGTCAACGTCGCTGCGGGCAACGAGGTCATCGATGTCGAGCGCACGCAGCAGTCTTCGGTCATCAACGAGCGGTTCATCAACAACCTGCCCATCAATCGCCGCAACTACCTCGACTTCGCGCTGCTGACTCCAGGCGTGAGCGATTCGGATTCGATCAACGATTCGTCGGACTTCCGCGTCGCTCAGACTCCGCAGTCGGGCCTGTCGTTTGGCGGCAACAACGGACGCGGCAACTCGATACTCGTCGATGGCGCCAGTGCCGACACCAATTCGGGCGCCGCGCGCGATGTGTTGAGCCAGGAAGCGGTTCAGGAATTCCAGGTCAACCGCAACAGCTACAACGCTGAATTCGGAGGCTCGTCGGGCGGAATCGTCAACATCGTTTCCAAAACCGGGTCGAATGACTTTCATGGCTCAGCCTTCGGCTACTTCCGCGATGACGCCTTCGACGCTCACAACGCCTTCGACTTCAACCCCAATGGCCAGTCGCCCTTCAACCGTCAGCAGTACGGCGGCTCTCTGGGCGGTCGCCTTCGCAAGGACAAAACATTCTTCTTCAGTTCCTTCGAAAGGCTCGATGAAGACCGCACCACCTTTGTGAACCTTCTCAACGATCCGAACATCTTCAACATCACTTCAGGACAGGATGCGCTGTTCGATTTTCTGGACGGGTCTCCGTTTGCCGCGCTCTCGACAAGCCTGAGAGCCGCACTGACCACGACCGCAGACCGCTATCCGCGAACGGTGAATCTGTTTCAGGATGCGACCGGGCAGTTCCCTTTCACAACTAACGCCACACTTTTTTCAGCGCGCATAGATCACACCTTCAGCGACAAGGATAACGGATACCTCCGGCTCAACCTCGATGATTCCTACTTCGAGAATCAGGCCGCAGGCGCGCTGACTGCAGTCTCGCGGGGGCGAACGATAGAAACTTTCACTGGAGGGCTGCTGCTTTCCGAGACTCACTTCTTCTCGCCCGTGACCATTAACGAAGTCAAAGCTCAATACAGCTACCTCGATAACGATGTAATCTCGAACGATCTGGTCGGACCCGAGTTCAACATCGAGGGATTCGGCTTCTTCGGGCGAGATATCTTCCTGCCGTCGGAGGGACTCGAACGCCGCTACGAGATAAGCGACAACCTCGCGCTAGTGCGCGGCAATCACACCTTCAAGCTGGGCGGGCAGTATCTGGCGGTCAACAACTCTTCCAACTCACAGACCTTCTTCGGCGGACGGTTCAACTTCGGCAACGTCCTCCCGGTCATCAACCTCGTCCCGGCGGCGTTGCGCACGCCGCTCAACGCCTTTCTGCGCGCATCGGGCGGCGCGCTGGGATCCGACGCCAACGGCAACGGCATAGCAGATTCGCTCGACGCGCCCATAACCGCGCTTCAATCCTTCAACCTCAACCTGCCGATAGTTTATCAACAGGGATTCGGAGATTCGGCCTTCAACCCCTGGAGCCATCGCACCTCTTTCTATGGGCAGGACACCTGGAAGATCAGGCCGAACTTCACTCTCAATTTCGGCGCGCGCTACTTCGTGCAAAACGATGTAGAACCTGTTCCTACCGACAAGAACAATATCCAGCCGCGCCTCGGATTTTCCTGGGACCCGTTCTCGAACGGCAAGACCATCATTCGCGGCGGCTACGGACTGTTCACCGGGCAGATCGATGCCCAGATCACCAACGTGGTCAACGAGCTCAACGGCAACGGAACACCCAGCAACATCAACATCGTTCTTGCGACCGCCACCAGCAACGCGCTCGGTCTCCCCACTTCCTTTACCGTATACCAGACCCTTCTGGCTCAGGGCGTGATAGGCAACCGGGTCATCACCGCCGCTGACCTCGTTCAATTCGGAATCACTCCGGGGCCGGGCAAACCGCTCGAAGTCAGATTCCGCATCGGCGACGATTTCGAGAACCCTTACACCCAGCAGGCCAGCCTGGCCATCCAGCAGGAACTCGGAGCCGACTTCATAGTCGAAGCGAGCTATCTGTTCAGTCGCGGCACTCACATTCCGCGAAACCGCGACGTGAATCAGTTCAAGGCGACTGGTCCTATCAACCAGTTTTCAGGAACGGCAACCTTCATCCGCTTCCCGACCGCCGCGCAGGTTGCCGCAGGGCTGACCTCGGATTTCCGAAATCCGCTCATCCTCCAAGACAACCGCTACGAGTCGACGGCAAGCTCGTTTTATCACGCCGCGACCGTTCAACTCACCAAACGGTTCTCGCATGGCTACCAGATCAACGTCAACTACACACTGTCGAAGACCATCGATGAAGTGACCGACTTCAACAGCGATTTCTCAGCGCAGAACCCGCTGGACTTCCGCGCCGACCGTGCGCTGTCGGCCTTCGATCAGCGCCATCGCTTCGTCGCAAGCGGTGTATTCAACAGCCCGTGGAAGGGCGATTCAGTCGCGGAACGAATATTCGGCGACTGGGTTTTTTCTCCGATCTTCATCGCCGGGAGCGGACGGCCCTTCAACCTGTTGCTGGGCTTTGACGCCAACGCCGACGGGCGCTCGCAATCCGATCGTCCGGCTTTTGCTGGGCGCAACACCGGACTTGGCGAGAAGTTCTACACCGTCGATATGAGGCTTGCCAGGAAATTCACTCTTGGCGAGAGCCGGTTCTTCGAATTCAGTTTCGAAGCTTTCAACCTGTTCAACCATACGAATTTCAACGGCATCAACAACGTCGTCGGGACTCTGTTCGGCAGCGTCATCGCCGATCCTTCGGCTCGCAACCTCAACGCACGCGGCATCGAAGGTCTCGCGCCTACACGACCGCTGGCCTTCACCTCAGCGGCCCCCGCCCGACAGTTGCAGTTCGGCGTCAGATTCAATTTCTGATACGAGCCAAAACAGTTTAATCTTTTCGGGAGAGTCTCTGCCGAGGCTCTCCCATTTTTTTTGAGGTGACGAGGATGAATCGCACTGATCGATTGTTCGCTCTGGTGCTCGAACTTCAAAGCCGCAAGACCACCCGCTCCGAAGACCTGGCCACGACCTTCGGCACGAGCCGCCGGACTATCTATCGCGATATTCAGGCGCTGAGTCAGTCTGGCGTGCCTGTCGTATCGCTTCCCGGACAGGGCTATTCGATAGTCGAGGGCTACTTCCTCCCTCCTCTCAGCTTCACTTCCGAAGAAGCGACCATGCTTTTGCTTGGCGCGGATTTCGTCGCTCAGAATTTCGATTCGCAATATCGCGCCTCGGCTCAATCGGCTATGGCAAAGATCAAGGCGGCCCTCTCCGACCCCCTTCGTGAAGAAGTCGCCGAGATGCAGAGAGGTATACGATTCATCGCAGGCGACTACGAAATCAACCACTCGAAGAATGAAATCCTCGCCCTTCTGCGGCGCGCGGTCATCACACGCCGTCGCGCGCGCTTCCTCTATCACACACGGTTTCCAGAGCGGGGGCGCAACGCGAAGAATCTGCGCGAGGTTGACCCCTACGGGCTGGCTCATGCCTATGGAGTCTGGTATCTGGTCGCCCATTGCCACCTGCGACGAGACACCCGCGTATTTCGCCTCGACCGCATAAGCCAACTCGAAATCCTTGATGAAGCATTCGAGCGGCCCAAAGATTTCCGCATGCAATCGCACAGAGAGGATGAAGACCGCCCGATGGTCGTCCGAGCCTTATTCGACAAGGAAGTCGCTCCGTGGGTGAGAGAATCGCCTTCCTATTACGTCACTGAAATGGAAGAGGCGCGGGGAGGTCTGATGGTCACGCTCAAAGCCAGAAGAGAAGATGATGTGCTTCACTGGCTGATGAGTTGGGGCAGTCACGTCCGCGTGGTCGAGCCCGAAAGCCTCTGGCGGCTGATGGCCGAAGAAGCCGAAAAGATTATTCGAAATCACCGGGGAAGATGCTGACATAAGGTTGTCACTCGACGGTTGTAGTATTCCCACGACCCCGGTTACGGCAGGCCGACAGCCTGCTCCACATATTTGAGACGGAGGAAAAGATGAACAAGCAGACTCTTCTTGGACAGCGACAGTATTTCGACATGGTGCATGGAATAACCCTTCGTGTCATCGGCGCGTTTGCGGACGAAGACCTCGACTTTCGCCCTCAACCGGGGATGCGTTCGCCGCGCGAGTTGATACTTCACATCTACGGCATGGAAAAGGAAGTTTCCGAAGGCGTGCGCGCAGGGCGCATCTCGAAAGAAGTCGAAGACCCTGCCATACCCGAATCCATAGCGGGCAAAGCCGCGCTTGCCAAAATCAAAACCGTATCCGACGCGCAGCAGTTCGCCCGCGACTGTCACCAGACGGCGAATGAAACCATCGCCGCAATGACCGATGAAGACCTCGGTCGAATGGTCGAAGCGCCCTATGGAACTTTCCCCGCCTGGCAGTTTTTTGCCTTCGCCTACGACGAGCACTGGCATCATCGCGGTCAGCTTTACACCTATCTGCGACTTCTGGGCAAAGAGCCGCCCATGCTCTACGACTACGAAAATTCGCCCGCCTGAATTTCATCGAATCAGGCGCGGACTCATCCGCGGGTGCGATTTAAAGTGCGACACAAAATTAGGCCGCTGCTTGACGAACTCGCTC
>CAZPQE010000019.1:0-25768 GCA_964588615.1 uncultured Clostridia bacterium | reverse complement strand
ACCGAAAGCGACTCTGCGGTTTTTTGGCTCTCTCTCCATAATACTTCTCCGAGCGATGATCCGGAATTCTTCAACCAGATGATTTTCAATGAGCAGGGGCATCAGATTACTCAAGGAACATTCAACCCGACTTACCTGATCTCTTCCCATTCATTTTTGGGTTGGTTCAACCTGCGCGATCCGGCAACAATAGCCGCCTTTACCCTTGAGGCTTTCCCCCGACGCGGTAAGGTGTTGGGAATAAGGCTTTACACCAGAGAGAGTAACGGACCTGTCGCCGAATTTACTGCGCCAAACCCGACGCCCGGCATCTATCCGGTATGGATGCCTGAGACCTATCCAATCACGCGAGTCGATGGCCCTCTGAACTTCACACTCACTGGGCTTGATACGGGTCTTTTAATCTGCGAGTCTGTCAGGCCCGCTCTGCCCGGTCAGCTTGCCTTAACCCGCGCCACCTTTCGCATCGCCAGCAACGGAAAACCGACCAGGGAATGGGAACCTGCGCGCGTCGTCCTCTCGGACGCAACGGGCAATCAGGTGATAAACGAAATCGGCGTCTCTGTCTCAGGCCCTCGGTACAACGACAAAGGCGAAATGGAGATGTGGTTGACCAAGAGCCTTTGCGCCGACGAAAGCGCATGGAAACTCAACGTGGAATTTTCGCGCGCCTCTACCGCTCAGTTTTCGCCTGAAGAGACCTGGATCGTCAAAGGCATTCGCACCCCGCAGGAAAATGAGTTGATTCGATTGAGCGAATCGACTTCCCGGCAGGGAGCGACGATGCGACTCATAGGAATAGCCGGGCCGGGCGTTGTGAGGTGGACGCCCGACGCGCCTTCATCGAAAATGCTTGCGGAAATCCGCGCCAGAGTCTCGCTGCCCTGCGACGGGTTGCGCCTCACGCTTATGGCAACAGATGATCGCGGAAGAAACGTCGTCGTTTCAAACAGCGGATACACGGACGTGACTGAAGACAACGAGCGCGAATACAGATTTGATCTGAAGATTCCGCCTGATGCCTCGGCGCTCGATCTTCGATTCGCCCTTCACAAAAGCCGTTTCGCGGAATTCCTCGCCCGCCCCTCAAAGCCATAGCCGCTTGCCATCGCCCCGCCCTTTCCGGTATATCAGTTGAGCGCAAAACGCACAGGACGAGGCAATCCCATCATGGCTCAACAAAACACATTCGATGTTGTCTCAAAAGTCGACCTGAGCGAGGTGAAAAACGCCGTCAATCAGGCGCAGAAGGAACTCAATCAGCGTTACGATTTCAAAGGGACGAATTCATCTGTCACGCTCGACGAAAAAGCGCACACGCTGCTGCTTGCGACTGCGAGCGAGTTCACACTCAGGTCGTTGACTGACGTGTTGCAGGAAAAACTCATCCGCCGAGGAGTTTCGCTCAAGGCGCTCTCTTACGGAAAAATAGAACCCGGCGCGAAAGACTCCGTGCGTCAGACGGTCACGCTTCAGCAGGGCATACCCATAGAAAAAGCCCGCGAGATAGTCAAATTCATCAAGGACACGAAGCTCAAAGTACAGGCTTCGATCAACGGCGATTTCGTGCGCGTCGCGGGAAAAGACCGCGACACGCTTCAAAAAATCATCGCGCTCCTTAAACAAAAAGATTTCGGAATCGATATGCAGTTTACCAACTATCGCTCGCAGTGATCAGAAAAAACGCGACGCCGGAATCCCGGCTTTTCAAATACGACTTCCCGTCTATAAAATCTCTCTTCATTCGACGTACAACAGGCTGCCAGCCTGTTGATGCCCTGAAGGCATGGAAATTATAAACTCTGCAGGCTTCGAGCCTGCTCTACCTCAGAGGAGAAAATCGTATGCGAAAAATATCCGCCGCATTGATGCTTTTGATCTCGTCTCTCGCTCTCGTCTTCGCTCAATCCGCTCAGACATCGAAGTGGACTGCCGATGATATCATCCTCTCGGAGCAGGCCGGAGGGTTTCAGATTTCGCCCGACGGTCGCTGGGCAGTCTGGGTCAAAACCGTCGCCGACAAGGAAAAAGATGGCCGCATATCCAACCTGATACTTTCGAGCCTTACGGAAAAAAAAGATATCGAACTCACACGCGGCACGGATAGCTGCTCGAATCCTCGCTGGTCTACGGACGGACAACTCATCGCTTTCATCACCACGAGACCCAGCCCGAAAGCGAAACCTTCCGCTCCGGGCGAAGGCCCGCGCCCCCAACTCTGGCTCATCAATCCCTTTGGCGGAGAGCCGTGGCCCGTAACTGATTTTTCGCGCGGCGTGACCAGCTACGAATGGGCCGATTCGGATACGATCATATTCGCCGCGCAGGAAGAAGCAGCCCTTCACGAAAACACGATCAAGGAAAAGAAAGACACTTCCATCGTCGTCGAAGACGAACAACACGCGCCTCCGCGAAGGCTCTTCAGATTTTCTATAAAAGCGAAAAAATATACGCGCCTTACGGACAACGCCGATCGCATACAATCGTTCGCCCTTTCCCCCGACGGGACGAAAGCCGTGACCATACACGACCGCTCTTTGCGATTCGTCTACGACAACAAAATCAAACCCGCAGTCTTTCTTTATGATCTCGCGACGGGGCAGGGCAAACAGATTTTCGCCGAACCCCGATTCAACATAGGCCAGATCGCATGGACGCGCGACGGAAAAGGTTTTTATGCGACGAGCGCGTTCACCAATCATCCTGAGTACGTGATGGCGACCGTGACGGAAATGTATTACTACGATCTCGCGGCAGGCTCGCCGGCGAAAGTCGATCTCGGATGGGAGAACGGACTCACGGGCGGATTCGAGATAACCGGCGACGGATTCATCGCCATGCTTGCCGACGGGGCGCGGAATAAAATCGCGCGCTACACTCGCGCAGGCAGCGCGTGGCAAAGAGAATGGGTCACGGGCGAGAAGTCGCAAAACATTTTCGGGTTCAAGCTCGGCAGGGACGATAAAACTTTTCTCTTCGCTCATTCGACCGCAAGCGCGCCCGCGCAGTGGTATCGCGCTCGCCTCGAAGCGGCGCGCATAGATTCTCCCGCGCAGATGACCGACATCAATCAGCACTTCAAAAAGAAGACCATCGCGAAAACTGAAGTCGTCCGATGGAAAGGCGCGCGGGATGAAGAAGTCGAAGGGATTTTGTACTACCCGCACAACTACGAAGCCGGAAAGAAGTACGCCCTTGTGGTTATGATACACGGCGGCCCTGCCGGAGCGGATCAGGACGAGTGGGAGGAGTCGTGGGCCTATCCTGCCAATATGATGTGCGAGCGCGGCGCGTTCGTACTCAAACCCAACTATCACGGAAGCTCGAACTATGGCTTGAAGTGGGTCGAATCCATAGGGGGCGGAAATTACTACGACCTCGAAGTGCCTGACATAGAAAAAGGCGTCGATTCGCTTATCGCAAAAGGGCTGGTCGATGCCGACCGACTCGGCGTGATGGGCTGGTCTAACGGATCGATCCTGACGATCGCGCTGACTGTTACGACCACGCGCTACAAAGTTGCAGGCGCGGGCGCGGGCGATGTCGAATGGGCGAGTGATTGGGCCAATGCGCATTTCGGCGCGGCTTTCGACAATTATTATTTCGGCAAATCGCCGCTCGAAGACCCGCAGCTTTATATCCGCAAATCGCCTTTCTACCGGCTCGACCGCGTTCGCACGCCGACGATAATTTTCTTCGGCACCGAAGACACCAATGTTCCGACTCAGCAGGGGTGGATGCACTATCGCGCGCTTCAGCAGATAGGCAAAACTGACGTGAGATTC
Source organism: uncultured Clostridia bacterium (assembly GCA_964588615.1). Taxonomy (GTDB): domain Bacteria; phylum Acidobacteriota; class Blastocatellia; order UBA7656; family UBA7656; genus UBA7656. The sequence goes on along the minus strand of CAZPQE010000019.1, from coordinate 21,983 downwards.
ATACTCTTTCCCGGCGAGCGTCACAGCCCGCAGAAGCTCGTTCATCAACGTCGCAAGCTCGAAGAAGAAATCGCGTGGTTCGACAAGCATCTCTTCAAGACTGCGAAAGAAGAAAACGAAGCCTTCAAGCCTGACTCGCCTCTGGCCGTCGCGCTCAAACTCCGAAGCGCGCGCGCAGACGGGCAGAGATACGGAACGATGAAGGACGACTGTCTGATCCCTGAGACGGTCAAACACGGCGAGATGGAAGTGGGCCGCTTCGAGGTGACTCGCGCGCAGTATTCGGAGTTCGACAAGAGCTATCGCGTGGAACCAGGCAAAGAAAATTATCCCGCGAGCAATATCACCTTCGAGCAGGCCAAAGCTTTTTGCGAATGGTTGAGCAGGAAGACGGGCCAAACGTATCGATTGATGACCGAGAAGGAAGCCGAATCGATTTATTCCGTATCGGGGCAGGAGAACACGCTCGATTACTGGGCGGGTTATGCGGTCAACCCGGATGACGCGGCTCGATTGCAGCAAAAGATAGTCGAGCTTGGCGCGGGCGCATTGTTGAAAGAGGTCGGCAGATTCAAAGGCGCAGGAATGGATTCGCTCGTGTTCGATCTTGGCGGCAACGTGGCGGAGTGGGTGATTGCCGTAGACGGGAGCGGGCGCGCTATGGGCGGAAGCGCAGACCTCCCGGCAGACGCGAAGCTTCGCGCGCGCAAACCCGCGCCTGCATACACAGGCTTTCGCGTGGTCAAAGGCACGGCTTCGGCGAAATGATTTTCAACGGCTGATGAACGCGCTCGTCACCGACCTTCATCAGCCGTTTTCTTTTCATCGGCTATCTGTCGCGCAAGCGAGAGGGCTTCTTCAAAAGACACTATCTCGCCGTCGAGTTGTCGCTCGTAGACCGCTTTGAGTATTCGCCCGATGGCGGGGCCGGGACTCTTCACTATTCCCTCTTCGAGAATGTGCCTGCCCAAAAGCAGAGGCTCAGGCAATCCCGCTTCGAATCCGTACTCGCTGATTCGCGCTCGAAAATAATCGACCGGAACTTCATCCTCATTCATCGCTCGCAGATGAGAGAGCGCGACGCGAGCGAGCAATCGAGGGTCGCACTTTTCCGCGACGCGAGCGAAAGCGAGCCGCGAAGGGTTTTCGCTTCTCACACAGCTTTCATAAAACTGCTGCGGCTTGAGATGGTTTTCAACTAAAGCGACGGTTTGTTTTCTCACCTCATACCCGTTGAGCGTGTGAAGACCGAGATGATCTAAAAACCGCTCAACCTGCTCTATGGCAAGTTCGTGAGCGAGCGCGGCAATCATCACGGTAATCTTTTTTTCAGCCGTCAGGTCTGAGCTTATCGAGGCCGCGACATCGATTGATCGCTCGGTGTGCGCAAACAGATTCTCATCATCGATGAATCTTTCTTTCAACGCGGCAAGCTCAGGAAAGAGTTGATCCGTGACGCGCATCTGATCCATCAGCCGCAGACCCGTAGAGGGGCGCGCGGCTTTGAGAAGTTTGAACATCTCTTCCCTGATTCGGTCAGCCGGAAGATCGGAAAGATCGAGACTGCGGCATAACTCTATTGTGTCTGAATCGACTTTGAATTCCAGCCGCGCGGCCAGTTGCGCCACCCTCAGCACGCGGAGCGAGTCCTCAATGAAAGTGTCAGGGTCGACTGCGCGAAGCAACCTCAATCGAATATCTCGCACTCCGCCGTGCGGATCGATGAACTCCTCAGTGAGAGGGTCATACAAAATGGCGTTTACCGTAAGGTCGCGTCGTCGGCTGGCCTCCTCGAAACTCAAAGAAGGATCATAAGAGATCGAAAATCCGCGATGCCCTGCGCCCGTTTTGCGGTCGAGCCGGGGCAGAGACACGTCGATTTCCATAGAGCGGTTTCTACGAGGCTTGAATTTGAAGACAGCGAACGACTGGCCGACCAGATTAACTGATCCGAGGTTCAGCAGAAGAGACCGCAGAGATTCGCTTTCAAGCCCATAGACCTCCACATCGATATCTTTGACCGGAATGCCCAGAAGCATATCTCGGACGCAGCCCCCGACGAGCAGAGCGCGGCCTCCGCTTTGGCGCGCGGCAGTAAAAAGCGGTTCGACGGCTGCGGGCAGCCCGTAATCTCGCACGGCCTTTTGCATCATCTCAACCTCTTCGCTCATGGCTCAGTCAATCTTACACCATCCCGACCTCAACTTTGCTGTTGACAGCCGACAGCTTTGCCTCTATTCTTCAATCGAGACAAAATGAAATTCATTTTCAATATAAACACACAGGTGCGATCATGAGTTTGGCAGAAGCGTTAAGGAACAGATGGTATAGGATAGAGCGGCTGGAGGGGCCTGACGAGGAGTGTCGACGGCTGCTTGACTTGGGGTTGACTCCGGGCGAAGAGATGGCTGTCGTTCAGTCAGTGCCGCTTGGAGACCCTCTGGTCGTGGTGGTGCGCGGGATGCGGATCGCGCTGCGCAGGCGGGAAGCCGCGTGGATAAAGGTTCAGTAGCAGCCATGACCAATGTAGACGCGGCCCCTTCCGAGGCCGATCCCGAAGTCGAAGTAAAAACGAAGCGGGACACCCCCACTAAGCCTCTTACGGTTTGTCTTGCCGGGGTGCCCAACGCCGGCAAGACGGCGCTGATGAATGCGTTGACCGGAGGCAGTTTTCACACCGCAAACTATCCGGGCGTCACAGTCACAATCTCACAGGGAAAGAGCCGGGCGGAATTCGGCCCCGCACTCGCGCTCATCGACCTGCCCGGCGTTCACAGCCAGGTAGCCACCTCGCCTGAAGAAGAGCTTTCCTGCCGTGTGCTCGAAGGCCGACATCATTCGATTCGGCCTGACGCCATAATCGCAGTAGTCGATGCCACTCAACTGGAACGTCACCTGAAATTCGCTTCGTTCACTGCGCGGCGCGGAAAGCCTATGGTCATCGCGCTGACGATGATCGACCTGCTTGCTCGCAGCGGGCAGGCGATAAACTCTGACAAGCTGGCTCAGGCTCTCGGCGTCGCAGTCGTGCCCGTAGACGGTCGCACTGGCTGGGGCGCTCAGGAGTTGATGTCAGATTTGCGCCGCGCAATCGATCAGCCGTCAGAAGAGGAGAGCGCGCTTGCGCAGATACCCGACGAGCCTGTCGCAGCTTATAGAGAACTTTGCGCGCTGCTCAATCTGAGCGGGGCGATAAAAAAGAGCAAGCCCCTTCTCATCGCTCCCGATTCTATGACCGAGAGAATCGACCGCATAGTGCTGCATCGTTATCTGGGCTTTCCGGTTTTCTTCATGGTGCTCGTCGGCCTGTTCGCTTCGATCTTCTGGGCGGCGCAGCCGTTCATGGATATTGTCGAATGGGGCTTCGGTCAGATGGGCGCGCTCGTTCTCCGCGCGCTTCCCGAAGGAGCGATGGCTCGCTTCATCGCCGAAGGTTTGATAGGCGGGGTGGGGGCGGTGGCGGTCTTCTTTCCGCAGATAGTCATTTTGTTTTTCCTGATGACGCTGCTCGAAGATTCGGGCTATCTTTCGCGCGGGGCGGCGCTCGTCGATAAGCCTCTTTCGCATCTGGGACTGCACGGGCGTTCCTTCGTTCCTATGCTTTCGGGATTCGCCTGCGCCATTCCGGCGGTACTTGCGGCGCGCACCATCCCGCAGAAGCGCGAGCGATTGCTCACCATCTGGATACTGCCGCTGATGAGTTGCAGCGCGAGACTGCCGATCTACGCGCTGTTGCTTGCGGCGCTGCTTCCAGACAATGCGGGGAAAGCCGGGCTTGCGCTTTCGGCGATCTATATCACAAGCCTGCTCGTCGGAGCTTCGACCGCAGGGCTGATAAGTCGCTTTGTGCTGCGAAGGAAAGCTTCATCGATGCTGGCGATGGAATTGCCGGTCTATCGCAAGCCGCTGCTGAAGCCCACACTGAGGATCACCTGGTCGCGCTCGGCGGCCTATCTGAAGCGCGCAGGCATGCCTATAGTTTTGATTTCGGCTTTTCTGTGGCTGCTTTCGAACTTCGGTTTGGGATCGCGGCAGCCGGTGACGCAAGACCAGCCGCGCACAGGAATGGTGACGCCCGCAAGCCTTGAGCATTCCTTCGCCGCGCAGCTTGGGCAAACTATGGAGCCTGCATTGAGACCTATGGGAGTCGACTGGCGAGTCGGGGTGGGACTCATCTCAGCCTTTGCCGCGCGCGAAGTATTCGTCAGCACCATGGCAATAGTCTTCAACGTGGCTGACGGCGAGGAGTCCCAGCAGGCGGGGCTGCTTGAGAGCATGCGAGCGGCGACTTTTGCAGGCAGTTCGCAGCGGGTCTTTACCACTTCGAGCATACTGGGGCTGATGGTGTTTTTCTTCTTCTCGCTGCAATGCCTTTCGACTGTTTCCGTCGTGCGAAGCGAGACCGGTTCGTGGCGCATAGCAGGGCTTCAACTCCTTTTTTACACCGGGCTCGGATACGCGCTTTCCACCGCATCGGTGCAATGCCTGCGCCTGTTGGGAGTCGAGTAGAACATATCCCTGCGTTTAGATGCCTGCCTCAATTCTCGTGTGATTATCAAGAACCAAAAGCCTATGCGGTTCGATTGTTGCGAGCAGTCAAACCCTGAAGCCTTGCGAAGTCGATATCTTGAAGCCCGATAACAGCCATGTTAGTATCCAGATGCGATATTTGATAATTCTCAATGGGAGGTTTCACTAGAGAATGCCGATATACGAATACGCCTGCGAAAAATGCGGCGAGCATCTAGAGGTGATACAGAAAGTCGATGATGAACCGCTCAAGCGGTGCAGGAAGTGTCGCGGAAAGCTTGAAAAAATTATTTCGCGGACGAGCTTTCAGCTCAAAGGCTCTGGCTGGTATGTCAGCGACTACGCAGGTAAATCGCTTTCGGACAAAGCCGACAGCGCCAAGCCCGAAACCAAGAGCGTAGGCCCGGCTGCGGCTGACTGACAGAACGAAAATATTTGACTATAAAAAAGCCGGTGACAACCACCGGCTTTTTTTATTGGCGCGAAGGGCGAGCCGCGCAAGTTCCAGGCGACCGCGCCGTTCTTCAAATTGAAGCGTCAGGTGGGAAACAAAAACAAACTTCGCCTGATGATGCCGCATCTCAAATTTGCGGTTTTGAAAAACCAGTGGCAATCAGGACACGTATAGAAAGAATGAAAGGAAATAAGGATGGCTAGCTTTCGGGACCCGGAAAGAACATTTTCTCCAATAGAGGTCATCGAGCGGCTCCTTGAGATAACCGATTTCTACGGCCACAAACCGATTGTGTACATTTCATCAAATGATGACCTTGCGACTTACCTCGACTCATTGGGCTTTGACGGATACAGTCTGACAACCAACACTCAGGCAGCATTCACGACAACCTCGCGCGTCGTGCAGGTGATGCCTAACGGCAGCCGCTCGCATCAGAGCGCAACTGCGCACTGAAAGTAAAAAGGCAAAAGTGAAAGGTTGATTCACTTTTGCCTTTTTACTATTGCCTTGAGCCTTATCCCCGCTTCTGACCTTTTCTGGATTCGAGAGACGACTGGGAATCGAGCAGGTCGCTGCGCAGGAGTTCGGCGAATCGCACATCGCCGCTGGTGACGACCTTGCGGCTGGAGACGGCGGCTCGCCCAAAGACTGGGAGCGGAGCCAGACGACCCGGCTTGCGCGCTCGCAGCGCCAGGCGATAACGCGACTCGCGCGGATTGATTTCGTAAGCGGCGCGAAAATGCTCCCGAGCCAGTATGAGGTTTTCCTCGCGCAGATAAATCAATCCGAGGTGATAAAGCGCGGCGTCGAACCTCGGATCCATCTTGATGCAGCGGCGCAGGTGACGGGCGGCGACTTCGGCGCGGCCATACTCAAGATAGGCGCGGCCAACCAGATAATGCATCTCCGGCGTGGGCTTGAGTTGCAGGGCGCGCTTGAGGTGTTTGATCGCCTCGCGCAGATTGCCTTCGCTCACAAAAATCCTTCCCAAACCGTAGTGAGCGGTGAAAGAGTTCTTCTCTATTCTCAGCGCCCGGCTCAAATGGAGTTTGGCCGAACCGAGGTCGCCATCGTCGCCGCAGATGACTCCGAGCATCAGCAGCGCCAGGTAGTTTGCAGGCTCCTTTTCGACAGTGCGTTCGAGATAGACTCGCGCCATCGCGGGCTTGTTGAAGCGGAAGAAGTGCTCGCCGATGAAGAAAGCGAGATGCGAGTTGGAAGGATCGAGCATCAGCGCCTTTTCAAAGTATCTAATGCCGCGCTTCAGATTGCCTTCCGCAAATAGACCGGCTCCGGTGTCGAGCAGACAGGCGAAAAGGTCGAGGTTCTCTCCGCCAAAAACCCTGAGCATCCTTTCGAAGCGGCTCTCGAAGAGCTTCTGATCACCGGCTTCTTCCAGGCTTTCATTGGCGCCTTCCTGCCAGGCAGCATTGAGTTCACTCTCTTCTACCGAGCCATGTTGAGAAAGGTGTTCGATGAGCGCCTTGAGCATGGCGTGATCGTAGAGGCCGTTGGCCGCCTGATGCTGAAGCAGATCGAAAACCATGTCTAACCGGTCATGCGCGCGCTGAAGCGAGGTTTCAAGTTCGGAGATGCGCTCAAGCAGATGTTCTTCTATGGTGGGCTTGAGCAGAGTATCGACGACTCCGTAGGCTGCGGCGGAGCGGGTGCTGGTGACTATCATCAACCGCGTCCCGCACTCAGAGCAGGAGTCGCGGTCGTAGGAGTTGGGATGAGTGCATTGCTGACAGAGTATCATAGTTTATTAAAGTCGTTCGCCGGAGTCCGGCTCGAGCCTCGAAGCGGCTTCCGGAGCCGGTTTCAAGTCTCACCGCTGCCAGTATACTGCCGGGCTATCGGTATTAAAAAAATATTTTCAAACCGCGCTATTATCAATCGCTCGCCTTCCCTGTCCGACTGATTCTAACATATCATCTATCCGGCTCTCAGAATAATCTTCCCTCAAGCGCCGCACAAAGAATACAACTCTTTGCCTGCCAATCAAAGCGGTCGGTGCAGGGCTTGGGAATATCGGCAGTCTCTTCCGGCAGGAACTCGCCTCGAAAGAGAAAAATGCGTTCGTTCCCCGACATCGCGCGTATTGTTATTGGCAGGGTGAGATTATCGAAGCAGGCGCATTCCCCTGCTTAAACTTCGAGCCTTCGATATTCGTTCGAGAATATGCACAAGATGGTGTGGAATAATAAGAGACAGGAGAAAAGATCATGAGAAAGATCGTCGTTGCATTGCTTGCTCTGACTGTTGTGTTGAGCGCGATTGGAGTTTCAGCCCGTCCTGCTCAGGCTGATCTGTCGCAATTGTTGCCCGACGGACGGTTCGTGGTCGTGGCCGATATGCAGCGCGTTACCAGAAGCAGTTTCTGGTCGACGCTCGCCGCCGAAAACAAACTCAAAAAAGGTCTCGAAGAGATGCAATCCACTCTCGGCGAGATCGGGATCAGGCTTGAAGACCTGAGCGCCATCGCTCTGGTCGGATCGTCGCCGACGCTTGACGCCGTAGTAGCTGTGTCAGGCTCCTTCAATCCATCGGCCATCGTCAGCAACCTGCGCGCCAACCCTAAAGTTAAACTCTCGTCGGAAAGGTACAGGAATTTCGAAGTGTTCGAAGTCACAAACGTTGCTCCGAGCGCGAAGAGTCATCGGGTGTCGTTCGTGTTTTACGATTCCTCGACAGCAATCCTCGGAACCCTGAACGGCGTGCGATCAGCTATAGACGTTCGATCGGGAGAAAGGCCGTCGCTTGCGCAGAACGCCAAACTAAGCGCGGCCCTCGCCCAGAATCCTGCCGCTGCCGTGCGGTTTGCAATGGATACGCCGGCGGAGGTAGGCAGCCGCTTGAAATCCGACAGTCTGCCTTTGCCGGATTTCGCTTCGATCAGGATGATATTCGGAACCATCGACTTCAACACGGCGATGGAACTCAACGCCACACTGCGCAGCGAAGCCGCTGCCCCAGCCAAGGCCATAGCCGATCAACTCAACGGCCTGATCGGGATGGCCAAAGGGTTCCTCAGCGCGAGCGGCGACCCGAAAACGGCTTCCATCGGCGAGATGCTCAAGACCGTAACCATTACCTCTGAAGAAACAGATGTCAAAATAAGCGGCCATTTCCCGGCTGAAGTGCTGGCGCAGATTCTTCGCTGAAAGGTTTGAAAAGGAGGCGACAGCCTGCGGGTTGTCGCCTTAACCAAGGAGGGATATCAACCCGTTTGTTTGGTCTTTTGTTTATACTCTGCCCACAGACGGCAAACCTTGATTCTATATTCGACAAGATCGCGGCTCACGAGGAAACGGCGAGCGATCTGATCCGATCTAAGCCCCGTTATGACCCCATGCCTGAGACTGAAATAAGGAATTAAAACCGCTGCTCCGACGGCGAAAGCCACTTCTTCCTGATTCTCATCGAAGTTGCGAAAATTGATCGACTCTCCTGTTTCTTCAGTGAAAGTGAGCCGGGTGGGGGAATGCCCCAGTATCACATGGCATACCTCTTCCATGAGGGTAGCTGCCTGACGTTCGCGCGTATGATTGGGATTCAGGAAGACCAGGCGCGAGCCGTCAGGAAGCGGGCGAGTCGCCCCGCCTGACCAGCTTTTGCCGCTCTCTCCGAACAAAGTCCTGCGAGTCTCTTCCGAGAGACCTTGAATGTCTCTGAGTCTCGTCACCCTGAGCTTGACATAGGGAGCGAGTTTCCAGGGATTGAGCGGCTGATCGAGAGGCACGCCCGCAAACTCGCGTATCTTGAGCGCGATGCGCTCATAGACACGGCGTTTGGCTGTAGGCGGCAACAACTCATCAGGCGATGGAGTTGGCTTCCCTGCGTCGTTACTCATTCTTGTCTGTCTGAGCAGTACTTTGAGTGGCAAACTGTGTGTACGCTACACGGAAAAGCTCGGCCAGCGCTTTGGCCATTTCGGGCTTCAGGTTTCGATCCGCTCTCAAATGCGCCTCAACTATGTTGGGCATCGATTCGGTCGGAAAATAAATCACCGGCTCGACCTGCTCGCTCGACTCGCCATAAACGGTCTCCATCAGCGACCCCCTCATAAGCCTTTCTAGCGGTATCCCCAGCCACGAGGCAAGCCGCGCCAGAGTCGCGCTGTCAGGCGTCCCAATGCCATTCTCCACACGCGATAGCGTCGACGCACTCACGTCTATATTCTTTGCCACATCGCGGAGCGAGAGCTTCTCGTCCTGTCGCTTTCGCTTGACGTACTCCCCCAACTCGACAATGTTCAGCGTAGGTTCTCCCATAGCGATCGCTACCTCCTTGCCTTCTTGTATACCACATGAGACGTGTTGCAGGCAACACTTTATTTTATTCTTGCAACACTCTCAAGATCGTGATACACTGTTGCACGTATGAAACAGCAAAAACCGATGCTGAGAGACGATTGTCAGGCAGCAAGGCTCGAAGAGATAAGCGATTTTGATGCCTGGCGGGGGTATGAGTTCTGGTCGGCTCAGGTCGAAGCGCAGATGGTCAGCGAAGCTTTCGCACGCTACGGCCTACAGCCTCAGCCTTATGAGAGGGAGAGCGATGTCCTGCCATTCTGAGGAAATATGGGAAAGCTTCGACGCTCTGGGCAGGCGGGTGCAGCAACTCAGCCACATAGTCCGCGAGATGCAGGCCCGCATCGATGCCATAGAGCATAACGAAGAACCTGTGTCAGAGGCCGAGTGTCTCAAACGCTTCGCCAATTTCAGCCAAGAGGAGGTAAGCAAATGAGCGCAGCTATCGATAATGTGGTTGTCAATCGAGCGAAAGCCATAGCCGCAATGGGACTTGTCGAACGCGGCTACGAAGGATTCAACGTTGCGTCGCCCGGAATCAAGAAAGAAACCTTCAGGATATGGCGGGACGAGAATGGGGTTGTGCGCTGTACCTGCCCGGAGTTCGAGGCCCGATCTGAGGAAGAGCCCCGCTTCCGTTGCGAACATATCCTTGCAGTAAAGTTTCATCTTGAGCCGCCTGCTGAATCCCAGGAGGGCGAAGATGAAACCATCCCTGTGCCGCTCAACGAGCCAGTATCGCGCGATTCGAATTTCTCCGACGTGCTCAAGGACCTCTCCTCTGCCGTCTCACCCGAGTTGGTGCGTCAGAGAGTAGGATGGCGAGACAGCGCGGGACGCGAGCACGAAGTGGATTATGTGGAGTGGCACACGGTTGCCGATCTTCTCGACCGCATCTGTCCCGACTGGTCGCATCAGGTAACGGATGTAAAGCAGATAGGCGATTTCGTTGCGGTAACGGCTTCGATCACTATTCACAATGTCACGCGCCAGGGCGTTGGAACCGGTTCGGCTTACGACGAGAAGGGGATCAAGAAAGCCGAGCACGACGCGCTCAAACGAGCCGCCGTGAAGTTCGGCCTGGCGCGTGATCTATACCGCAAAGAGGATGAAATGAAAACGCAGAAGCACACGGAGTTTTCCGCAATCCGGCCCGAAATCCTCAAGGAGCCGACCGCAAAGACGATGGCTGAACTGGTCACGCCAAAACAACTGGTAGCCATTCGCGCCATCTCACACGCGCAGCGGATCAATGCCGAAGTTGAATGCGCGGAGGTGATGGGATGCAAGCCCGAAGAACTTTCGCGCCGCGCGGCCAGCGCCTTTATCGATCACCTCAAGTCCAAAACCGCCGAAGCAGCCGAAATCCGTCAGGCGGGATAAGAGAAAAAGTTGGAGGAATGAATATGCAGCAGCAGGAAATCAGCTTCAACGAAACAGCCATGGCGATTGCCGATTTTCCTCATGAGGAAGGCAGCAAGCCTGAAGAAAGAAAAACCAAGAAGAGCCGTGTCATCGAGCTTTTCACCAATGGGGTGACCGACATCGGCGAGATCGCCGAACGCGTGGGAACCTGGCCGAGCTATGTCGCCAGCGTGCTTCAATCAGCGGGACTGGTTCATGGGTACTTCGATCTCTACACCACGACCGCCATAGACCAGAACCTCTACAGCCGACATTTCCGAAATGTCCTGAGCTTCAGGAACGTCGAGGCGGCGCGGGAGTCTGTGATAAAAATCGCGCGACTCTACGAGCACTTCGAGCGCATCGGCGACCGCGCCGGGCAGCATCACGCCGAGGTTCTGGCTCTGACGGGGCGCAATCGCGCCCGATGGTCGGGCAAGTCGGAAGAAGCCCTCGTCTTCGAGGAGTGGCTCTTCAATCACTGACCGCTTTCTTTCCCCGCAGTTGCCTCTTTCGAACGCGAACAGGCGAGCAGTTCTGCAATACGCTCCGCCCGTCTGTTCGCTCATTTTTTTGCGGTGTTGCCGCCATCATTCCCGGCGCGCGGATTCGAGCGCGGTGACATCAAGCTCATCGATGCTTGTCACTCCAAGCAGGGCAAGCGTGACCTTGAGCTCACGGCGCAGGATGTTGAGCACTTCCGTGACGCCCTGCTCGCCTCTGGCGGCGGCTCCGTAAACCCACGCGCGCCCGATCAGGCAGGCGCGCGCTCCTAGGGCCACCGCTTTAGCGATGTCCTGACCGCTTCTGATCCCGCCATCCATCAGCACTTCCACTCGGTCGCCGACTGCTTCAGCTATGCGTGGCAGCACGGAAATCGTCGAAGGAACGCTGTCGAGTTGGCGTCCGCCATGATTGGAAACCACCACCGCATCGGCTCCCACATCGGCTGCCGAGCGGGCATCCTCCTCATTGAGCACGCCCTTAATGACTATCGGCCCCGTCCAGTTCTCGCGCACCCAGGCGATGTCACGCCAGGTTACTGAGGCGTCGAACTGCTCGTCGACCCATTTTTTGATGTTTCCCAGATTGCGCGCGCTGGGGGTTGCTCCGATCAGATTGCCAAACACCAACGGTCTGCCGCCGATGGCAACATCGATCAACCACCTCAAGTGGCGGAGCATATCCCAGGCGGTCGAGATTCGAGCGCGCAGCGGCGCGTTCGGAGACACCCCGTTGCGCACATCGCGATAGCGCGAACCCAAAACCGCCAGATCGACGGTGAAAACCAGTGCGCCGCAACCTGCGGCCTGCGCTCTTTCCAGCAGCGCGCGGACATAGCCCCGGTCGCGCATCATGTAAAGCTGAAACCAGAAGGGCTCGTTTGTAGCCTGTCGCACTTCTTCGAGCGAACAGATCGACACGGTCGATAAACAAAACGGGATGCCTGCGCGCTCGGCGGCCCGCGCCGCCTGCGTCTCGGCGCGACGCGCGACCATTCCGCCCGCTCCGATAGGAGCCAGTATGACAGGCAGTTTGAGTTTCTGGCCGAGCACACACGCGCCTGTATCGATGCGCGATACGTCGCGCATTACGCGCTGACGAAGGCGCACTGCCAGGAGGTCTGCGCGGTTTTCGGCCAGTGTGATTTCTTCGTAAGCTCCGCCTTCGACCAGATCGAACAACTGACGGGGCAGGCGTCGTTTTGCCAGCAGCCGGTAATCGCTCACCGATGCGGGTATCAGCATGAAGGTTTCTCCAACGGTTTTCCAAAGGCTCCGCCGCAGGCTGCATCAGACTCGATCTCACACAAGCATCAGCGCGGGGGGAGACGTATTGAACAATGATTCCCTAGCGTAGAGAACCGAATGCGGGCGCTGCGATTCTTCTTCGTTCAGAATGCCGAGCGATTCGAAGAAGGGCGCTCTGGCGCTCACTGTCTGCGCGCAAACCGCCGCGATTTTCTCATGCTCGACCGTCACTCTCAGTATTCCGCCGGCAGGAGCCTTGACATATCCGACGGGGCGTTCGGTGAAAAACTCCGTCGGCGGGTCAGGCGATGAGTCGACTCCTGACATCCGCACTATCGCTTCCACCGAAAGCCCCTGCGCGCCGGAAGAAGATACGGACAAACGTATATCTTCCTTCGAACCGCTTTCTTTTTCAGCCTCGGCCAGTATCTCTATTTCCTCATAGCCCACAGGCAATCCGAGGAAGTTGGTCCCCGTAGCGACGACGCGCGAGTTGATGTTCATATCGAAAAAGTAAACTGCGGCTCCCTCGCCTCCCGTGATATAAGCGCGATAGTTGATCTGATCGTAATCGGGCAGCGGCAGCACTCCCGCTTTTATGTTTTCATTTCTGAAGGCGACTGCCGACACAAAAGCCGCTTCTCCTTCGCTTCGCAGATCGAGTTCGAATTCCTGCGGCACAAGCTGGCGCAGCCTTTCGGGCAGCACCGCATAATTGATGAACAGCATGTCCCGCATCAATATCTGAATATGCATCTCGCCTCCGCTTCCTCTCAGGCGACGACTTATAAGGCTAATCGAAAGCGTTCTCAGACGAGTATGCTACGGTCGGCAGGAACACACAAGCGCGGCGACGGGAAGGCGTGGTGACTTTCGGAAACACCCTCCTCGCAAAAACGGAAAGCCAGCCCGTGGAGGGTTGGCTTTCCGTCATGGTCGAAAGCGAATCTGTCTAGTTGGTTGGAGGAGCGCCAGTGCTGTGCTTGTTTATGAGCTCCTGCAGGCCGGTGGGCGAATCGGGGTGGCGGAACTTATAGAGGTCGCCAGCGGCTTTCTCGATCTGCCCGCGAGTCGGCTCCCACTTGGCGGCGTCTTTTTGGGTCAGCGCCAGGAATCGCGCCCAGCTATCGATGACCGTATCGGCCTGAGAATTGATTTCATCAAACACGACTTTGGCATCAGGGAATTTTTCAGGCTCGGCTTTCTGCTCAGTCGGCAGGGCATCGAATTTCTTGGCGGCTGCCGAATATTTTTCATAATGGAGCGAGCCTACCTGCAGAAAGTAATTCGGAGCGGTCGGATCGAGGCTGGCGCATTTCTTGTACAACTCAATCGCCTTGTCCGTCTCCTTGTTCTTCTGCGCCAGCACGGCAAGCGTCTGGTTGAAGAAAGCAAGTATGGGATTCTTGTTCCATTTATCCGGGGCAGTGCCGGTCAATATCTTGCCCGCTTCGATCAGCTTGATGGCCCGCTGCGTGAAATCGACGGCCTGAGTTTCGTGGGAATAGTTGGGAGGATTGGCAAACAACTCGACGGTGCGAAGATCGATGGCGAGGAAGTATATGTAGTCGAAGTTCTCAGGATCGGCTGTCAGGGCCTCGCCTCCAAGTTTGAGTTCCTCAGCGATATTTTTTTCCTGCCTTGCCTTGTTGAACAAAAACCAGCGAGTTTGCACGATCCAATTTTTGACATAGCCGGCATACTGGGCTGAGGGAAATTTCCCGACGTAGGATTTGGCCAAGTCGTAGGCTTTAGGAAAATCCTTAGCCTGGTTGGCTGTGTACCACGCCGTATAAGCATCAGCCTCTTCCTTTTGCTTGGCCGCATCCTGCGCGGCGGCGGCTGACGCAAGGGCCAGCATGAGGCTGAGAATCGCCATCGTTACTACCGATCTTTTCATTGAAAAAAAACTCCTCCTGTCGCTGTGTTTCGGGCGTGCTTGATCAGCCAATCCCCCATCGGCGCGCATATCAGTCGTTGTCAGTTTTTGGAAATTGGTCCAACTCCGGGATGCACCAGGTGCAGTCTGAGTTGAAATCCGTCCGTCAAGGGAAAAGCTCCGCTGTGCATAGTCGCACGCAAAAACATTGCTTGTCAAGCATAGAGTTTCAGAGCAGAGCCTCATCAGTGGCAATTGACAAACCCGCAGTTGTTGAGCGAAAGTTTCTACTGTCGTATCTGAGATCGTGGCGGCTATAGCTCAGTTGGTTAGAGCGCGTGACTGTGGATCACGAGGCCGTGGGTTCAAGACCCACTAGCCGCCCTCCTTCATACTCCCTTTCAGAATCAAAACCCAAGTCGAATGAACCCAGCCTGGGAGGTCGAAATCCAATCCCCAGGCTGCCAACTAAACTCTTTTGATCCACTCGTTGATCTGTTATATTGCTGCTTGCTCACCTGTCGGAAGGATTCGTTTCTCCGAAAGAGTGAATGAGTTCCCCCAAAAACGCCCCCCGCGCGGTTGCAGCCCGCAACCCGAAAAACGCTCCCATAATTGCTCGATCTTGTCAGGAAAAAGCTTGATAACCACACAAACGCGGATCTGATTATGGAGCTTTTCGCCAGCATAAAGAAACGCAAACAGGACAAAGCTTCGCTTGCGGCCATCGAGCAGGGAAGCTCGTTTGCCCGCATGGGCCGCCACGAAGAAGCTATCGAGGCTTACCGTCAGGCCATTCGCTACACCCCTCAGGATGTCTACGCCCGCCATCGCCTCGGAGAAATCCTCTACGAATTGGGTCGCTACGCCGAAGCCGAAAATGTTTACCGCGAAACTATCCGTATCGCCCCCGATGACGAAAACGGACTCTATGGGCTGGGCGAACTATTCATGCACATGGGCCGATATGACGAAGCTATAGAAACCCTCCGCCAGGCCATCAGTATCAAGCCCAAAAACTTCAGAGCTCATCACAAACTCGGTCTGGTTTACGAGAGCCTCGACCGAGATGAGGACGCCATAGGCGAATATATACTGGCCATCGATACCCAGCCCGGATTCATCGATGCCCACTTCTCTCTGGGAAATGTCTATCTGAAACTACAGCGGTTCGGGGAAGCTGCCCGGACTTTCAAGCATATTGTCACCATCAAGCCTGATTATGCCGAAGCTCACTTCAAGTTAGGCGTCTCCTATTCGAGGTCGAGCCTGGCAGAAGAGGCTGTCGAAGCCTATCGCGAGGCTCTTCGCTGCAAGCCCGATTACGCCGAGGCTCACTATAACCGGGGAGTCATCTATCACAAGCTTGGCCGATACAACGGAGCCATAGAGAGCTACAAGCAGGCCATTCGCATCCGCCCCGATTACCCGGAGGCTCACTACAACCTCGGCGCAGCTTATTCGAAACTCGGACTCTACGAAGAGAGCGCCGAAGCCTACATACACGCCACCCGCATACGTCAGGACTTCGCCGAAGCCTACTACAATCTGGGCGGAGTGTTTCGCAACATGGGAAGGCTGGCCGAAGCCGCCGAAGCTTATGTGCAGTCAATACGCGCGCGGCCCGAATACGCCGAGGCTCACTTCAAACTCGGCCACACCCATCTTCAGATGGGCGACAAGCGCGCAGCTATCGAGGAATATCGCATACTCAAAGGCATCGATAGCGAAATGGCCGAAAAGCTCTTCCGCGATATTTATACTTGAAGTCTGAAGTCTGGAGTCTGGAGTGGCTTTCTATAAAAAAGCCCGGCACGCGGCAAGTCTGGCTTTGAGCCTGAGCCTTATCGAAACAAGTTCGCCCGCCGCGCCCGTCGCTCCAGTCCAATCATCTCTGGCCGCCCGCTCGAAGCATAATTCCAGGTTGAATCCTCTCAACGAAAAATAATGGCGACCTTCTTTTTCAGGCAGGGCGAAAAAAAACTCCATAGCGCGGCCCTTGTAATCTGCGGCGCGGTTGATCGCTTTTTTTACCTCCGCAAGCATCTGGCGGCTCCAGCCCGGATCGATCTCAGAGAGGATCGCGCAGGCAGCGACGTTAGCCTCTGCTTGATAGCGTTTGTCTTCGAGCCGGGGGATTATTTTCATCGCTTCGTTCATCATTTCCAGAGCGAGACCCCTCTGACGGCTCTCAACAGCGGCCCGCGCGCAGTCAATCAAAGCGAAGAGTTTTGCATCCGGGTTTTCGATTGCTGAGACTATGCCGCTTATGGCTTCGAGCCTGTGATTACGGATCGAGGATTGAGCCTCGCGGAGTTTGATGAAGTCGCGCACCTGACGACGCGCATCGAGGTTTACGATATCGATCAAGTGCTGCTCGGCTTCGCCGAATATTTCTTCATCAGCAAGCAGCGCGATCCCATCGACCAGAAAGCCCAGCCGCTGGCGCGCATCTTTCGTGGCTTTCGCTTCCTCGAACGACTTGGCGCTGTCGAAATCGAATATCGGCTCCCCCTGAGCCTGTCGCTGGCCGTGTTGTTTGATCCATTCGAGCAAACCCTCATCGATGTTGTTGTTTGCGACGAAGGCTCGGAGCGCGCGCTCAAGCTCTATCCATCGACCTTCAGGGTCGAGGCCGAATCTTGCGGCGTAGAGGCCGAGCCGGTGAGCGAGGAAAAGAGCGTTTGCAATGTGATTGATGTTATGAGCCTTGCCCGGAGGAAAAATCGTCGGCATCGCTGAAAGATACCTGTAAGCGGCTGCGAGATACTCTCTCTGCGAAGCGAGGTCAAAATCGCCATCGGGAGGAGTAAGAGGATTGCTGTTAAACAGGTGAAATTCTCTCCTGCCGTCAGCCTCATGTGTCCCAACGAGGAGCATAGCCTGCTCCTTGAACGGGTATGCTCCCAAAAACGCCGCCTCATCGGGGCTGTAGAATCGAGCAGTTGATAGATTTATCAAAGCTTCACGAAACAGCGTGTCAGCCATCGCCTTGTCGTGCGCGCTCAGTTCGTTGAGGTATTGAGAAAACCAGAATGGGATGCTGACTGCCAGCATCCGTCGCGCTATCGAAACAGACTGCTCCAGACTGACATCGAGGCTCGCCCTTGCAAGCTCCAGCCTTTCTTCCTGCGAGCGAGGAGCTTTGTCTTTCAAGGCTTCTTCTCGAAGCTTGTAATAGCGGGCCAGCATCGAATCCGCTGCCGAAGGATCACGTCGGGCCATCGCGCGCAGCGCGATGCGAATCCCATATTGCAGGTCTCGTGTGACGGACTCTTTTTTTTCGTTCGCTTCGTATTCGGATTTGAGGCGGACGAGCAGGTCGTCGAAAAGCTCGACGAAGATTTCGCGGGCGCGCGCAGGGTCGTGCTTCCACAGCGTCTCTGCTGCGGCGGAAACTATCTCGGCTCTCTCTTCCGCGCTTTCGAGCGCGCGAGCATCGGCGGGGATATCTTTGAGAAGATCGAGAGCCTGAATGCGGATGATCTGTTCTCTGCGGTCGGGCTGTTCGTTTTCGGCTTTTTTCTGTTTCGGTTTTTCCGATTGCAGAGCGAGCGACGAAGACGCGATCAGCAGAGCGAGCAGCGCAGCGTTCATCATCTGTCTTTCTCCGAGCGGGTCGAATATTACAAGCTCGTGAATGGATTCTAATTCAGGTAGCGACGGATTTGAAAGCAGTTTGTGTCACCATCCTGGAGATCGCGCTGGAACCTCAATTCCTACCGACCGCTGACCACTGACCACCGGCCACTGTATAATCCGCCCATGCACATCAAACGAATGCTTCACGCGGCATTGCTCGTCACCGACCTCGACCGCGCGCGCGAGTTTTATGGCGGCGCGCTCGGCCTCAAGGAAAAACAGCGGCACAGCTTCAACTTTCCGGGCGCGTGGTACGACCTCGGCGACTGCGAGCTTCACCTGATGGTGACGGACGAAGCTCTGCCTGAAGCGGGCGAGCGACCGCAGCGGGATTTTCATGTGGCTTTTCTGATAGACGATTTCGAAGCGACCCGGCGCGCGCTCAAAGAAGCGGGCATACCTTTCCGCGAAGGCAGTTCAGGGCTGCCCCAAATCTTCATCCGCGACCCGGACGGCAACCTCATCGAATTGCAGGAAAAATAGTTGTCAGTTGTCAGTTGTCAAGGCTTTCGATTCCTGAAAACTGAAAACTGGCAATCACACTCCGCCTGCTCCTCCGGCTTTGGGCAGACGCAGGCTTGCGCGGCGACCCGCCGCTGGTCCTTGACGATACTTCTTCTTGTAGGAGTCGAAATCCCAGCCGTCGAAGAAATCTTTGGCTGCTTTCAGGCCCGATTCATAAAGCCACTGCACCTGCTCCTGAGAGATATCGAAATCCGTAGTCCTCACATCCCCAGTCGGGATAGGAATGGTGCGGGCAAAGTCCTTCTCCTGGATGTAGCGCGCGTCGTGAGCTTCCATCATGGTCGCAAACAACGCCCCGAACAAACTGAGCGGGCCGTGAATCGAGTGCGGGCGGCTTTCCTGCGGATCGACCAGCTTGTAGCCAAGCGTCGGCCACGCGGGCTGGCTCGATCCGTCGTCGAGCACTTCGACGGGGAAGTTGCTCAGTATGCCGCCGTCGACTATGTAGTAGGAGTTTGCAGATGAGTCCTCCAACACCACCGGCTCGAAGAAGAACGGGATGCTCATGCTCATGCGAATCGCGCGAGCAACCTCGAATTTGTCCGGGTCGAACCCGTAGTCTTTTATGTCGTGGGGAAGCACCAGCATCCTTCCGCGAGAAATATCGGAGGCGACGACCTGAAGCCGGTAGCGAAAGCGCGGGTCGTCCTTGTACTCTTCGATGACCAGATCGCCGAAAGTGCTGACGCCCTTTTCGACGAGCAGGTCTCGAATCCAGTCCTCGAAGTAATTGCCTTCGTAGATGCCTTTCTCAAGCCCCAGGCTTATGGCAGGCCCGATCAGCGGTATGCGGTCGAGCATACTTTTGTCTTTGAACTTCTCGTAGTCGAGCGCGCCGATGATCTCTTTCAACTCCGCCGCCGTGTACCCGGCAGCGATCAGCGAAGCGACTATCGCGCCTGCTGAAGTGCCTGCGACGTTTTCGAACTGATAGCCGCGCGCTTCAGTCTCGGCAATAGCTCCGACCAGCGCGATCCCCTTGACTCCCCCTCCCTCGAATACTCCATCGACTTTCATAAGCAAGTTTCCTTTCTGATTGATTCCCGCCTATTCCTCATGACGCAAAAGGAGAAAATGACACTACATCTTTTTTCGACAGTCGGGAATATCCCGCCTGCGGGCGGGGATTTCCTGATGAGGCGAGAAGTCATTGACGAAGAAACGCGCCGGAAATAAAGTGACTTGATGAACAAAATAACGGGCAGGCTCATCTCCGTAAACGTCGGCCTCCCGCAACAGATCGCTTCAAACGGCAAGCAGGTGGAGACAGGCATTTTCAAAGAGCCGGTCGCGGGGCGCGTCTTTCTCCGAAAGCTCAACCTCGACGGCGACCGTCAGGCCGACCTTTCAGTCCATGGCGGAGAGAGAAAGGCGGTCTATGCTTATCCGTCGGAGCACTACACGTACTGGCGCCGGGAGTTGCCGGATATGAAATTCGATTGGGGGATGTTTGGCGAAAATTTTTCCACCTCCGGTTTGCTCGAAAACGAAGTGTTCGTCGGCGACCGGCTTCGTGCGGGCGCGGCTGAGTTGAAAGTGACCGAGCCGCGACTTCCCTGCTTCAAACTGGCCCTCAAGTTCGGGCGCGAAGACATAATCAAGCGGTTTCTCGACAGCCTTCGCACGGGGTTTTATCTCTCGGTCATCAGCGAGGGCGAAGTCGGCGCGGGCGATGAGATAGAACTGATCGAAAGACACAGTGATCGAATAAGAGTGACCGACATAGCGAAGCTTTACGGGCGCGATAAATCCGACCTCGATATGCTGCGGCGCGTCATCGCTTCAGAAGCGGTCTCGGAAAGCTGGCGCGAGCATTTCCGCGCTCGACTGGAAAAGCTCGAAAGCTGATCGCAGGCTGAAAGCCTGCCGCAGGAGGAGGGTATAATGGCGAAAAGGTTCGACGCGATCATCATAGGCACGGGGCAATCGGGGCCTTCGCTTGCCGGGAGGCTTTCATCCGCCGGAATGAAAGTTGCCGTCATCGAGCGCAAGCTGTTCGGCGGAACCTGCGTCAACAACGGCTGCATCCCCACCAAGACGCTGGTGGCAAGCGCGCGCGCCGCCCACATCACCCGTCGCGCGGCAGACTACGGCGTGATGATCGATGGCTCTGTCGCAGTCGATATGAAACGGGTCAAAGCGCGCAAAGACACTGTGGTGGCCCGCTCGAACACCGGGGTCGAAAAATGGATGAAGGGTCTCGAAAACGCCACCGTCTTCGAGGGACACGGGCAGTTCGAAGGGCCTCGCTCGGTGAGAGTCGGGGATGAGATTCTCGAAGCCGATAAGATATTCATCAACGTCGGAGCGCGCGCGACCACGCCTCCGATGCCCGGACTCGAAACGGTTCCCTTCCTCAACAACTCAAGCATCATGGAAATCGATTTTCTGCCTGAGCATCTGATCGTCGTCGGAGGCAGCTACATAGGTCTTGAGTTCGGCCAGATGTACCGGCGCTTCGGCAGCCGTGTGACGATCGTTGATCGCAACTCGCGGCTCATCAAACGCGAAGACGAAGACGTGTCAGACGCGATCAAGCAGATACTCGAAAACGAAGGCATCGATATTCGTCTCAACGCCGAGTGCATGACGGTCGAGAGGCGCGCGGGTGGGGTGGCTATTAAACTGGATTGCGCAAGCGGCGACCGCGATGTGGTCGGCTCTCACTTGCTGATGGCCGTAGGGCGGACGCCCAACACGCATGATCTCGGATTGGACAAAGCGGGAATAGAGACCGATTCGCAGGGATACATCAAAGTCGACGATCAGCTTCGCACCAGCGTCGAAGGGGTGTGGGCGCTGGGCGATTGCAATGGCCGGGGCGCGTTCACTCATACATCGTACAACGATTTCGAAATAGTCGCGGCGAATCTGCTCGATAATGATCCGCGACGTGTGACGGATCGCATCACCGCTTACGCGCTCTACATCGATCCACCCTTGGGACGCGCGGGGATGACCGAAAGAGAAGTTCGCCAGTCGGGCCGTCGCGCTCTGATCGGACGGATGATGATGTCGAGAGTGGGGAGGGCGATTGAGAAAGGCGAGACCGCAGGGTTTATGAAGATCATCGTCGATTGGGAGACCAGAGAGATTCTGGGCGCGTCTCTTTTAGGAATCGAGTGCGACGAGATAATTCACCTGGTGCTGGATGTGATGTATGCCCGCGCGCCCTACACCGTCATTCAAAGGGCTATGCACATTCACCCGACGGTGTCGGAACTCATACCGACGCTGCTCGGCTTGCTCAAGCCGATGGAGTAAGAAACCATGAAATATGCATGCATACTGGCTGCGTTGCTGCTGCTCGATTCATCTTTCGTTTTCGCGCAGCAGAAGCCAACCCCACAGCAAAGCAAATCGAAAGGACCCGGAATGAAAGTCATCAAGTCGGAAGAAGAGTGGAAAAAAATCCTGACCGAAGAGCAGTTCTACGTGATGAGGCAGAAAGGAACCGAGCGGGCGTTTACCGGCGCATATTA
>CAZPQE010000018.1:0-25918 GCA_964588615.1 uncultured Clostridia bacterium | reverse complement strand
TGGTTCTACTTTGTCAGAGTCAGGAAATCGGATGTTATGAATCAAGTTACCTGAAAGTCCTCAGCAAATCGTTCAGGTGCGGCGTCGAGTTGTAGGTGAACAGTCGGATGTCGTCATCCTGCGCCCGCATCACAGTCACGCTGGTGTTGTAGACGACTCCCATCAAACGGAGCAGGCTCTCATTTCTCAGCCCCAGTGCCGCGCCCGTCATTATCGTGATAGGCGTGGCCGAGGTGAACACCAGAATCGTTTTGTCGCCTCCGTGATTCGACAAGTCGGGGACGAGCGAATGAATGCGCGATTGAAACCCTGCCCACGACTCCCCTTCATAATCCGGGAAACGGTTGGCCATCCACGCCAGCACCATCGCCGCGTCACACCTGCCAGCCGCGCCGCGAGTCGCATGCGGATCAGCGATGAGTTGGCGGTTCATCTCTTCGATGTCGCGTGCGAACTCTTCGCTTTCTTCAGCGAGTCGCGGCGCAAACGAACGATAAAGCGAACGGAGACTGAACTCATCCCAGCGATTGTCGATTGTGATTTCAGGGAGCGAGCGCGACCGGCTCAACTCTTCGCAAGCGATTTTGGCTGTGAGTCGTTGCCGATTGAAGCTGCCTGCGTAGATGAAATCAGGCTGGACGTTTTGCCCGGCCAGATACAAACCCAAGAGTCGAGCCTGCTCGCGGCCCAGGTCGGAGAGCACATCGTAGTTGTCTCTCGCCCCGGCCTGACCATGACGCACAAGATAAATAAAACTCAAGCTGTCACCTTTCTAAAAAAATTTCGTTCAAGCGCGACGCGCAAGATCAAGCGCCGCGCGGGCCAGTCCCTCGACGCGGGGACCAAACCCGGCGAAGCGTTCATCTCGCGTCTGCCCTCGCGCGTAGCGAAAATAAATCTGCTGGACGACGACGGCGATCTTAAACAGCGCGAACACCTCATAAAAAGCGATTCCCGTAACATCGCGCCCCGACTTTTCGGAGTATCTCTGGACGAGTTGAGCGCGGGTCATCCATCCGGGTTCGGTCGTCACCGGGCTGATCGACTCTCGCCTCGCTTCCGTGTCTGCGCCTTCGGGCCAGTAGCAGAGCAGCACACCGAGATCGACGAGCGGGTCTCCTGTGGTACACATCTCCCAGTCGAGTACTGCCACGACGCGCGCAGGGTCGGCAGGGTCGAGCATCACGTTATCGAGTTTGAAATCGTTGTGAACGAGCGTAGCCGGATTCAGGGGGTCAGGCTCAGGCGGTATTCTTTGCTGAAGCCATTCGATCACTTCGTCGATTTCTTTTATCTCAGTCGTTTTCGCTCGCTGCCATCGCTCTGCCCAACCCCGCACCTGACGAGTCACAAAGCCGACCGGCTTTCCGATTGAATCAAGCCCGGTCGAATGAATATCGACCCGGTGCAGCGCGGTGAGCGTGTCGACTACAGACTCGCTCACACGGCGGCGCAAATCGAGCGAGTCTCCGATTTCAGGCGGGGTCTCGCGCCGAATGACAAGCCCGCGTCTTCGCTCCATCAGGTAAAAAGGCACGCCGATTACTGAAGCGTCTTCGCACAGGTGAAAAGGCCGGGGAGCGAGCGGGAAATGCGGGTTGATCTTTTCGAGCAGCCTGTATTCTCTCGGCATGTCGTGAGCGGTAGGAGCTACGGGTCCGACGGGCGGGCGACGCAGCACGAACTCGCGGGAGCCGAGGCTGATGAGATAGGTGAGGTTCGAATGCCCGCCCGGAAATTGTGAGATTCGAATTTCAGAGGAAGCGAGTTGATTTTCCGCCAACAGATCGCCGAGTCGCTCACGCAGATACACTTCGAGTTTTTCGAGGCTGAGTTCTTCGCCTTTTCTTACAGGCGCGGTGTCGGTGTCGTTCAAGCTTTCAGACTCCAGAATGGATTGGGCGGATCAGTCAGCGATATTATTTGCCGCGCGCGATAAGTTCAAGTCAGTGTCATTCGTCTTTTCACAAGTGTCGGGTTCTGGAATAATTCCTTTGCGGGTTTTCGCATGCAATCTGTCGCGCTTGAGCCGTTCTTAAATCCGCAGGCGGAGTCAATCGAATGCGGCCTATATCAAAAGTTTTTTCGCTGGTCATCATTTCAATCGCGCTCATCGTTCTTTCGTCGGCAGGACAGTCGGGCAAAGGCACGGGGTCAGGGCGGAGGGTGATGACCCTCAATGTGATCGTCCACGCCCCCGAAGGCATGCATGTGAGCAAAGACCTGCTCGACCTCTACGATTCAGGCGTTCATCAGGAAATAGATTCATTCTCCCGCCTTGATTCAGGCTCGCGGATCGTGCTGATGATCGATAGCAGTCAGAACCTCAAGATCGAAACTGCCGCGCTCGCCAAAGCGGTCACATCCCTGGTCAACGAGCTTTACGAGGATGACGAGATGATGGTCGTCGGCTACAACGAGTCGGCAGAGATCATCGAGGATATGACCCCCGATCTTGCGAAGCTTCAGGCTTCGCCCGCAAAGATAGTTCGCAAGGGATTTCCGAACCTCTACGACGCGCTCATAGCCGTTAGCGACGCTCTGGTGCATCAGGCCAAGACCGGAATGGAGAAACGCGCGATCATTCTTATAAGCGATGGTTATGACAGCGAAAGCAAGACCAGGTTCGATGATGCGCTGATGGCATTGCAGCGGGAGAACATCGTGCTTTATGCGCTTCAGACTCCTGACCGGACTCGCGGCGCGCTTCTGCGAGACAAGCCCAAACCTCCTGCCGCGCTCGAAAAACTCACGACAGGCACGGGCGGCTCGATCTTCGCCGCAGCCAAATCGGAAGACGCCGCCAAAGCTATCTCAGAAGAAATGCGCAAAAACTGGTATCGCCTCGTTTATAACCCTGCCGGAATAAACACGATCAATACCCGACGGTTTCTCCTCATCTCTCACGACCAGCGAATAGTGCTCAGAACCAAAGGCACTCATCCCGGCACGTTCCGTTGATCAGAATAAAATGAGTACTCGCCAGGTAGGACAGGTTGGCAGCCTGTTCTAAATCAAACCTTATGAGACTGGTACACTCAAGTGGCTCGGTGTCAGTAGCCCAAGCGTGAGCGCGGGCTTGAGCTTATGAGTATCCAGCCCTCCCTTACGGTCGGGCTACCGACACACCTTGTGCCAATGTTGTGTGGTTCGATTTAGTCATGAATGAACGGCGGGCTGGCCGACGGCTGTGCGTTTTCAAAGAAGTAAAAAAGGCATCGGACATAAATCCGATGCCTCTTGGCCCCTCAGGTTGTACCTAACTGAGCATCAATGGGTAAGAGATGCTCTTACGATTGACTGTTTTTCAGCAACAGGCGTGCCGCTTCATTTATAGGAGGATTTTTTCCTGTAACTGTTGATACTTCGAAGTTCCTTCATCTTTCGCTCCCCGGCATGTGGTACTTTCTCCCCATCCAGGCTGGGAAAAAAATTCACAGCAGTGTGAAAAGCTTGCACAATTCAGCGAGACGAAACGACTGCTGGTTGCTCTTTTTGAGCCTCGATCGCCGCGCGATTGCGATGAGAGAACGCAAGCAGAATGCCCAGCATTCCGAACGACGTGATGAGCGACCACCCTCCGTGACTCACGAACGGAAGAGTGATCCCGGTCATCGGAAGCAGCCTCAACACTCCGCCGATATTTACTATGGCCTGAAAGCCCACGATTGCCGTAAGCCCCGCCGCGAGTAATTTCGTGAACATATCCCGCGCTCCGAGGCTGACCGCCGTTCCCGCAAATACGAAAACCACAGTCGCAGTGAGCAATCCGAGAGCGCCCAGCAATCCGCTCTCTTCTCCTACCGCCGCGTAGATGAAATCCGAATCGCTGACGGGGACGGTTTCGGGAAAACCGAGGCCCAAACCTTCGCCGGCGACGCCGCCTTCGTTGATGCCGAACAATCCCTGCGATTGCTGAAGCACCTTGTCAGCCCACGCTTCGCGGTTTCGCTGTGTGATCGCCGCCTGATCCATAGCATCGGGAGAAGCGCCGGTCGCTTTGAGATATCTCTCATAATCGCGTTTCCACCACCAGGTGTCGGGCGCCGGAGGCTCCCAGGTGTGGACCCATTGATAAAACCTGAAATGCACGCGGGCCGGAAGCCCGAACCCGGTGGTCGCTTTCGTTGCGATGAAAAACATTCCGAACAACACCGCCACTACTGCCACTGCGTAAACAAGCTGGGCTTTTTTGCGAACCGCGATGACATAGAGCATCACGTACACGCCGAAGAAGACCAGCATCTGGCCGAAGTCCGACAGGGCGAAGAAAGGCACTACAGGCATCGCGGCGATGGCCAGAAACGGAATCAGGTTGCGCGCGGGCGGAAGCCCCCAGCGCGTGCGCCGCAGATGTTGATAAGAATCGGCCAGCATCCCCGCATAGCCCAGCAGGAACAGAATCTTCACCACTTCCCATGGAGTGGTCTGTCCGAGAAACTTCCCTTCCTGGCTGAACACCAGAACGATTATCGCAAACGGAAGGAGCGTCACCAGCCCGATGATGAGCGAATGTCGTTGAAACCACAGAAGCCATTTCTCGCTCTTGAAAAGCAAAAACCCTCCGACCATCGCCGCAAGCGCCATCAGAGGTATGTAGCTGTTGGGAGATTGAATCAGATCGAATACCGAATAACTTCTTTGCGTCGTGCCCTCCGCTTGGGCTGATTCAGGAACACGATCAGCGCCGCCGAACAGGAACGCTTTCTTTTCGTCATCGTACCCGGTCTGCACATTGCGCAGTCTTATGGTCTGCGTCTTGGCTTCGCGCGCCCGCGCCCTTTCTGCGCCCCGCTCGCCGTACTCAGGGTCGGTGAACAATCGATACTGCGCAAGCAGCCCCATCGCAAACAGGAATATGGCGGCAGTCAGCGGCAACAATTCGCCTCGAAACCTCTGCCGCCGCATCAGCCAGAAGAATACGCCGATGATGGGAACGAATAAAGACAGGTCTCGAATCGCAACCAGAACAGACGGGCTGTAGCCCTTGAGCCTCCCCGACCAGATCACTGCAAGATAGCCCGCCGCCGCAAGCGCGAGAATGACAGTGATCGCCAGCAGGTGCAGCGAAGGGCTTGTGCGGTTAAGTCTTCGTCCGGCGTTTCCCATGTTCTTGCTCATTTGAGGTAGCCTGCCGATGCCGCTCTTTCAATAATCTTTGCGGCAAGAGGGACGGCGGCGCGAGCGCCCTGCCCTCCGTTTTCCACCACCACCGCGTAAGCGATTTTAGGGTTATCTGCGGGCGCAAAACCTATAAACCACGAATCAGTGAACTCGGCAGTTTTATAATGAGTCACTCCCTTTTCATCCGTGTGATCGACTACGCGCTTGCCCTGTTTGTCGTAGACGGCGACGACTCGATCAGCAGTACCGGTCTTGCCTGCGGCGGTGAGCTTTCCGTGAAAGCGCGCAAATCCTCCGCGCGCTGTTCCGCTTTCGACGACCAGCTTCATCAATTCGCGCACTCTGGCTGCCGACTGCGGGGAGACAAACTGACTGATGATCTTCCTTTGAGCGCCGACTTCGAAAGTGGGAGCCACCAGGCTTCCATCCTCTCCGGCCACGGAAGAAGCCAGCAGAGCCATATCCATCACGGTCATATCGTCATAGCCCTGCCCGATCGCTTGCAGCGCGATGTCATAGCCTGATGCTTTGAGCGAAAGCTCCATTCGGGCAACCGGCGGCGCGAAGATGAAATTGAAATCCCTGCGCTCATCTCCTGCAAGGCTCCATAGCGACGCGGCGCGCGAAGAATCCTCTGCTGATGTCGCATAGCCCAGCCTCTTGGCGTAGGCTGCGAGTCGCTCCCGGCCAAGTTTCAAACCGAGTTGAGCGAAGTACTGATTGCAGGAATGTCGGAAAGCATCCGTCAGTCCCATCGTGCCATGCACTTCGCCGTCGTAGTCACGTATGGGACGGCTTGCGCCCGGCGCGGTGAAGCCTTCAGAAGTGCATTGAAATTTTTCTTCGGTGATGCCCGAATCGACAGCGACAGATGCGATGAAAATTTTGAAGGTGGAGCCGGGACGATAATAAAAAGCCGGGCCTCCGCTCACCAGAGTTCCGAGAGCTCGATTGACCAGCGGGCTTATGGGCTGGGCGTCCTGAGCAAGCTCGGACATTCGCTTCCAGTTGTTTTCGTCTCTGACCGATCGAGGGTCGAAGCTCGGCGCGGTGGCCATCGCAAGCACTTCGTTGTTTGGAAGCAAAAGCACCACTGCCGCCGCAGGCTTTCCCGCGCCGCGAACCAGATCGAAGACTTCGCGCTGAAGGCTGGCGTCTATCGAAACGGTTATGTCGCTGCCTACGGGCACGGGCGAGACCAGGCGATTGTATGCGCTCGACGACTGAGTGAGCCGGTCTCGATAAGCGTATTCGAAGCCGCCCGCGCCGAATGCGAAATCCGCGTAGCCGGTCAGGTGAACTCCTGCTTCGGCAAGCGGGTATTCGCGGGTCAGAGAGCCTCCTTCAGCGCGATAGCGAATCAGGGCATTTTCCATTTTGCCCGTGCGATCAAAGACCCAGCCCTTGAGCGCGCTGTCTGACAGGCGGCGATTGCGCGCGTCGAGTCGTTTGGCGTCGGTGAATGCTTCGTCAGAATCGGCGCGGAAAACCCAGTAGGAATGAAAGGCGAATACCGCGACGACAGCGAGAACGAAGACGCCGCGCAATCCTCGAAGCCAGCGATTGGTGGCTGACGGGCCTAAGTCCTTCAAGCCTTCGAATTCTTTTTCTTCGTTTGCATCCGCAGGATTGCGATGTCGCCATGCGGCCCAGGCTAAAAGCAGCATCAACATCAACCCGACGATTTCGATCACGACAGTCAGCGTAAAAGGGATAAGCATATAATCAATCTATTACGATCAACTCCACGTCCGGTGTTCGCTGATTTGTCATTGGTCATTTGTCATTCATCAACGGCGCAGATTTCCCTTTCACTAAAAACAAAGGACGAGTGACAAAGGACAACGGACGACTATGCAATTTCAGCGACAGCGAGGAGGACATCACCAAGCTCGATCACGTCGCCGGGTTTGAGCAGATGCGCTTCGTGCGGAGCCAGTTGCTTGCCGTTGAGGATCGATCCGTTGGAACTGCCCAGATCGCTGATGACCACCTGGCCCGACGCGCGAAGGGCGACCGAGCAGTGAAGTCGAGAGAGGCTTGCGTCATCGATTCGGGCGGCGATGCCTGAAGCACGTCCGATGTAGGCCGGGTCCTCGCCTGCTTTTAAGACGAGCTTGAAACTGCGCCCGTCATCGGCGATGAGCGTCACGGCGCACTGGCCGGGCTCGGCTGTTTCAGTCTTCGACGGCCGCGCGGCTGCTTCATCAAACATTGCCCTGACCAGAGTGGTCTTCGAAAATAGATCGCTTGCTATCTGAATCGACACCGGGCCGGCTATTTCATAGCGACGATTGTTTATGTACTCAAGAGCGACGGCGCGCAGTTCTGCGGCGAGAGCGTCTTTGTATTTCGGGCCGAGGCGCGAAGCATCTTCGTAGGTGAAGAGAACCATCAGGCGATTGGGCGCAACTCGCCTGACGCCAGCCTTGTCCGGCTTGAGCGCGTCTTCGATAGCGCGTTCGATGCGCGAAGCGATTTCGGAAATCTGCTTCGAGGAAAGAGACTCGGCTTCGCCTGCAATCCGGTCGTCGAGTTTTGCGCCCAGTCGTTCGAGCACTCTGCGGGCCAGACCTTCAGCTTTGTCAAATAAGTTGTCATCCTCGCGGGCCATAGTGGAAGCGTAAAACGTAAAACGTAAAACGTAAAGCGGAAGAAGCGCGAAACGTAAAGCCATCGCAGCATCCGCGCGACTGAGGCATACGTCAGGAATCAAGCGGTCGCTATTACGTTTTAAGTTTTACGTTTTATAAATCACGTTTCAGCCCCTCCCCGTTTGGGCCATCGGCTCTTTGTTTGACTCTGTTATTGAGTTGATGGAGAATCTGACTACCCCCTGAACATACGAAGAAGGCGGGGACGATTCGAGTCCCTGTCGGCTTATGTTCTTTCCGGTTTTCGAAACTGCGGAGGTAGATATGAAGTCAAGGTTTCCTACCGCGCGTAGCGACGCTCGGCGAAGACTTGTTCGCACCGTAGTAGTTCTCACAATGATTTCGCTGATGCAATCCCCCACGGCGCGGGCGCAGGGTTCGTCGATTCGCGTTGAATCTTTCACACTCAAACCCGGAGGTCAGGTGCGCATTGAAAACGCTCGCGGCTCTACGAGCGTCGAGGTGTGGGAAGGGCCGGTCGTGCGCATCACTGCCGAGAAAACCAGCGGCGCTCCCATCGAGCGAACCGATATGGTATTGATGTCAGCGCAAAACACGCTGCTTGTCCAATGCAGGCACGGCGCGGCGATGGGCCGAATCGATCTTCTGGTTTCCATTCCCCGCAACTCTCACCTGCAGATCATCGGCGGCGGATTCCCAATCGATGTCAGCGGCTCGCTCGCAAGCGCGATAGTCGAGAGCACCACAGGCAACATCGAATATCGAATCCCGAAAACCGATGACGCTCAGGTCATCATGAGGTCGAAGACCGGCGCTGTTCGCTCGACCGTCCCGCTTCAGGTCTCGCAGCGAACCGGCGGGCGCGGCATCGATGGGAAACTGGGAAATGGCGGGCCGCAGATTTTTCTGCGCAGCCAGAGCGGCAATATAACTCTTTCGCCCGGTTCAAACTCCTCAGCAATCGCTTCGGACCTTCCTTCGCGCGATGCTTCGTCTGATGATGAGGCTGGTCAGAGAAAAGCCGTTGCGCGCAGGCAGAACGCGCCTGCCGCTTCTCAGCAACAGGACACATCCTCTGACGACGATTCAGACCCCAACAGCATAGCCACTCCGCCGTCTCAGCGGTCGACCACGTCTCAGCAGCAGGGAGCGTCGGGCAGCGCGGGGACGGGCGGCGACATAGTTTCGATTGGAGGATCGAGCAACAAGGGCGAGGCCAAAGGCTCTCAGAAAATCGGCCCCATCCAGCGTCAGCGCGATCAGATGGAATCCAGAGACAGCGATATGGGCATGCGCATTCGCATCATCCCTTCCAATCAGCCGCTCGGCGCTCGCCAGTCCAACAGCCCTGTTTACCAGGATGACGACCAGCAGGCCAATCCGCAAAGCGGTCAGAGCCAGCCCAACAACAGGAAAAAGCAGGACCCGATATTCGACGATCCTGCCGATCAACAGACGGCCAGTCGTCCAAAAGACACTCAGCCTCCTCCTCAGATCGCTTCAGCCGACACGAAGCCAACGACTCCTCCTGTCCTGAAACGCCGCGATGAGCCGGAAGCCTCGCCTGAAAGCCCGGCTGCTGCTGCAAAGACCGACAGCGAAGCGAAGACGGAGGATGATGAAGCGATCAAGCTCAATTCAGCCGTCGTCAACCTGACCGTCAGCGCGATGAATCGGTCGGGCGTTGCAGTGGCCAATCTCAAGAAAGAAGACTTCGAGGTGATGGAAAACGGCCAGCCGCAATCGGTGGAGTTCTTTCAGCCCTCGACGGCTCCCTTCAATCTGGTTCTGCTCCTCGATCTTTCCGGGTCGATAAAAGACAGGCTCGAACTGGTGAAGGCTGCCGCGCTCAAGTTCGTCGACGCGGTCGGCAAGGATGACAAAGTGGCCGTGCTCACGTTTACCGAAGAGGTGAAAGTGGTCTCACAACTGACGAACAATCGCGGGCTGCTCAAAGAGAGAATCAAAGCGATTGAGAGACCCGACGGCGCGACTGCCCTTTACGAAGCGATGTGGTTCGCTCTCGTCGACACGCTTCGCGGCACAGCGGGCCAGCGCAATGCGATCGTGGTTATGACCGACGGAGTGGACTCTTCGATTGATCGCTGGAACCCGGCTCCTACGCGAGTGACCTTCGACCGGCTCGCGCGCAGGCTCGAAGAATCTGACGCGATAGTTTTTCCGATTTACGTAGACACCGAGTATGACGAGGCTTTCAGAGGCAGCAGCAGCGTAGCCGAAAATTACGCGATGGCGCGTCTCAGGCTGGAGCGCATGGCCGAGCTTACGGGAGGGACGGCCTATCAGGCTCAGGTGATGACCGACCTTGCCGGAGTCTACAAGCAGATCGCAGCGGCATTGAGGACCATCTACAGCGTCGGCTACTACCCTGCCAACACTGAGCGTGATGGAACATACCGGCGGGTTTCGGTGAGAGTCAATCGCTCCGATGTCGCCGTGCGCACTCGCAAGGGATACTGGGCCAAGTAGTCTGGAGTCTGGAGTCCGGATAATCGGGCAGTCCTCCTGACGGCAAAACGGAGATGATCGCAGAGTGCGAAAACTGCGAGACAGTCAATCTCGTGCGGAGTCTTTGACGTACAACAGGCTGCCAGCCTGTTGATATGCGAGAAGCATGAAAACAGCAGGCTGGCCGACAGCCGTTTATTTTCCCAGGAGTTGGAGTTTATCACTCTGGTGTGTAGAATCGGGTTTTGCAGATGCGATGACCCGGAACACCAGAGATGGCCAGAGAATTCAACCTTCAACTCTACGACTCCGCGCAGCTTCGTAAGGCTGGCGCAGAATCCAATAAACTTTTCCCCGAAGATCGCCCAGCGCACGACTGGTATCGCTTCGTGCTTTCATTCCCGCCTCATCTTGTGCGCGATTACCTTCACAAATTCTCAGTGTCCACAAATCAAAGAGTGCTTGATCCGTTTTGCGGAACCGGCACAACTCTGGTGGAGTGCAAAAAGCAGGGCGTCGCAAGCGCAGGCGTGGAAGCCAATCCGATGGCCCGATTCGCAAGCCATGTGAAAACAGATTGGAAAATCGATCCGATAGGATTGATCGAACACGCGGAGAAAATCGCCGAGGATGCGCAGGCCGAAATTCATTCACAGGGACTCGATGATGTTTCTCTCCCGCTTTTTCAGACAGGCCATCGACAACAATTTCAATTGCGCGGGCTTTCGGAAGAAACCAGCAAGCTCCTGCTGACGAATTCGATCAGCCTGCTGCCTCTTCATAAAACACTCGTTCTGATTGACCATCTGAAGAAAAATGAGGATGAGCGTTTTTATCGCCATCAACTTCTGGCTTTGGCCAAAGCTCTGGTGTCTTCGATAAGCAATCTGCATTTCGGCCCGGAAGTCGGCATCGGTCCGGCAAAAACAGACGCCGCTGTAATCGCGGCCTGGCTTGAGCGCGTCCGCGCTATGGCTGAAGATTCGAAACGATTGAAAGATCGAGCGGATACGGAAGCGACTGTCTATCAGGCAGACTCGCGCCAGCTTCTTAAAATCTTCGAACCGGCATCCATTGATGCAGTCATCACTTCACCGCCTTACCCGAATGAAAAGGATTACACTCGCACGACGCGGCTTGAATCCGTTCTGCTCAGTTTCATTCGCAATAAAGAAGAGTTGAAATCCCTCAAGCGCAATCTGTTGAGATCGAACACGCGGAATGTCTACAAGGGAGACGACGACGACAAATGGGTTTCTTCATTTCCTGAAATTCAGCGCATAGCGGAAGCGATAGAGAAGCGGCGCATCGAGAGGGGCAAAACGAGCGGCTTCGAAAGGCTCTACGCCAAAGTGACGAAGCTTTATTTCGGCGGCATGGCTCGACATCTCGCAGAGCTTCGCCGCATTCTTCGACCGGGCGCGTATCTGGCTTATGTCGTCGGCGATCAGGCTTCTTACCTGCGCGTCATGATCCGCACGGGCGAATTGCTGGCTCAGATAGCCGAATCGCTCGGTTACGAATTACTGAGCATAGATTTGTTCAGAACTCGTCTGGCCACTGCGACAAAAGAGCCGTTGCGGGAAGAAGTCGTAGTTTTGCGATGGCCGGGCAAATAATTTCTTTTCGCGATGTCTCGATGACCTCGAACGCAAAAGCAGAAAGAGAAATCCTGCGAGGCAAAGGCCAGTTCTGGACTCCCGACTGGGTGGCTGAGGCGATGGCTGCATACCTTCTGAATGGAGGAGCAGAAGAAGTATTCGATCCGGCCGTAGGAGCGGGCGCGCTACTGAGAGCAGCAAAAACTATCGGAGAAAAACAAGGGCGACCTGTCGCGCTCTGCGGAACAGAGATTGACCCTGAAGCCTTGCGGCAGGCAACCGATTCAGGGTTATCCTCTGACGATCTTGCCAATGTTCAAATCAGAGACTTTGCCCTCGATCCCCCGCAAAAAAATTTCAAAGCCATCATCGCTAATCCGCCCTACATTCGACACCATCGCTTATCGGCCAGCGCAAAGGAATCTCTCAAAAGATACACTGCCAGACTTATCGGAAGACCTCTTGATGGTCGCGCTGGTTTGCATATCTACTTCCTGATTCGTGCGCTCGACCTGTTGGAAGATAATGGCAGATTGGCATTCATAATGCCTGCGGACACCTGCGAAGGAGTGTTTTCTCGGCCCTTGTGGATATGGATAACTCAAAACTTTCGCCTCGACGCAGTGATCGCTTTTTCATCAGAGGCTTCTCCGTTTCCCAGCATCGATACCAACCCGTTGATTTTTCTCATAAGCAAAGCGAAGCCCGGAGATAATTTTCTTTGGGTCAAATGCAATGAGTATGGAAACGCTCAACTCAAAGAATGGGTTCTCAATGGACTGAAACGAAAGGGAGGAAAAACCCTTTCAGTTTTTCAGCGAGCGATTCAGGAAGGGTTGTCAACAGGGCTGTCGAGACCTCCCTTAGAAAAAGAATTTGACGGGCCGGTTCTGGCTGACTATGCGAGAGTGATGCGCGGAATCGCTACGGGAGCCAATGATTTTTTCTTCCTCACAAGAAATCAGGCAAACGATCTAAGCATTCCTGATGAGTTTTTAGTCCCAGCCATAGGACGCACCCGCGACCTCATCGGCAATGAAATCACTCTTGAGACTTTGCGAGAATTGGAATCAAAAGGGCGGCCAACCTTGCTTTTCGCTCCTGACGGTCGCTCATTAAATCGTTTTCCTCAAGCAGTACATAATTACCTGCTTCGAGGGGAGGAAATGGAGCTTCACAAGAGACCGCTTATAGCCACACGACGCCCCTGGCACAAAATGGAAAGGCGAAGCGCGCCTCCATTTTTATTTGCATACCTCGGACGCAGAAGCGCGCGCTTCATTCGCAACACTGCCGGAGTGATACCCCTGACCGGATTCCTGTGCATTTATCCGCATCAGAACAACGCTGAATCGATTGAAAAACTCTGGCAGGTTCTGCAACACCCGGAGATCATATTCAATTTATCTTTGGTGGGTAAATCTTATGGCGACGGAGCGATCAAAGTAGAACCTCGGGCGCTTGAGAAACTTCCTCTGCCATCCGCGATAGAGTCAGGATTGAGGCCAGCGGCAAAGGCGGCGCAGTTGTCATTCAGTTATCAACATTGATTTTGATCAGCTAATCGTATCTTGGTCCCCTATATGGTCGCTTCAAAAAATACTTCACTTGCCCGTAGATGTTCCCTTCGAGGGCGGCGAGCGAGTCGTGTTCGATGTCTATCGATTCACCCAGTTTGCTCGTCCATGCGCCTGAAAGTTTTTGCCTTGCCGCATGGCTCGGCACACCCATGGAATCAACGTACAATGCGATCTTCTGAAAGCCAGGCTCAGGATCAGCGTTGTCGCAAATCGAATAGCCCTCCGTAGCAAAAGCCTGTAGAAAGCTCCGCTCTGTATATTCTTCAGGAACGGAATCCGGCCAGTGATGTTCATTTCGGCCTGACGGCTCCCACCAATGGATGGGACTGCTTGCTGCCCATGCAATGCAATTGTATCTGGCTGTCGCCTGACTGGTTTTCTTCCAATTACTTTGACGCAATTTCGGAAAGTGCCTTTCAATCTCTTCGCGCGTCATTCAATATACCCTTTATCTTTTCCCCACTTCAACCATGCCTGCGCTGCCTGCTCATAATTAGAACCCGGTTGCACCGGGTCTTCACCGCTGATAGCACTGAGGGCAACGAACCAGTATCCTCCTCTTTCCTGAATCTCCCTGAGTATGAGAGGTATGGCCTTCTCACCCATTCCGATTATTCTCAGGTAGGCTGGGTGCGCGGTTTTTTGAAGCACGAGAGAATACATAATGGTTTCATCGCGCCATTCGTCAGCAAGGCGACGAAACGTCTGCTCCAGTTCCGAATCTTCCAAATATCGAATTGGGATTTCGCGTGTGAATACCTTCAGCGAAACGTCCTCTGCCTTCTTATCACTGTCTGTTCGATCAGCCATAGCGCCCTCCGATTCGTCACAGCTTCACATAATATGCCTCGCCTGCGCATGCCCGGCAAAGCAGCCGATCATCTCGCGCCACTTCGCGCCGGTCATTGATCCCCTCGCCGCACTCGTCGCACTTCACTCTCGATACCGGCCTTCCGGGCTGATCCTGATCCTGTAGCTTCACTTTCACTCTTTCAATCTTGAACAGTTCTTCGTCGGCCAGCTTCTTGTATGCCTTCAACTGCCGCTCATGCTTGTTCTCGATTTCAGGAAATGCGCGGTCAGCCGCTTCCCGCGAGGATTCCAGAGCCACAATGCGCACGGCTTCGCCCGTCCTGGTGTTCAAAAAAGTCGCCGCCAGCTTTCCGTAATCGAGATACTTCAAAGTCCGCTTGCCCAGTCTGCATCCGGTCACGGTGTTGATCGCGTCAGCCGCGCAGCGATCAATCTCGACGAATACGATGATGCTCTTTCGCTCTGCCCCGCGCGGATCGCTGATGCCTACCTGTAGGCATCCGAGCAGCGCCATTCTCACTCCTAAGACCTGTCCCGCGCACATGTGCCCGTGCGCGGCTTCGGCT
The DNA here is from genome assembly GCA_964588615.1 of uncultured Clostridia bacterium. GTDB lineage: Bacteria > Acidobacteriota > Blastocatellia > UBA7656 > UBA7656 > UBA7656. The sequence goes on along the minus strand of CAZPQE010000018.1, from coordinate 11,150 downwards.
CGATCGAGCAGCTCTTCCATGCTTTCCATAGCCGTTTCCTCCGATCATGGCAGTTGGTGCTGCTTGAGAAAATTCCAGGCCGCAAGGTTGACTCCCGCAGAACCGCGATTGTAATCGTTGTCGTGCTCTCCGAGTTCGATGATCTCGAAAGGGAAGCTGCGCGCGTTGAGAGCGTCGCGCGTGGCCCGGATCGTTTCGAAGGAAAAAGTTCGGTCTGCTGTGCCGATCACAAGCCCGATGGGAATCTTTCGCTCCGCGTTATCGATCAGACGAAAAGAGAATGCGTCTATCGTCCCGGCATAGCCTACAGTTGCGGCGTAATATTGAGAATCGATCAGGCCGAGAGCGACCGACATCGCCGCGCCTTCATGCGCTCCGAAGAGATAAATTCGTTGCGCATCGACCTGATGTTTCGATTTGACAGCCTCGATCACCTGTCGCATAAACGCCGTCCCGTCGTCTTCTGCCTGCCATCCTTTTCTGTCGCGGGCGACCGGGCCTGCGACGATCATCCCTTCGCTTCGGGCAAGCTCTACCCATCTTTCGACAGGCCGCTTCTCTTCCCGCCCTTTTCCATAAAGCGTGAGTAAGACCGGCGCGGGCGAAGTCAGTCCCGGCGGAACGTAGAGGAAGAATGTCCGCTTGCTCCCCCTGTGAATCAATCGCTCCTGGGTTACAGGGCTTTTGCCTGACTGTGCCAACGACGCGCACGGAAGAAACAGAAACACTATGAGTGATGAGGCCAGTAGAAATCGCATGAAGGTTCTCTCTTTCTCTGCGCGGCAGGTTTTCAACTCATGGTTCTCAAGAGAAGCAACTTTTGCTTTTTTACTTTTTCCTTGCGGCGCAGCGCGGCGGCCCGTCCGACGAGCTAATTGTATAACAGGCAGGAGGCTCGACGCTCCTTGAATTGAGTGAGTCCATCGCGCCAGCTTTCTTCGATCTCATCTATCCTGGCGCCCAGTTTGATCTGCTCTCTCAGGCTCGGGCCTCCGGCGATGACATCGAAAGGCAGCTTGTCGTAAACGTATTCGTAGGGGGGCTGCTTCCATCTGAACCGGTCTGCGTTGAGGCGACGTATCGCGCAGATTATCGCTACTCCCGTGATGACCGGTTTGAAGGCCCAGCGGTCGAGAACGTGAATCTGAATTCCGCCGCAGAGTTTCTCGGCGAATTTATGAAACGTGGGTTGGAAATGAAGGGGCCGAAAGACGACTCCCGGCAGATTGTATCTCTTCAACTCCCCGGCCAGATCGTTCGCATCGATGTAAGGCGCTCCGATAATCTCGAACGGACGAGTGGTTCCCCGCCCTTCTGAAAGATTGGTCCCTTCCAGAAAGACGCTGCCCGGATAGACCACAGCCGTATCAACGGTCGGCATATTGGGCGAAGGCATCACCCAGGGAAGTCGGGTCTCATCGAACCACATCGCCCGCCGCCACCCCTCCATCTTTATCACTTCGAGGTCGCAGCCGATTCCGAATTCCTGATTGAACATCATGGCGAGTTCGCCGACAGTCATTCCGTGCCGCATGGGAATCGGGTACATGCCGACGAAGGATTTGAATTTCGGATCGAGGATGTTGCCTTCCACCTGAACGCCGTTGATCGGGTTGGGGCGGTCGAGCACGATGAATTTTTTTCCCTCCTGGCTGGCCGCTTCCATTGCAAGCGCCATCGTGTAGATGAAAGTGTAAACCCGCGTGCCCACGTCCTGAACGTCGAACACCAGCGAATCGACTTTGGCGAGCATTTCAGGAGTAGGCTTGCGCGTCTCGCCGTAGAGCGAGTAGGCAGGCAGCCCTGTCCGCCGGTCGCGGAACGACTGCCACTCGATCATATTGTCCTGCGTCTCGCCTCTGATGCCATGCTGAGGCCCCAGGAGCGCGGTCAGGTTTATTTGAGGATGTTTGAAAAACAGGTCGGCTGCATGTTCGAACTGCGAATTGATCGAAGCGGGATTGACTATCAGCCCGACCCGCGCGCCGCGAAGCGCGTCGATGCGCGAGTCGAGCAGGACTTCCAATCCGATTTTCATAAGATACCTGAAACGTAAAATGTAACGGCTCTCGAACGTCGAAGTGCGTGCATCCAACCAGTCGACCGACAATGAACCGCGCCTGATGATTTTCTCATTACTTTGCAGAATATCAAAAACCGAACGCGCCTCTTTTTATGTTTTAGAAATCGTCTCGCGTTCTCAATCTCCCGCAGCATGCGCCGCGACCGCCTCGGTTTCTATATTCGCGCGATGCGCGCACTCATCGCGCGGCAGCATCCACGCAAAGAGCGCGCTAATGAGCGTCGCCGAGGCGGCAAGCACAAGAACCGTGCGAAATCCGTAAACCGGCACAAGAGAATCGAGCGTCGGAGGAGCGAGCGCGCCAACGCCCCACGCCGCGCCCATCATCAATGCCGAAACGGTGCTCGTGTGCTGCGGGACGAATTCCTGAGCCATCGCCACGTTGACAGGAATAGTCGCTAGCAGCATGAACCCGCCCAGCCCTAGCAGCGCGACGCTCAACCATCCGGTGGTCAGAAAAGCCGCAGCCATCAGCGGCCCCGCAAGCAAACCGGAATAAAGCGTGACTGCGCGGCCTGAAACTCTCTCGGCCATAAATCCGCCCGCAAGCCCGCCCAGCCCGCCGAGCAACAGAAACACAGTCATCACTCCGCCCGTTCCTGTAACATCGAATCCACGCTCGCGCAGCAGGAACGGAAGGTAGTTGCTGGTCGTCATCTGAAGCGCAGAGCGGATGACTGTTATCAGATAAAGCAGCAGTATTGGCTTCCACACTTTTTTCAACGCTCTCAAAAACAGCCATTTCGTCCGTCCGTCCGCGTGAGCGCGCGCCGCGTGAGGCGCAAGAGGCGGGCAGATGCGAAACAACACTGCCGACATCAGTATTCCGACGACCGCGATGTAATAAGTTTTATCCAGACCGAAGGCGGCATAGAGAAGCGCGATGGCTATGGGGCCGAGCGAGTAGCCGATGGTGCCTGATGCCGAAAACACCGCCATGCCAATTCGCCTTCGCTCGCTCGACGCAGCCGAGGCCATCGCCGCCGCCTGCGGATGAAACGAGCCTATGCCGATTCCCCCGGCGATCAATATGAGTATGAGCGCGGGGTAAGATGGAGCAAGGCCAATCATTGAAACGAAGATGGCGGTGATGGTCGTGCCGAAGACGGCGAAGAATCGCCGGGCGTAGCGGTCAGAGATGATCCCGTAGACGGGTTGCAGAAGCGATGAAGAGATTGCGTAGAGAGGCGCGAGCCAGAAGACCTGCGAGGTGGTCAAACTGAGTTTGATTTTGAGCAGAGGGAGCAGGGGGAAGATTATCGACGAATAGGAATCGTTGACGAAATGGCCCGCGCACAGAGCGGCAAGCGTCAGCTTCTGCCTTGAAGTCATAAGCCGATGATTCAATCTCCCATGACTTCGCTTCGCTCTTTTTGCCGGGCGTGGTTTCGCGCGACAGAGACGAAGTGATTGAAAATCGATTGCGAGAAGGTGTCTATCTTCCAGTTGACTTCCGGGTGCCACTGAAGGCCGAGCACGAACTGATCCGGTCTCGTCCCCCAGACTGCTTCGATGATTCCGTCCGAAGCCCAGGCGATGGGTTCGAGGTCGCGGCCCACCTGATCTATCGCCTGATGATGATGGCTGTTGACGGCTATCTGAGTCGCGCCTGCGATATCGGAGAGCAGCGAGTCTTCGGCGATGCTAATCGAATGAGACCGCCGCCAGAAGACATCGCCCTGCATGTGCTTGAGCGGGTCTTTGACTTCGCTTTCGATGTCCTGAATCAGCGTGCCGCCGCGATAGACGTTGAGCGATTGTATGCCGAAGCAGATTGCCAGCACGGGCATCCGTCGGGCTTCGGCGGCAGCCAGCAGCATGAAATCAGTGTCGTCGCGGCGCGGGACTACCGGGCCGAGTTTGGGTTTGGGCTCGTGGCCGTAACGGAGAGGATCGACATCGTTGACCGCTCCGGAAAGGCAGATGGCGTCGAAGTGATCGATTATGGAATCGATGAAATCGGGTTCAGGGATGAGAGGGATCATCAGCGGAGTCCCGCCTGCGGCGTAGATCGCCTCGGAGTAGGTCTCGCGCAGTTCGTAATAATTCGTCTCCCAGTTGAACCGGCATGGTATGCCGATCAGGGGTCGGTAACTCTGGCTCAACTCGCCTCTCCTCCACATAAACGATAGCCGCAGAAGACCATCTTCTGCGGCGTTATCTGTCTGAGAACCGGAAAGGCAAGGATACCCACCGGTCGAAGGATTGTCAATTCTTTGAAGATCATCCTTTGTCATTGGTCATTTGTCTTTTGTTGGTGGCGGGGCTTCCCTAAAACTAAAAACAAATGACCAATGACCAGTGACCAGCGACTAAAAGCTGTACTTGAGGGCGAACTGAATTATTCGCGCCGGGTTGACCGTATCGACAGATGACCCGAAGGCCGGGCTCCCGATGACTCGGATAGGAGTTCCGAAGTTCGACCTGTTGAGCAGGTTGAATCCTTCAGCCCTGAAGGCGAGGCTCTGATTTTCGTTGAATCTGAAACTCTTGATGAGCGACAGGTCCCACGAAATGAAGTTGTCGGCCCTCACTGTGTTGCGACCTACTGAGCCGCCGCGAAACAGTCGGAAGAAATTCACCACGTTGCGGCCCGACGCCAGCGCGACTTTCTGTCTCCCGTGACCGTCAGTGAATACCAGGCCATTGGTCGTCAGCGGGCGATCAGTGAGGTTGCCGTCGAAGTTGGCATCGAACGGGATATTCAACGTAAACGGCTGGCCGGTGTGCGCCTGGAAGATGGTCGCTACCTGCCACCCTCCCAGAACTTTGGCTGCGGTCGTCGTCTCATTTCGATAGATAGGAAGGTCCCAGACCAGAGAGGCCGAAAGGCGCTGTCGCGCATCGAAGTTCGCGCTGCCTCTTTCGGCTCTCAGATTGTTCGAATCCTGAGCGATGACCGGAGCGCCCGCTATCGGGTAAATGTCCGACACATCATCAATCGCATGCGACCAGGTGTAGGCAATCGTGTACTGGTAGCCGCGCGAGTACCGCTTGCGCATCTCCACCTGCATCGAGTGATAGATCGAACTTGCCGAGTTCTCATAAATCTGAAATGCGCCGAGGTCAGCAATCGGGCGGGAAGGCTTCAGGCTGCAATCGATCAACGGCTGAAGCGCGCAGTCGGCAAGCACCAGATTGGGGGGAATGGTCAGTGTGTTCGAACGAATAGCAAGCAGCACCGACGGAGTGACGTTGGGGCCGAGGTTGGGCGTGGTCAGCCGGGTCAGCTTCGTCCCTTTGGTTCCCACATAAGCAGCCGAGACTGCGTAGTCATTAAACAACTGCCGCTCAAGAGTCAGATGCCACTGCTGAGTGTAGGGAGTGCGAAGGTCTTTTTCGGGAAGCGTGAAGGAGAGCGCGCCCACTTCGAAAAACTGTAGCGCGCCGACCAGCGGGATGAAATCGCCGGGCGTCCCTCCTAGCTGATTCTGCGTTCCCGGACGGATGAGCGGGATGAGGAACGGCTGACCGCCGGAAGTGCCGGAGAGCGCGAAGAAGGCCGGGTTGTTGAGATTGAAGACATCGAAAGCCGCATTGCCCGGCTCGATGCTCAACGGTATCTGATTCGGGAACACGTTGCGCGACTGGCTGACCACCGCCCCCAGTATCGCGTCGTAATAAATCGCGTAGCCTCCTCGCACGGCGGTCTTCCCGTCTTTCCACGGGTCCCAGGCGAATCCGAAAAACGGGCCGAAATTATTGCGATCCGGCTCATAGATTTCCGTCCTTCCTCCGAGCACGTCACGGTAAGCCGCGAGCGCCCGATTGAATGCCGCCGTGAAAAACGGATTCGATGCGGGCGAGTTCTCCGCCGGGATGCCCTCAAGCGCAAGCGCGTTTTCGATCCGGTTATTGACTTCGCGGGGAACCGAGTTGTATTCGTAGCGCACGCCGAAATCCACTGAGAGATTGGGCCGCACTCTCCATTTGTCTTTGGCAAAGAAATTATATTCGGTCACGCGAAGTCCGATGGTCGAATCGGGCGTGCCGAATGAAAGGGTCTGAAAGATCGAAGAGGGAAAGCCGAGCGCGGCCAGGTCGCTTCCGGGAAGCAGAAACCGCTGCGAGTCGCGCTGAAAGACGAACGGATATCCCTGCGGGTTGGGGTTTGCTTCGAGCGCGCCGGTCGTCAGTATCGCGTTGCCGAATACGACCTGCGGTCGGAAATTGCGATCCTGCCGGTTGTTGAAATGTATGCGCCGGATGTCGGCTCCGAACTTGAAGGTGTGCTGAAGGTAATTCCACGACAGTGTGTCGGCATATTGAAAAGTGTTGTTGGTGCGATCCTGCGGGAAAGTGAAGGAGTTGACTCCCACAGGGCTGAACGGTTCGATGATGACCTCTCCGATCAGTCCGGTCGAGGACGGCACATCCACATTCGCGCCGCCGATGAAGACCGTCGCCGGGGTGTCGGCGATGAAGTTGAACGGGCTGAGGTCGAGTTCGTCAAAGTCGAGCCGGGTGCGTCCGTAGGAGAAGCGCGCCTGATTGTAAAGGCTGATGGTGAGTTGCGTATCGAAGATCAGCGAGAAGTTCTGCGTCCGGGCGTCGGCTTCGAGCGAAGACCGCAGAGCGCGATTGACTGTTGGCAGAATTTTCTCATCGTCGGTGTAGTTGTAGCGGGCGTTGAGCGTGTTTTTCTCGTTGACCTGATGCGTGACCTTGAATGAAACGATCGAGCCGTTGCCGTCGGCGGGCAGAATTTCCGTGTAGGTGTTATTACCGTAAGGGCCGCCGGGGTTGTTGGGCAGCGGATAGAACGAGAAGATGTTTCGACCCAGGGGCGTGGCTCCCAGTATGGTGCTGAAGAACTGATTGGGAGCAAACTGTGGGCCGGGTTTGAGGACGGCGAAACGGTCGACTCCCAGAAATCGCCTGTCGGCGAATGTGGGGGTTGCGAAGTGCTGTTCGGTCGAGGATCGCACGTCGAGTCGTTCGAAGCTGCCGAACATCTGGGTTCTCTGCTCGGCTATCGGCCCGCCGATGGCCAGGCCGAACAGAGAGCGGGTGAAATCGTCCTCATCGCCGCTGGCTCCGCCCGTGTAGTCGAAAAAGTTTTTGGCGTTGAGGGCCGAATCCGTCACGAATCCATAGACCTGCCCGTGAAAATCATTTCCGCCCTCTTTGGAAACTGCGTTGACCTGCGAGCCGACATTGCGGCCAAGTTCGGAACTCCACAGCAGTGTCGAAATCTGGAACTCTCTGACCGATTCTATAGGTTGAGCAGAGAGCGCTAGAAATCCCTGACGGCGCACTCCGACGTCGGGGTCATTGAAATCCGATCCATCGACGGTGAAGTTGTTGGCGCGGGCGCGCGAGCCGTTTACGGAGAACTGACCCGACGTGCCTATGCCGAAACCTATGCCGGGGCCGCGCACGCCGGGAGCGAACGGCGAGGGAGCGACTCCGGCCACCAGCAGAGCCAGGTCGTCGAATGTGCGCTGATCGCCAGTCGCTCCGAGCGGAAGCGTATCGATCTGCTTTTCAGAGAAGTTGCCCCCCCGCGACGGGTCGGTGAGGTTGAGAACGGATTCAGAGCTTGCCGCAGCGACGACAGGCGGAGGAGTCGTCTGAGTCTGCTGCTGTGTTTGCGGGGTCGGGGTGGTGGCCACCGGGCGGAGAGTGATGTCAGGAGGTCTGACAGGGTTGGTGGCGTTGAGTTGCAGCCGGAAGTTCCTGACTCCGCCGTCGGAGAATCCTGTGGCCGACGCGGTGATCGAATAGAGTCCGGGCGGGAGAAACGAAACGCTGTAGAAGCCGTTGGCTCCGCTCAGAGTCGCGCGCTTGTTTCCGCTGACCTCGCTTGTGACTGTAATCCTGGCCCCTGAAATCGGCTTGCCGGTCGGGTCGAACACCTGGCCTTCGAGCGTGCCCGAAGTCGATTGCGCATGCGAGCGAAAGGCGGGGAACGATCCCATCAGCAGAAGCGAAACGATCAGCGCGATGCACGCCCGCAGATGAGAGCCGGAAAAAGATTTGAGCATAATGTGCCTCCTCTTTACTTGATGTGATTGAAGATCAGATTTCCACGTCCGAATATACTATCGCAAATTCGAACCGGCTTTCTAATAAGATATAGTGATCAAGAAAATGTTTTCGTTCGTAGCCCCCGCTTGAGCCGGAAGTTTCGCCTGACGCAGCTTCCGCCTCAAGCCGGGACTATGAACTTCTTTTTCTTGAAGTCTATAGTTCAGTTTTTCCTGCCATCCAAAGAGACGCCGACACGGGGGATGGACCTTATCTTAACATCAATCCTGGCCAAACTGTTAGATGATTTTCGTGTTCGTCAAACATCCGCTCGATTTGTTAGTGTAGTGTTTCTGGGAACGAAATCGCCGCTCAACAGGAGGCATCAATAATGACGAGACCGACTGTGGTAATCGCACTCGCTTTCTCGCTGGTTTCTATTTGTTTTGCGCAAACGCCACAAGACACGAACCAACAAACTGCGCGAGGGCATTCCTTCGTTTTGCCTGACGCCGTAAAATGGCGGCCTCTGATGGCAGGCGCTGAAATAGCCGTCATCTCAGGCGACCCGCAAAAAGAAGGCGAAGAGTTCGTCATCAGAATCAGAGCGAAAGCGGGAACGAAAATTCCTCCGCACTGGCATCCCTTCGATGAGCACTTCACGGTGATGAAAGGAACTTTCCTGGTCGGCATGGGCGAAAAGATGGATCAGGCGCAGGCGCAGGAAATGCCTGCGGGCGCTTATGCGTTTCTGCCCAAAAGGATGGCTCATTTCATGTGGGCCAAGGACGACGCTGAGGTTCAGCTTCACGGCATCGGCCCCTTCAAGACTGTATGGATAACGAGTCCGGCAGCCAGGTGAGCTAGGGGCGAGGCTCGATGTAGAGATCGTCTATCGAGAACCGCTCCGCGCCTATGGTGCGAAATCCTATGTTGCCTAACAGGAAGGTTCTTTGAGGGTCTTTGAAGACTCCGAGGTTTTCGGTCTTGCCGGTCGCCGCCGGCGTGATCGTATGGGTGATGACATCGTCTTTGACCTCGACGTTGATCTGGTACTCGCCGCCTGCGACCAGAGGCTCGACCAGAGGATCGGAGCGGAAGAAGTCCATCGCATCGAAGCGATTGTCTTTGACTATGTAGGTCACGAAGTGATCGGGTATCGCCCCCTGCGATCCCGAAAGATAAAACAGGTAGTAGTTCTTCGAATCCTTCGCGTGAACTATCCAGGCCGCGCCTCCTCCGTTCTCAAGCTTGAGATGAAATTGCATGACGAAATTCCGATATCGGATTCCTGTGGGCATGCCCGGCGTCGGAGCGTTGGCAATGTGCATCCTTCCCGTTTTGACTTCCCACCCCGGAGGAATCGTCCACAATCGGGGATTGAGTATGGGGAAATTGTCGTTGAACCCGGCAGAAGTCGGAAGCGGAGTGAGTCGGCGCTCGACGCGGACGGGCTTGCGGAATTCGAAGAGGTGCGATTCCTTGTGCTCCTCGTAGCCGTCTCTGGCCAGCTTGACTTCGTGAGTGCCAAGCCGGAGATTCGTCCGATTGAGTTTCCCGTCTCCTGTGGCCGCGCCTATGAACTCTCCATCGATATAAACCGCCGTACCCGGTTCGGTGATGACGGTCAGTTCGCCCGTTGCCGCTTCGAGTTTCGGAGTGATGTAGCTGGTCGCTCCGGCCCGAACCGGAACTCTCCCTCTTTCCCAGTCAGCGATGGTCGGATGCGATATGCGAAGGGTGTGAAGACCGACGGACACGTTTTCTATTTCTATCTGATTTTCGGCTTTTCTGACTTTGATTCCTTCGGGCTTCTGCCCATCGATCAAAATAGTGGCGTCTGCTTCGACCGGCCCCAGAATTATGCTGCCCACCTGCGACACCAGTTCGGCTATCAGAGGATCGGTTCCAGAAAGCTTCACCGTCGTAGTGAGGGTCGCAGGCTTGTGACGGTCGGCGCTCACTTCGACCGAGTAGACGCCCGGAGGAATTTCCGTGCGAAAACTCCCCTCGACGCTGCGGCCCTGTTGAACGATTTCCGTTCCTCGTTTGATGACTATCTGCGCGGTTTCAGGATCGGTGAGAACGAACAACACGCCGTTGACTCCGGGTCGGGTGGCGACCATCGGGCCGCGCGGGCGCACAGGAGTCTTCCTGGCTTTCGATTCGATCCTTACAGATTCTTCTTCGAGGATCCTCTGCCCGTAGCCAAGAGGTATAAGAAGACAGCCGATGAAGGCCGCAGCAGCGAGGAGCCGAATCATCGCAGTCTTAATCATGAATTTGCCGAGTCGAGGCTTGACCATACCATTTCACTCCACGTCCCTGGCGCACCGAAAGCCGATGTAATGGCGCTTGAAGTCCGGCCTTTGAAGGCTCCGGGCAGTCGCCGTTGCAAGAAACTGATCCTGTGTAAAGCTTCCTCCGCGCAAAACCATCACACCATCGACGGGCTTCGCTTCGCTTCCTGGATAAAGCTTATAGGGCGAGGCCGTCCATTCGAGCGCGTTGCCCGACATGTCCATGACATTGAAAGGGCTTGCCCCCGCCGAACCGAAGCTTCCCACCAATGTAGTCGAGTTCTTGCCGCTTTCTTTCGTGTTGGCATTGACAGCGCTGAACTGCTTGCCCCAGGGATAGAGCCTGCGATCCTGTCCTCTTGCCGCAAACTCCCATTCCTCTTCCGAAGGCAATCTCTTTTTGGCCCATCGAGCGTAAGCCTGCGCGTCATTCCAACTGACATTGACGACCGGGAAATTTTCCTGACCCTCTTCGAACCTCCCATTGCTCCAGTGATCAGGAATCGCATAACCACTGTCTTTGACGAATTCGTAGTACTGCTGGTTGGTCACTTCATACTTGTCGATGTAAAAAGATTTGACCGTGACCTCGTGCTCCGGAGCTTCAGCCGGGTCGTCGCTGATGTTGTTGCCCATAACGAACTTGCCGCCGTTGATGAGGATCATCCCCGAAGGAACTGGATCAGTCGTGCCTCTGTTGGCGTTCGCAGGAGTGTTGGCGTTCGACACCGGTTCGACGCGGCGAGGGCGGAGGACGGCGAACCACACAGAGATAAGAGCGATAAGAATCACAAGTC
>CAZPQE010000017.1:4317-26211 GCA_964588615.1 uncultured Clostridia bacterium | reverse complement strand
GATGAGGGTTTAATCCAATCGCAAGCCGTTTTAATTCCGGGTCCACTAAAGAGAGGCATATCAGGCCAGCAACTTCATCTTCTCGGGGTTCCACTTCACGGCGCGGGTTTCGAAGTAACTCAGATTCACGAGCAGCGCGGGACCGGCTGCGCGGAAACCGAACGTACCATCTTCGATGCTCGGCTTGCGTGTGCGAACCGAGTTGAAGAAGTTGGTGAAATGATCCAGGTGATCGCTGTAGCCCGACGGCGGAAGCCAGGTCTCTTCTCTGACATTCTGAATCTGGCGACGGTCTTCGGCGAACTTCTCGCGGTACTCCTTCTGGATCTGATCCTGAACTGGTTTCGGAAATGTGTCGATTGATAACCCGTGAGCTTTCGGTCTGGACATCTTCGACACCTTGACTCCGTTGCCGATAGTCAGAGTTCCTTCATCGCCGATGAAGCGGAAGCCTGAATCTTCGAACTGGTTGGGAGGAACGCTGCCGTCGGCGAAATTGACTCTCAGAGCCACATTGAAGCCGGGATGCCCTTCGACGCCATCGTAATCGAACAGTCCCAGCAGCACATCAGGCACATCGCGCCCGTCTTTCCAATAGCGCAATCCTCCGGTCGCAAGAACTCGCGCAGGCCCCAGGCTTCCGGTGATGAGATGGAGACCGGAGAAGAGATGGACGAAGAGATCGCCTCCGATGCCAGTTCCATAGTCTCGATAGTTGCGCCATCGGAAAAACCTCGTCGCATCAAACGGGATCTTGGGCGCGCGGCCCAGGAAGCGATCCCAGTCGAGGGTCTGCGGCGATGCGTCAGGCGGAATGGTGTATTGCCAGGCGGCGATGGGCGAGCGGCGATTGATCCACGCCTCGACCAGATTCAACTGACCGATGACACCCGAAGCGAGAAGCTCTTTGGCTTTGTGATAGATGATCGAGCTAACGCGCTGGCTCCCGATCTGAAGAATGCGGTTGGTTTTCTTTTCGGTCTCGATTACCTTCTGACCTTCATCGATGAGTTGCACGACAGGCTTTTCGCAGTAAACATCTTTTCCGGCGTTGAGAGCGTCGATGGTGATCTGCGAATGCCAGTGATCGGGGGTGGCAATGATGACCGCATCGACGTCCGAGCGGGCCAGCGCCTCGCGGTGATCGCGGGTGGTCAGGAGTTGATTGCCCCATATTTCTTTTGCGCGGGCGAGTCGTCCATCGTAGATGTCAGCAACAGCGACAAGCTCGACGCCCGGCACTCTGAGCGCGGTGTTAGTATCGGCCATGCCCTGACCGCCTGCGCCGATGAGCGCAAGTTGAATCCGGTCGTTAGGCGAAACCTGCTGCCGAGGTTCGAGCATGCGCTCACGCGCGAGCACGCCGCCTGCCGCGCCCGCAAGCAGACCCGCAGATGAAGCTGCGCGGATGAATTCACGTCGTGATGTTTTCATGGTGGCCTCCTCTGGACGTGTTCGCAGTGCCGCCTTCAGGCGGAAGGGCGCAGTGGCGTAGGTTTCCACCTTAGGACGGTACTGCGATGGGGCTCTTTCGTCACACTTTGCTCTTGCACTTCGTTCTGGTTATCTCCTCGATGTATGCTCGCAGTTCCCCCTTGTCGCGTTTGGCGACGAGTTCGTCGAGGAACTCCCATCTGGCTTTAGGCCTGGTCTTGAGAATCGACTCGTAAATCCTGAGCGCGCCTTCTACTCCGGCAAGGTTGACCGCCACTCGGTCTTTAGCCTGATCAGGATGTTCGATGATGAAAGCGGCGCTCGAAAACATGGTTTGAGTGAATATCTCGGACGAGTAGTTCTTCTTCGAACTGAGCACCGGGCCGAGGTACGCCCCGCAGACCTCGATCGAGATATCAGGAATCTCGATGAGCCAGAGAGTGAACCATTTTCGAATCTTGTCCGCGTCAGCGTTAAAAGGGTCGGATTCGAGAAGGCGAGCGGCCTTGACCGCCATCGCCCTCTCATCAGGAGTTGATGGGCCGCGTCTATCCTGCGCCGCAGCGCAGACGGAAAACAGTAGAGGAAAGGCGAGAAAGAGAATCGACCTGGGGATAAAATTCATTCTTGTCCTCTCTTGCAGAGCAAGCCGGGCGGCCTACAGATTTCCCTTCTTGCGCTCATCGACGATGTAGTGGCAGGCGCGGGCTGTGAGAGCCATCATCGTGAGCGTCGGATTCTGGCAGCCGGAGGATGTGAAACTCGCGCCGTCGGTGACGAAAAGATTTTTCGCATCCCAGCTTTGATTGAATTTGTTGAGAACCGAAGTTTTCGGATCGCTGCCCATGCGGGCAGTGCCCACTTCGTGGATGCAGAGGCCGGGAGGGGCAAGCGAGGCATTGACGCCGGTTATCTCGAAACCGGCTTCCACAGCCATTTCCTTGAGCGACTCGACCTGATCGCGGGCCATCGCTCGCTCATTGTCCGAGTGCGTGCATTCTATGTGGACGACCGGAATGCCCCAGGCGTCTTTCTTGTCCTTATCGATTGTGACGCGGTTTTCCCTGCGGGGAAGCATCTCGCCGAATGCGTTCATGGCGAACGGGGCAGGGCCGTTGGTCTCTCTCAAGGTCTTCTTGAAATCCGCGCCGAAGCCCGGAGTCGAATGCGCGTGAGATGGGATCATCCCTCGCTGAACTCTTCCCTGAATGCCGTAGCCCCGGATGAAATCAGGATGGCGCTCGTTGATGTTTCTGAACTTAGGAATGTAGATGCCGTTGGCCCGACCGTCATCGTAGTTGTAGGGATAATTTTCTAAGTGAACCAACCCGCGCACGCTGACCGAGTAGGTGTGATCCATCAGGTAGCAGCCCAGCACGCCTGAAGAATTGCCCACCCCGGCAGGATGCTGACGCGACGCGCTGTTGAGGAGCAAACGTGTGGATTCGATGGTCGAAGCGCAAAGGACGATGACCCTGCCAAAAACTTCGTGCGCTTTTTTGGTCAACCGATCAATAAAGGCGACGCCTTTAGGCTTGCCGGTGTTGGTATCGATTATCAGATGGCTTGCTACGGCGTTGGGTCGGAGAGTCATACGCCCGGTTTTTGCGGCAGCGGGGAGAGTCGAGCCTGGGCTTGAAAAGTAAGAGTGAGTCGAGCAGCCGCGCTCGCAGTTGCCGCAGTAATGGCACCTGGCGCGACCCTTGTGATTCTGAGTCAGTATGGCTGTTCGGCCTATCATCACCCTTCGGTCTTTCCATTTCGACTCAACGGATTTCTTGAGAATCATCTCGCCGCAGGTCAGCTTCATGGGAGGAAGGAAACGCCCGTCGGGAAGTTGAGGCATGTTTTCGATAGAGCCGCTGATGCCCACGAAGTCCTCGACGTAATCGTAGTAGGGCGCAATCTCCGCGTAAGAGATGGGCCAGTCCTCGCCGTAGCCGTCGCGCGAGGCGGCCTTGAATTCGTAATCGCTCAACCGGTAAGACTGACGACCCCACATCAAAGTGCGGCCCCCGACCTGACGTCCGCGAATCCACGAGAAAGGTTTTCCATCGGGAGTGGAGTAGGGATTATCGAAGTCATCGACGAAGAATTTGTTGCCGTACTCGTCGCAGGCATAGCACTGCGACTGAATTGGCTGTCGCTTGCCGAAGACCAGGCGGTTGGGCAGCGAGTCCCGATAGTCGAGTTCATAAGGCCATTTGTGCTCGCTGAACTCTTTGGTCTCATCGACCTTGCGCCCGGCTTCGAGCACGATGACCCGAAGGCCTTTTTCGGCAAGCTCTTTTGCGGCCCATCCGCCGGTCGCTCCTGAACCTACGATTATCGCGTCATAAACAGGCTGTTGTGCCATTGCATCATCCCTTTTGAAAAGTCTGGAGTCTGAAGTCTGGAGTCCGGCTCTCAAGTGAAGAATTATGAATTCTGAATATCGCCCTCTTCATTTCTTTCTTAATTCTTCATTTTCAGACTCCAGACTGCCCCATTCATTTTGATCGGGTCGCCCATCTGAGCGCGCCGATGAGGTGATTCTGAAATCGTGGGTCTTTCCACACATCTTCTCTATGTCCGAGCGAGGTGTAAAAGACGCGGCCCTTTCCGTACTCTTTGCACCACGAAACGGCGAAGTCCTTGTCCGTGCGATGGACTGCGGGCTTTGTCAGATCGACCGACGCAGGGTCGAGGCTCAACAGCACATGCATTTTGCTGCGATCCCAGTTTTTGAACTGATAAATCTCGTCGGTAATTTTGAAAGACCCTTCGAGATGCGCGGTAGACGGATGTTTAGAGTCTTCGACCTTGACTGACACTTCCTGATGCCAGGGATGCTGATCGAAGTAGCCGCCGATCATTTCGCCGTACTCCGCCCACTTGTAGAAAGTGTCGGTCGCCGAATGAATCCCGATGAACGCCTTGCCCGACCGGATGAACTCGATGAAAGCGGCTTTCTGCTCATCCGACAGAGGAAGCTCGCCGGTGGTGTAGAAGGCTATGGCCGAATAGGGCTTGAGCCCCTCGCGGCTAATGACGGAGACATCCTGAGTAGGCACGATTTCGAAGAGGCCCGACCGATTGCCTATCTCCTTGAACATCTGCTCGGAGAAGGGAAGCACCTGATGTTTGTAGCCTGCGGAAAGAGTGACGTAGAGAACTTTCTTTTTTGCGGCGGCTGTTGATGTCATCTCTTCGTCCGCAATCCGCAATCCGTAGCCGGTTGCAGTCGGCAACTGACAACAGACGACTGACAATAGGCAAAAAAGAACGGCTCTCGAACCGACGCGGCCCTTCATGACTGATGCTCCGGGTGCGTGCAGCCGGGGAACTCCTTGAGGAACGAGTTTCCTTTGTACTTGAGTTCCTGGTGAATGCCGATCTCGGAGGTGTAATAGCCATCGATGGTGGAGTTCTTGATGCGGCGGAAAAACTGATCTTCGGGAGTCTGCGGGTTGCGCTCGTTTTTGCTGATCTCTTTGAGCAACTGCACCTGTTGTTCAGCCGTCGCGTCGGCGAAGGGTTTGCCGAACATATCGGCGCTCTTTTTGTCTATCGCCTTCAAACCGTCTCTCCAAGCCTGTTTCGTCTGTTCGGGCGAAACATTGACGATTGTGTCGATGTACTCATTGACACGGGCGGCCTTAGCTCCGGGCGAGTGAGCGTCTGCGGGGATGATTTGCTCAGACAGTGAGATGAGCGCGCGGTTTTCGTCTGCGGTGAAGAATTTCAGCGTGTAGGGTTTGGCCTTCCAGCCGGTCTGAGCGGCGTGCATGGCGTGATCCTGCGCGGCGCTTCCGAGTACAGGCAGAGTGGCGATGACGCCCACTCCGACGGTGATATCTTTGATGACTTCTCTTCGAGTGATTTTATTGTCAGCCATTTTGTGTACCTCACAGGTTACAGGTAACAGGTTACAGGTTGCAGGGAAGCAGGGGTGAAGAGGTGATTATCGATATACCGACCACCGACCACTGACCACTGACCACTGTAACCTCCTCTCAATAGTGAACCGTCGTCCAGACCCCAGCGTCCTGGTTCGAACGGATGATTGCGTCTACGACGCAGTTGGCGCGGTAGCCGTCCTCGAAAGTCGGAAAATCCGGGGCGTCAGCCACCGGGTCCCGGCCTTCAGCGATGAAGCGATAGACATTCGAGACGAGGTTTTTGAAAGCGTCGGCCCATCCTTCGTTGTGGCCGCCGGGGAGATTGGCGTACCGGCGAACGGACTCATCCAGAAGACCCGGCTCCCGGACTATCTGAGTGTTGAACCGGTCGCGGAATCCGGCCCACATTTCATTGGGGCGCTCCTGCGCCCAGCGGATCGAAGCCTGCGTGCCTACTATCTCGACCTGAAGATCGTTCTTGTGGCCGGGGCAGACCTGACCCACTGAAAAGACTCCGCGCGCGCCGCCCTCGAATTCCACAAGCACTGAGCCGAGGTCGTCGGATGTGACGAGGAATTCTTCTGTTCGATCGTCACCGCCTGCCGCCTGAAAAGCTTCGCGGGCGCCTGCGGGCTTTCTGCGTTTTGGGATAGTTGTCGCAAGGGAAGCGAGCACGCGCTGAACTTTGAGACCAGTGATGAACTGCGTCGTATCGACCCAGTGCGAGCCGATGTCGCCCACTGCGCTTGTCGCGCCCGCTTTGTCGGGTTCGAGCCTCCAGGAAAAATCGGTGTCGTGAAGCAGCCAGTCCTGAAGATAAAACCCGTGGGCGAATCGCACATCGCCTATTTCGCCTTTTGCGATCATGGCGCGGGCCTGCTGGACGAGCGGGTTGAATCGATAATTGAAAGTGACGGCATTGACGAGTCGGGATTTTATGGCCAGATCGCGCATCTCGCGGGCCTGAGAGGAATCCATCGCCAGCGGCTTGTCGCAGATGACGTGCTTGCCCGCAGCAAGTGAGTCGATCACGACGGGGTGATGAAGATAATTGGGCGTGCAGACGTGAACGACCTGAATCGCAGGGTCGGAGAGAAGCTCTCGATAATCGCCGTAGGCGCGCTCGATAGAGAGAGCGTCGGCCTTTTTGCGCGCGCTGTCGGATGAAGAAGTGGCTACGGCTATGAAATCCACGAAGCCGAGTCTGCGAACTGCTTCGACGTGGAGCGGCCCGACGAATCCGGCCCCTATAATCCCTGCACGTAATTTGTTCAACCCTCGAACCTCCATTCCGGTGCTTTTAACATGCGCGCCTGAACGTGTCAACGATGGGCGCGCCCTCGTTGCAAAGTTTTACGACTCACACATCGCACAAGGCTACGGCCTCGCGCAGAGAAGAGAGCGGGTCGCGCGTTGGGACGAATTCATGGGCGACATAGCCTGTGAAACCGGTCTCGACTATAGCGCGGCAGACGGCGGCGTAGTTGAGTTCCTGCGAGCCATCGATTTCGTGACGGCCCGGCACTCCGCCCGTGTGGTAGTGAGCGATGTACTGATGATAGTTGCGGATGGTGCGGATGACATCGCCTTCCATGATCTGCATGTGATAGATGTCGTAGAGCAGCTTGACGCGGGGCGAAGCGACTGCCTTGACCACCTCGATGCCGAACGGGGTGTGATCGCCGTGATAGTCCTTGTGATCGACTTTGGAGTTGAGCAACTCGACGCATATTGTGACCCCATTGTCTTCGGCTACTTTCTTGATTCGATTGAGCGCGATGATGCAATTGTCTCTGGCTTCATTGTCAGCCATGCCGCGACGGTTGCCGAAGAAAGTTATGAGATTGGGGACGCCCATTTTGGCGGCGCGCGGGATGCTCTGTTCGAGACCGCTGATGATCTTGTCGTGATTGGCCCGGACGTTGAGGGCGTCGGGGATAGTGCCTCCGCCGCCGTAGCCCATCGAGCAGATCAATCCGAATTCTTTGATTACGGCCCATTCTTTTTCTTCGAGCAGGTCTATGGCAGTGAGTCCCATCTCGGCGACGGCGCGGCAGAAATCGGGAAGGGGTATGCGGTTGTAGCACCAGCGTGAGACCGATTGTTTGAGCCTGCCGTTTTTGACGACGCGGCCCTGCGCGGAGAAAGAGAGAAGGGGAGCGGCTGCCGTCGCTATGGAAGCCGCCGCGAGTCTTCCCATCAATTGTCGTCTGGTGATCTTTTCCATGAGTTCCTCCGTCACACGGTGAGTTGTCTGTTGAACTGCGCGACGAGCGCGGCAGCCGCCTCCGCGTCCGCGTGTTTGCCAATCGTCGCATCGACTATCGAGCAGCAGATTCCATGAAGAGCGCGGGCCGTGTCATCGACAGGTGCAAACCGCGCATTGAACTGAAGGCTGGCAAGATCGGCAGGCGCGAGTGTGAGCCGGGTCTTGATGGGGTCGAAATGAAAATACATCACGCCGGTCGAAGAGAGGGCGTCGGTGGCTTCGGTTATCGGCAGCGGGCTGGCGGCGCTTTTCGAACGCTGTTGTTCGAATCGGCTTATGGCGTCGCCCTGCGTGGGGCGGACGGGCGCTCCTCCGGTGGCTCCCTGAACTGCGGAGAGAGTTGCGCGAAGATTATCGATAGACCTCGCAACGCCTCTCGAGTCGGTGATGGTGAGCTTTCCGATGAGAGCGAATTTGCCGCCAGCTATCTCGCCTTTTGCGGGCGCGTAGACGAAGGAGTAGTCAGCGCCCGCAAACTGGAACTGACCGAGGAAGCGTCGCTCCGAGATCAGCCCCGTTATGGTATGAAGTTTTTTTGGCGCGGCTGTTTTTTTTGCCTGACTGAATAGCATCACTTTTTCACCTCTCCACTCTTCACTCTTCACCCTTCACCTCTCTACAGGTTGCCACGTTTGCGTTCGTCGACGATGTAATCGCAGGCCCGCAAGGTGAGGGCAAGTATAGTGAGCGTGGGGTTCTGATTTGCCGAGGAGACGAAAGCCGCGCCGTCGGTGACGAAGACATTCTTTGCGTCCCAGCACTGATTGAAGTTGTTGACTACGGATTTTTTCGGATCGCTGCCCATGCGGGCAGTGCCGAGTTCGTGGATGATGCGACCGGGCGCGGTTATTCTGCCTCCGGTCGAGAGGACTTCCGCGCCAGCGGCTCTTAGTATTTCTTCGCTTGCGGCAGCCGCGTCGCGTGCCATCTCGCGCTCATTGTCCGAATGTTGTATGTGGACTTTGAGCACGGGGATGCCCCAGGCATCGACTACGCCGTCGGGATCGATCTCGACATAATTTTCGAAGCGAGCCAGCATCTCGGCGCGAGTCGTCATCCAGACGAAGGAGGGGTAGTAATGACGAACTTTCGATTTGTAGTCGGAGCCGAAGCCGGGGGCGAGGCTGGCATTCTTAGCTACCCAGGGGAAATCGCCCATAGCCGAGCCGCATTCGAATCCATATCCGCGAATGAATCGCGGATGCTTCGAGTCTTTATCGAGATTTCGGAAGCGAGGGACGAAGAGGCCCGCAGCCTTGCCGTCTTCATTGACGGAATCGCGCCCGGTCAGCACAGGAAAGAAGCCGCTTGCTCCTATGCCGCCGAAGTGATCCACGAGATAATGGCCGAGCGTGCCTGAAGAATTTCCCAATCCTGCGGGGTGCTGGCGCGACTTCGAATTCAGAAGGATGCGAGTGCTTTCAAGGCATGAAGCGGCGAGTATAATGACACGGCCTGTGACCTCGAATTCCTGATGCGTGAGCCTGTCTGTGAAGGCGACGCCTTTGGCTTTGCCGGTGTTGTTATCAATTATGATTTGACGGACGACGGAATTGGGGCGAAGCGAGAGACGGCCAGTCGCCTGAGCGACGGGGAGAGTCGAAGAGATGGAACTGAACATCGCGCCCACATCGCAGCCGTCGCCGCAGTTGCCGCAGTAGTGGCATCGATTACGGCCTTTCATGTGAGGGGAGGGCGTGCCTGTGAGCATAGCGACGCGCGAAGTGATGGCGGGTCTCCCGGTTTTGAGAGCGCCTTTGCGGAGTAGGTGTTCGCCGCAGGTCAATTTCATAGGCGGCATAAACTTTCCGTCGGGGAGATAAGAGAGGCCGTCCTTGTTGCCGCTCACGCCAATGAACTCTTCGGCGCGGTCGTAGTAGGGAGCGATATCGGCGTAGGAGATGGGCCAGTCATCGCCGAATCCGTCGTGTGAAGCTGCCTTGAAATCGAGGTCAGAGAGACGCCAGGAGAACCGGCCCCAGTGAAGCGTTTTGCCTCCGACTATACGGGCGCGCACCCACATGAAGGGTTTTCCGGGATCGGTGGTATAAGGATGTTCGGAGTCTTTTATATAGAAGTGACGCGAGAATTCGCCCGCCGTATCCTGCATCCACTGATCACGGGCTTTCCAGCCTGGGGGGCCTGAGCCGCGATACATGGATTGATAAGCCCAGCGATGATGGCCGAGGTCGCGCGCAGGGTCTACGGGAGGGCCTGCTTCGAGAACCAGGACGCGGAATCCGCGCTGGGTCAGATCCTTTGCGGCCATCCCGCCCGAAGCGCCCGACCCTATGATTATTGCGTCGTAAACTTTCTGTGTTGCCAAAAGTCCCTCCCGTCAAATGACACTCATGTTACAGGATGAGTAACAGGGACAACGAAGAAATCCTGACGGGTCGGCATCCTATCACAGGGAAAAAGTTGATTCAAGGAGGACGGATTCGATCCTCAGTCAGAGGTACGACATCAAGGTTGAATATGTGTCGGGCGCGTCAGTTCCCGATGTTAATGGCGAACGCTTGATATGGGTCTGATAAGCAAAAATCCACAGTAACTCTTCAGCCGTGCAGCACGTGTAGCAGTGGTGTCTTGATCGTATCAGCCTGCGCCCAGCTCAGATGATGTGTTCATGCCGATTTTTCGATATACTGGCGCTCGCTACAAGAATCAATTCCGGTTTAACTGATGCCCGATTCTCATAAACACGACGCGCTCGAAGACGAGCAGCAACTCTCTCGGCTGGGCTACGCACAGGAGCTATTCCGCATGATGGGAGGCTTCTCGAACTTCGCCCTTTCCTTTTCCATAATCTCGATCCTCACCGGCGCAGTCACGCTCTACGGACACGGACTGACTATGGGTGGGCCTGCTGAGATGGCTTTTGGGTGGCCTCTGGTTACGATCTTCACGCTGGCCGTCGCCTGTAGCATGGCCGAACTCGCTTCGGCGCTGCCGACATCGGGAGCTATGTACCATTGGTCTTCGATGCTCGGCGGCAAGGGCTGGGGGTGGTGTACCGCCTGGCTCAATATCGCAGGCAACCTCACCATGCTGGCTGGGGTTGACTATGGGTGCGCTCTGTTCCTCACGCCTCTGCTGGGCCTGGAGGCGACGACTAAAAACCTTCTGCTCGTTTATTGCGCTGTTCTGCTCTCGCACGCGCTGATAAATCATTTCGGCATTCGCCTCGTCGCCTGGCTCAACGACCTCAGCGTCACTGTTCATATCATCGGGGTCCTAGCGATAATCGTTGCGCTGCTCCTGTTTGCGCCAAAGCAGCCTGCAAGCTTCTTCTTTGCCCGCATAACGAGCAATGATCAAAGCTGGCCTTACTGGTGGGCTTTCATTGTCGGGTTGTTACAGGCGCAGTGGACTTTCACGGGCTACGACGCATCGGCCAGCGTGTCGGAAGAGACTCTCGATCCGCGCCGCCGCGCCGCGTGGGGTATGGTGATGGCAGTCGTGGTATCAAGCGTCGTCGGATACCTCCTGCTTTTTGCCCTGACTCTGGCCATCAAAGACATCCCTTCATCGCTCAACGCCAAAGATGCCGCAGGCAACCAGATTCCGCCTGTGGTCGTGATACTGCAAACGGCTCTCGGCGACAGGGCAGGGGTCATCTTTTCGGCGCTGGTGGTGATGGCTATGTGGTTCTGCGGGCTGTCGGCTGTCACCTGGTGCTCGCGGGTGATCTATGCTTTTTCGCGCGATAACGGTATGCCTGCCTCCTCTTTGTGGAAACGGGTGAGCGAAAAGCACCTGACTCCCGCGCCTGCCATCTGGTTGTCGGTGATCGTGGCATTTGCGGCTGCCGTCTACAGCGGCGCATATCAGACTGTCACTTCGATCAGCGTGATCGGGCTTTATTTCTCTTATGTGATTCCGGTTTTCCTTATGTGGCGGGCGAGAAGGAAATCCGTCGAAATAGAGCGAGGCCCATGGCATCTCGGGCGATACAGCGCGGCTGTCAATCTGATAGCGATTCTGTGGGTCGTCTTCATCAGCATAATACTGAGCCTCCCGGATGGCATGCGCGCCGGAAAAACTGTAGCCGCCTTCATCCTGCTGCTCCTGCTGTGGTACGCGGCGCGCGAGCGGAGAAGATTTCCAGGTCCCGCATGGATGCAACCCATAAGAGGGAACAGGGAACAGGGGACAGGGGACAGGAAGTGACACGGAGACGCGGAGACGCGGCGAAAGATCAGCTTTCTGCTCGCCGTGTCTCCGTGTCACCCACTCGCCGCGTCTCCCTGTTCCCTGTAACCTGTCCCTTGCAACCTGTATTGAGTAAGCGAGATGAATCGAGAAGAGCTTGCGCAAATATTCGTCCGGGCCAATGAGCTCAAAGAGGGCGATCTGCTCGTCGGCGGAACTCGGGACGAACAGGAGCGAAGGGAAGCGCGAAAGCATCTCTCCGCTTTGCGACTCGGCGAGATTATCCCGCTGGTCGAAGACAGCCTGAGCGATGCTCTTGCCAGATCGCTAGACCTGCGACTTGCATCTGAAATCTCACATCTGACTGTAGACGATCTCAAACGCATACTGATCGGCCCTCAGTCCCCGGCCTGGGCGCAGGCTTATCGCGACGGGCTTTCGAGCGAAGCCATTGCTGCTGTGGTCAAAGTGATGACGAATGATGAGCTATCGCTTGTTGCCCGCTCGCTTTTTAACGCTCTGCCGGGCGAAGGCGTCAGAATTGGCTCCCCAGGCCACTTTGGGAGTCGCATACAACCCAACAGTCCCGGCGACGATGAAGAGGAAATTCTTTTCTCTATACTCGAAGGTCTCTCGCTTGGCTGCGGGGATGTCATTCTCGGAATCAATCCGGCAAGCGACGACCTCGACACGATCATCCGTCTCGAAGAACTTCTGCGCGAGGTGAAAGAGCGGCTTCAACTTCCGACTCGCTACTCGGTGCTTTCGGATATAGTCAAACAAACCTCAGCGCGGGCGCGCGCTAAAATCGATGTCGGCTTTCAAAGTCTGGCCGGAACTTCCTCCGCGCTTGCAGGAATGGTCGGATTGGACGCGGACGCTCTGCTCGATCTTGCGCGAGGCTTCCCAGGTCTTTACTTCGAGACGGGGCAGGGATCAGCCGTCACCAACAACGCGGCTGAGGGTGTCGATATGGTCACGCTCGAAGCGCGGGCCTACGGCCTGGCCCGACATATCAAAACGCAGACAGGCAAGTGGATGATAGTCAACGATGTCGCCGGGTTCATAGGCCCGGAGGTTTTCCGCTCATCAGACCAGCTTCTTCGCGCGTGCCTCGAAGACACAGTAATGGCCCGATTGCATTCTCTTTCGATGGGTCTGGATGTCTGCTCGACTTTCCACATGGGAATCGACACGGCGCAGCTTCGACAGATCACTCGACAGGTGGTCGAGCAGGCCGCGCCCGCCTATCTGATGGCTGTAGCGGGCAACGCCGACCCCATGCTCGGATACCTGACGACGTCTTTTCGAGAGCATCCGCGACTTCGCCTGAGCTCGGGCAGACGGGTCACGACTCGGATGCGAAGAAGGTTCGAGGAACTCGGAATTATGAACCGTCGAGGCGAGTTGATTCCTGAGCGCCCCTCGGCAGAATCGCTTTATGCCCTTTACATGAAAGCAGGCGGCGAGACGCGCTCGATTGAGGCATTGAGCGAGGAAGGGAAAAAGAAGATCGGAGCGATCCGCGAGCGCGGCTTCGATCTCGGTTACGGATGCAATGCGGATTTCACGACTCCGGGCGATGTCGAAGCGCGAATCGAGAGAATTTATCAACACGCGCGGCGCGCGCTTTATGCCGAAATCAATGAAGCGGTAATCAGCGACGCTTCGCCCAAACACTTTCGCGCGCGGACGCTGGCCTCAGACCGCGAAGATTATTTGTCTCATCCCCCACGGGGCGAGATGATATGTGAGGAAGACGCCTGGCGAATCAGTGTGTTGTATACCACGCGACGACCGCAGGTGCAGATCGTGATATCAGACGGGCTGAACGCGAACGCGATAAACGAAAACCTGCACAACCTGCTTGCGCCGCTGAAGAGCGCGCTGGCTCGAACGGGTAAGCGCGTCGGAGAGACCGACATCATAATCAATAACGGTCGAGTGCGCGCGGGCTATCACGTCGGCGCATTGCTCGATGTTGATTTGATAATCCATCTGATCGGCGAACGACCCGGTACGGGATTGAACATGCTTTCGGCCTATCTCACTTATGGCCGCGACCTTTCGGGCCAGTTGCGCTGGAGCGCAGGGATGGATCACTCGCTGACGACTGCTGTCTGCGGCATCAACAAACATGGCAAACCGCCTTTGACAGCAGCCGGACAGATAGCGAAATACGTCGAGTGCATATTCGAGCAAAGCAGGTCGGGAGTCGGATTGACGAGCCTCGAAGGATGATGCCGATTAACAGCTCAACAGCTATAGCATAAGCTTCGTTATAAGACCCAATAGGTTGATATCTTATTCCACTACTGAAGACCGTTTCCCAAAGCGACCATCACCGTCTGCCTCAAAGCGCGCGACTCGCGTTCAATCTCTCGTTCGGCTTCCTCAAGAGCTTCTTTGCATCTCACAGCCCGTTCGTTTCTGACCAGCGCGATGCTCAACCCATACTCGGTCATTCGCGCGCGGTCTCCCGGCAAAAAGGCCAGGCTCCTGCACAGCGAAGATGATCTTGCGCGCTCGGCGTCAAAGAGCAGCCAGCTATATTCATAAGCGCCAGGCCCGATAATCCGCTTATGCGCTTCGAGTATCATCCTCACCGGAAGGCCCAGCCCGCGATACTCACGCAGCACTGCCAGCCGAGTGTATCGCGCAGACGGCATCCGGGGGTCGAACTCAAGGCCCAGCCGCTCAAGCAACTCCGCGTCTCCTGTGGTATCCACCACACTCAGCGCGGCTACCGGATTTCCTTTCACACGCGCCAGCAGATGAAGAGTCGAAGGAAGTCTGTCTGACGGAAGCGGCGCGAGGCGGATTCCCATTTCGCGCTCAAAGACCTGACGACGCACCTCGACCATTTCCGCTTCATCTTCGCCGTCTGCAACCGGACTGATTCGGATTTTCATCTTTATCGATCCTTTCACTCATTCGTTGAGATCGCTCGGATAAGCCGCTTCGGCTGCGAATGCGGGCGAAGCCCGATGCGGCCTCCTGTAAACGAACTCGAAAATGGGCGATGCCATAAGAGTCGTCCCTATCGCCATCATCACCATGATGGTAAAGAGCGTCGGCGTCATGACTCCCCGCTCAAGCCCGATGTTTAGGATTATCAATTCCATCAACCCGCGAGCGTTCATCAGCGTGCCGATGGCCAGCGCCTCCCGGTTATCTTCTCCGTTCATCCTTGCCGCCACCCAGCAGGCCGCGCCCTTCCCCGCGCAGGCGGCCAGAAATATCACAAACGCGATCAGCCACAGCCCCGGCGTTGCCACAAGCCCTATCTGCGTGTTCAGCCCCGAATAAACGAAGAAGAGCGGCAGCAAAAAATTCGTCGTCAGCGGCTCAAGCTTCTGCTGAAGCTCACGGGCAAACACCCCGCGCGGCATCGCCGTCCCCAGAATGAACGCTCCGAACACCGCATAGATCCCTATGCGATCCGTAAACCATGCGCATAACATCACAAGCATCAGCACGAATGCAAGCATCGGCGGAGTGATTCCCTCCTTGCGCTCGGCCATTCTTCCAAGCCCGCGCAGCAGGGGCCTTCCCACAAGCAGCACCACAAGCGCGTAAACCACTCCTCCGCCTATCGCCAGTACAGCTATAGTCACGTTGCCTGTGAAGCTTGCAAGCACTATCGCCAGTATGCACCAAGCCGCCGCGTCGTCCATTGAGCCTGCCGCAAGCGCAAGCGTGCCGAGAGAGGTTCCCGTCAATCCCCGCTCGTAGATTATTCTGGCCAGCATCGGGAATGCGGTGATCGACATCGCCGCCCCCATAAACAACATCCCTTCCCATCGCTTTACTCCCTCGGTGAAAAACGAAGCGTCGTTTTGAAGAAATACTGCGATCAATCCGCCGAGCGCGAACGGCGTGGCTATCCCCGCTATCGAAACACAAGCCGCGCTGCGAAGACGGCGGCGGATCAGATCGATCTGAAACTCCGCCCCGATCAAAAACATGTAAAGCACAAGCCCGACCTGGCTGACCGAGTAGATTATCGTCATAGACGATTTGGGAAATATCTGCGCCTCAAAGCCGGGAAAGAAATAGCCCAGCAGCGACGGCCCCATCACCACCCCTGCGATCATTTCACCGACGACCTGCGGCTGGCCGAATTTCGAGGCGACGTATCCTACCGCGCGGCACGCCGCCAGTATGAATGCCAGTTGAAGTAAAAAAAGCACCGACTGTTCGAAATTCGACATAAGACCTTCCTATTCTGCCAGCAATCAGGAAGATGGCAAGCCGAGGCTGAAGCCTTCGGGCAGTTCCAGCGGATTGGTGTGAAGTATGCGCACGACCGACGCGGTGACGCGGTGACGCGGTGACGCGGCGAGAGATCAGCTTTCTGATCGCCGTGTCCCCGTGTCGCCCACTCGCCGTGTTCCTGTGTCGTCTGATCTCAGCCAACTTTCATTATGACCTGCATCGTATAGCAGATGATCCACTGCAAAAAAGAAATGCCGATTCCCACTGCGGAAATGAATCTTGCAACCTTTCTGTCCGGCAACGGGTCGTCGACTGCGCGGCTTCCCATCACCACCGTAAGCAGAAGCCCCATCACGACAACATAGATGAAAGCGGTCTTCGAGCCTTCCGTAATAAGTGTGCGCGATTCTGCCAGCTTCTCTTTCAACAGATCGAGTCTGGTTTCCTCTTTCAATCCGTAAAAATCCGGCAACTGACTCATCTCTCACTTCTCCGCGCACTCGCCCTCGTCGAGCGTGACGAGTTTGTTTATCTCTGCGCCATAATTCTTTCTGCACCCCGAAGCTGGCCAGTAGACTTCGATCTCTTTTATCCTCACCGCGTTCATCAGACCGATGTGAGCGATGAAGGCCGCGCTCCCGAAGCCTGTTCCCTGCCCCATCAGGTAATAACGAACGATTTCTTCGCGGCTCTGATTTTCTCCCACGACCCTGATCGTCGCGCCCACTCCGAAGTGATTCGTCTTTCTTCCGCGCAGTCGAATCTTGACCCAGGTGTTTTTCAATCTACTCTCGTTGACGAAGAACTCATTGGGCCACCGGTCGGCAGGCCACATCCCTCCGAGGCTCGAATAAATGTCCTGATCGCCGTCTTCGTCGAAATCGAAGAAGACTATCCCATGCCCCTTCTGAATCGTCCCCAGCCCTTCGAGCATCGAGACATTCACCGTCCGCTCCGCTGGCCGCGCCCCTTGAGCCACGCCGAGGTACATCAGGTTCGGAAGCACGAACCAGCCTTCGGGCGTTCCTGTGCCGAGATAAAAGTCATAACATCCGTCGTTGTTTATATCACCGAACGACGATCCCATAGTGCTCATCGGGAAGTCGAAGAACCCCCTCCGTTCTTCGAACTTCCCGTCTGAGCTTTGAATCATAACCGCGCTCCTGCCGGAGTTGTAGCGATCCAGATTCTCGCCGAAGACGGCCATCTCCGCGCTCGTCTTTGCGTCGGCAAACCCCGCCTGAAAAACATCGAGTCTCCCATCCTGATTGACATCCACAAACGCTGCTGAAAATCCTCCTTCAGTCCGCGTCGAAAGATTCGCCCTCTCGAATCGCTTCCCTCCGATGTTGCGTAAAAGCCCGCTAGTGTTTTTCAACGGGCTTGAAAGAAAAAGATCGGCGTAGCCGTCCGCGTCAAAGTCGCCAAACGACGCTCCGATGAAGTATTCATCTCTCACAACATCGCCCATCTCATACTCCTCAGTCCGGTCGATGAACCGTCCGCCTTCGTTTATGAGCAGCCTGGAATCCATCCTCGACTTTCCCATCA
Organism: uncultured Clostridia bacterium; assembly: GCA_964588615.1. GTDB lineage: Bacteria > Acidobacteriota > Blastocatellia > UBA7656 > UBA7656 > UBA7656. Next base: position 8,703 of record CAZPQE010000017.1, on the reverse strand, counting down.
GGCCCGCGACAAACGGCATCTTAAATCCCCACTGCGCCAGAAACAGATCGAGGTCGCCATCGTTATCGATGTCTCCCCACGCCGATACCCATGTGGCCGCAACCTGCTCTTCTCCCTTCACTGACATCAGCCCCGATTCCCTGGTCGCGTCCGCAAAAATTCCGTCGCCTTTGTTTCGATAAAGCGAGAAGCTGCCAAACGGCCTTCCGAAAAACACATCCATCCAGCCGTCGTTGTCGAAGTCTGCGCACGAGATGATGAACGGCTGTTTGATGTCGGCAAGCCCCGCCTCTGCCGTTTGCTCGATGAACTTTTTGCCGCGATCGTTTCTGTAATATTTGACATCCTCGAAGCTTCCGCCGGTGATGATATCGAGCCAGCCGTCACGGTCGAAATCTTCTACGGCCACTCCCCGACCTGAGTTGTAGGTGGCGACGCCAAGCTGTGAGGCGCGTTCGTCGAGCTTGAGCCACGCGAACTCTTTTTCCACCTCCGCGCGTCGCCCGCCGTAAAACGTCTCGATGAACCTGCTCTCGATTCGATACGCTTCAGGCGCTTCCTGCGGCCAGGCGCCTATGGTCATCAGACTGAAATTCAACAGCCATTGATAGAGCCTGTTCTTCGAGTCGTACCTGTCGAGCAGTCGCTCGAATGCGGCGGCGGCCTTGCGCGAATAATCCGGGCGGTCGTGAAATCGAACCAGAGGCAACGAGCACATCTCCGCAGAAGAAGACTCCGTGTGATGCTCGCCGTGATCTAAAAGCTTGGACAGGCAGTTGTCCGCCTCGGCCTCGCGGAGCGAGCACATCGCCAGCCAGAAGAGCTTCATCTCAGATTCGCCCTCAAGCCTGATGTTCTGTTCGATCAACTCAACGCCTCGACCGAACTCGCCGCGATGGTAAGCCAGCTTCCCCTTCTCGAAATCATCCAGCTTTGCTTCATCCACTCCCTCAAAACCATAGATGCCGGTTTGCGGGTTTATTTCCAGTTTCTCCATGTAGTCGAGCCAGTAGCTAATGCAGAACCACAGATTGCGGTTTTCATCCATAGTCGCATAGAGCGCCTGATTCCACATCCCGCGTGTCAGTCCGGGATAGCTGACCCGGAAGTACACTCCGGCAGCGATGACCACCAGCAGCAGCAACAGGCCCGCGCGCCTGATCCTCAAGCGCGCGCGCGCCTTGGGTCTCGCAGTTTCTATTGCCTCGCTAGCCGCTGCCATCGCTATGCCTCCTGCGCAAAAGATGCGTGAAATCCGAGATGAATCGGCTCTCTGAGATAAATTCTCGCCGCTGGTCCCTGCCCCACATCATAAGGGTCGAAAATTACAAAAGAACTTATCTCCCTCTCGGCGTCGAACATCTGACAAATAACCGCTCCCTGCCCTTCGCCTCCGGCGATGAAGATCGGTTCGCCTCCGAGGTAACAGCGCGGAGGGGCCTGATAGACGCTGCGAACGGTTGCCTCCCCCCAGTCCGCATGAACCAGTTGATCGAAAAATTTCCGCCCTCGCCGCCCGGCGGCGGAGATGCCCAGCATCCAGCAATCCCGGTAAGACCGGGCGGCGCGGCGCGGATCGATAGATGGAAAGTCGGGTGCAAGCTGATAATCGATTTCGGTCGCGGAGATGAGTTCCTGATTTCGTGGATCAATCACGAACCGGACGGGACGGCCCGCGCTCACCTCCTCGAACAAATCAGGTATGGTCTGATACTGATCGTAAACGGGCCGTTCGAGCTCGATTACATCGATATGGAGCCGTCCTTCTTCCTCGAAACTGTTTATCGTGTGCAGCGCATAGCGCGAGCCGACAGATACGCGCGCTTTCACATCGCACGTCTCGCGGTCGAGTATCAGAAGATGGCTTCCCCGCTCAGGCTCCCAACTGAGCGCGTCGATGAGCGACCCTCCTTCGAGCATTCGGTCGATTCGCAAAATGTACGGGCTGAGATAGAAAATTATGTAGTTTGCGCTGACGCTGAAATCATGTACCGAGCAGCCGAACTTCATCGGGATTCGCTTGCGAAGGAGGAGATGCGCGTCGCTGTCGAAACGATAAACGTGTAGCTGGGGGGCGGTGGCTGAAAACGCCACGCCAAAATTTATCATCTCGCCCTGACTGAGTTTCGGGTGCGCAGAAAACGGGCTTATCTCGTTCAACGCTCCATTGAATGTGAATACTCCGCGCGTCTCAAGCGTCGAGGGATCGAGTTCCCACGGAAGCCCTTGCTCGCCGAATGCCAGCAGTCTTCCTGCGAAAGGATAGACGCTCACGTTGGCGGGCGATTCGAGCATGATGCCGCGCTTGAGCAGGTCGCCCTCGAAGGCGGTTCCGAATGCGCGAAAAAGCGGACGCGCAGCTTCTTCTTCGGCGACCCGCTTCGCGCTGCGAACGAATCGATTCGTGAAGCGAACTTTGTCTTCGTCGAATTTCAGAGCGCACACACAGCCGTCGCCGTCGAGCCAGTGGCGATATCTGAAATTGTCGCGCTCGAATTTTGCCGGGCCGTTGAGATAGTACGTCCCGCATAAAAAGTGCGGGATGCGGCCTTCGGTTTTTTCTACCCTGTAAGACGATTCACGCAAATCGAGCGTGAACGCCCGCTCGATCAACGGGGCGTAGTCGTTCATTGATAGCTCCCCCTTCGGCGCGCGGCGCGTCTGAAAACCGGCTCAACACGCGCGGGTCGAAAGACCATTCATAAAGTTCTTCGCTTTCGGCGCATTCTTCCCAACGCGCGCAGATCTCCGCTTGATCGAAGACGGCCCGCGCCGCATCGATGCCTTCGACGAAATGACGATTTGTAAGCGCGCGTTCATCGGTGGCCACTACTGCGCTAATGTGCGCGATGATGAAGCGAGCCATCTCTTCGAGGCTGGCAATCTGGCTATCGATTATCTGTCGGGCTTCTTCGACCGAGACGCCGACTTCGTAGAAGCATCGCTCGGCCTGGCGCAACGGGCCGATGTCGAAAAAGTCGTTGAACACAGGTCCGCGCGCAGGCCTGACGTTCTCTTTTTTCCACTGATAAAACGCGCTGATGAATTTCTGGAGGCTGCGGTTGAGCGGCCCCAGTCGCCCGAATCGTCGCAGGACTGAGACCGTAAAGCGCGGCTCGGTCAGCAGGTCGTTGATGAACGGGAAGACATAAAACGAAAAGTAAACGGCAAGCTCCCACGAATACTTGAGCGTCATCGTTTCCTGATCGCCCAGCGCGTCGTAGCTTGCGGCGTAGCTCGGCACGTAAGCTTCATAGACCGCTTTCATCATTTGCTCGTAAAGCCGACATTTCGTTGAAAGCTCCTCCGGGTCGCGTGTGAGAATCGCGTCGGTGATAAGCGTGTTATGAATCGAGATGAGGTCGCCTCCGGGGCTGTAGAGCGGATCGGTGAAGCGGCCTGCTTCGCCCGAAAGCGCCCAGCGCCGGGGGCTGATCGTCTGCGCGCAATCGTAAGAGAAACTCCTGAAGCTCCCCTGTGAAACTATCTTTCGATGAGGCAGGTCGCGGGCAAAGAGCGGGAACTCGCGGCACACCCATTCGATGAGCTTCTGCGGTGTGGAAACCTCTTCAGGCGAAATGACAGCGGTGTCGTAGACAAGTCCGAGGCTCGTCTTTTGGTGCAGCGGGATGACCCAGAACCAGAAGCCTTCGCCGCAAAAATGATTAGTGGCCAAAAACACCGGCAGATGGCCGAGGTGTCGCCGGTCTTTTTTCAAACGGATTTCGCGGGGCGAAAGGTCCGTGAGTTTTTCGACGTTGACCACGCCCTCAACCCAGCAGAACGAAGAGCCGTGACGGATGGGATTGGCTCGCGCGAGGCCGAGCGTTCTGGCGAGCACTTTTTCGCGGCCTGACGTATCGACCACCCAGTCGGCTTCGACATCGACCCACCTATCGTCGTGACGAAAGCTGAGCAGATGAGGCCCGATTTCTGAAAGCGAGACTTTCAATTCCCGCGCCGGCGCAATGAAGTCGAAGTTGGGGTCAGTCAAATCGAGTCGGAGAAGTTCGCGCTCGATTTCGTTTCGATCAAGCTGGTAGCTTGCGATGTTCGAGAGCGAGCGGATGTAGGCTTGCGAGTAATCTTCGAAGTTGCGATTCGAGCGCGAAGCCGTCTTCCAGTAGAACCGCAGGTTGTATTTCATGAAGTGGTTTTGGAGGAGGTATTCTTCGAGGTCGAGGACTTTGGCGAAGTAGTAGGCGCTGAGTTGAACGGTGGCTTCTCCGACCTTCTGTCGGGCAGGGGGAACCTCGGCGCGTTTATCAATGAGAATAATTTTCTTATCCGAGTCGAGCAAAAGCTGTCGGGCGAGAGAAAGCCCGGCAAGCCCCGCGCCTATTATAGCCACGTCATATCGGTGCGTTTCGCGCATATCAGCGTCCT
>CAZPQE010000017.1:0-4217 GCA_964588615.1 uncultured Clostridia bacterium | reverse complement strand
ATTCGACTAAACATCCGTTGTTGGCGCAATTGTGACGCGCGGCGTCGTTGAATCCGGCTTCTATGAGGCCGTCTATCGTCTCATGCCGAAAATCAAGCAGGCTGAACGGCCCTCCCAATTCGTGCCGAGGGTGATAGAGATGGATGATCAGCCGGCGGAGCGATGTTTTCAGGCCCAGGTGCTTTTTGAAAGCTTCAGCTACTTCCGTTACATTCGGATCGCCGGACAGCCTGGTTATTATCTCGTTGATGAGGCGAGCAAGTCTGACTGACTGGTTGATCTTGTCAGCCCAGTTTATCACCAGCACTCTGTACATCACCGAAAGCAGATTGCTGAGGTATTGAATGGGTATCTTGTCGACATCCGGGTCGAGGTAGATCACGTGCAGCGCGTCGGCCCCGGCGTCTATGGCCGGATTGAGTGGCGTGTTCTCCAGCACCCCGCCATCGACGAACAGTTGAGCGCCTATCGGCGACGGCGAAAAGAATCCGGGTATGGCGCTTGACGCCATGATGATCTGCGGCCCGAGCTTTTCCGTGAAATGCGAGTTGGAAAAAGTATCAACTCTGCCCGTTTCCCAACTCGTCGCAATCACTCTCAGTTGCCTGCTCGAAGCGCCGATGTGATCAAATGGAATTTCTTCTTTGAGCAATCGGCTGAAAGGCTCGCGCGAAATCAAATTATCGATGTTGACCAGATAGAGGAAGCGGCCCTCGGCGATTTCTTCAGACGGAGCCAGTGCGTGAAGGAGGCGGTTGGTGGACTCGCGCAACAACACGATACTGTCCCCGGCCAGCCGCGTCATATATCGCAGAGGCCCGTTGATGAAATACCTCGGGTCTGCAAGCTCCAGCGGATTGCCGATGAACCGATACGCGCCATTTCCGCCTCTCTCTGCCTGCTGGCTCATTTTGTCGCACCACACCCGCTCAAGGTTCGATATTGACGAAGCGCCTACCTGGTCCCATTGCGAGGCAAGGTATGCAGCATTGAACGAGCCTACCGATGTGCCGGTGAATATGTCCGGGTCGAGCGGCTTTCCCCCGGTCGCCGGAGACCGCCCGCTCAGGAGCGCCTTCAACACCCCGACTTCGTAAGCTCCGAGAGCGCCTCCTCCCGAAAGTATCACTGCCTGCTTTGGATTGACCGCATCTCCCATCGCTCACCGATCAACTTTGAGAAGCGCCGCTGCTCCCGGCGCGGCCACTGCCGATGCGGGGGAGGCTTGACCCGACGTAGTATTCCACGAGGTTCGTGCCGGAGATAAAACCGACCAGCGAGCCGACAAACATTCCTGCCGCCGCGCCCGCGCCCAGCCCCAGCACTGCAAGCGATATCTCTCCCGGCTGCCCGCCTATTCGCTTGCCCAGTTTGGCCAGTTCGCTTGCTCCCCAGGTCGCCCCCGAAACCGCCCCCGATGCGCCGCCGATTGCCGCGCCTGTGGCTGCCCCTAGCGGATTTGTGAACGGATTGGACATCGCTTCGCTCCTTTCCTTAAACCTTGTCGTCCCATTCGTCGGCCTTGTTGAAAGGCGCAAGCCCCCAGTCCTTTCGCATGAAATCTACTGCCCGCTCCGACCAGGCCGATATCGTAAGCAGCACGTTTACTCCGATGGGGCCGGGGAATACCGAGCCATCGACTATGTACAGCCCTTCGTAAACTCCGCCATCGGGGTTAAACACCTGACCGCGATCATTGACCACTCCCTTATCGATGTCGTCGGCAGTCGCGCATCCTCCGATGGGATGACCTGTGATCGGCACATCGATGAAGGCCAGAAGAGGCTGTGGAAGCTGATTTCCGCCTACCGCCCTGCTCATATCGACGGTAACGGGTTCGAGGAGTTTGAACACAGGATCGTCGCCGGCCTCAGGCCATGTGATGCGCGCGCTTCCATCCGATCTCAGGCTGATGACTCCTGACGCGCTGTCAAATCCCATTCCCAGAAACAGCAGCGAATGATTTATCGCCCCATCATTGCTGCGCACCCGATCCGTGAGCCATCGCTGAACTTTCCCTGTGTTGTTGAGGAAATTCCAGGGCTGGCCTGCGGCGGCGATGAAGGCCAGATTGCGCATGGTCTCGACAAACGGCGCGGGCATCGAGGCTTCCTCGAAGGTCATCCTCTGCTGAATCGGCTGACCCTGATTCATTCGGAAGTGGCTCGTTATAGTCGGGCCGTTTTTGATCTGGAATTCCTGCGACGTGCCAAGCCCCCAGCCGTTGAAGTTCACCTGCGGGCTGCCGTTGTAGGCCAGCGCGAAATAATCCCCATTGCCGCTGAATCGCTGACCGAGTTGTTTGGAGAAGGTCAGGTTCGGAGCCTTCGACCTCAGCATGATCGCGGTCGTTCCCAGACACCCGGCGGCAAGTATGAGTCGGCGCGCAGTGATCAAGCGCCAGGTGATTTCGGTTCCGTCTTCGCCCAGCCGGCGCATCACCGAGACTTGATAGCGGCCATCGGGCAGGCGCAGGAACGAATCGACTTCACAGCGAGTGAACATCTCGACGCCGAAGTGACTCGCCATCGGCAGGTAGTTTTTGTCGAGCGTGTTTTTCGATTCGTAGTTGCAGCCCGATATGCATGAGCCGCAGTTGACGCAGGGCTTGCGCGGGATGCCGTAGCGGGTCACGCGGGCCTTGTTGGTGATGGCTATGTTGAGCGCCGTCGCTTTATTGCCGACCGCCTGGCTCATCTTTCGGAACACGCCGACTTTGGGAAGGTCGACCTCGTCGGCGTAGGGTATGGCATCGAGCATGGCAAGTGCGCGCTCATAGAACTGGCCCATGGGCGGGTCTTCAGAAGCGATCGTTTTGGGCCAGTAGGTATCGAAGACCTCGCGGTCCGGGATGATGCACACGCAACCGTTGGCCAGCGAAGTCCCCCCAAGCCCGCTTCCCTGCACCACGTCGAAGTCGGCGCTGAAGACGAACTCGAAGAGTCCAAGCGGCTTCGATTCGGTCTTGAGCGAACGGGCGAACTCCGCAGCGGTAACAGGCAGAGAGCCTGTAAGCCATTCGACCCCGCGCTCAAGTATTGCGATGCGCAGTTTCTTGCCCGATTTCGAGTTGGCATATCCGAGACGGGCAGCCGCGATCGCCCCTCCGTAGCCTGAGCCTACGATCAGCACATCATAAGCGTCTTTGAGTTTCGATGGGTCTGTAGCCAGTGCCATGTGTCCTCCAGTCATCTTCAACGGCCTATCAGCTTCCTTGAGGGATCGGAGGCAGGCTGCCGATGAATTCCTTTCGAAGCACCCTGTAAACGTCTATGGATTTGACTGACACCTGCCCGGCATCTTTGAGCGAGACCCCTGGTGGAAGCAGTATGGAAACTCCGGCGGTCTTGAGACCCTGAGCGCCTGAGAATCGACCAGTGCCTCCAGTGATTATCTGGTTGGATGATATCCAGAAATCGGTCTCCAGCGTGCTGAGTTGAGCCGTATGCAAAAGGGCCGGGCCGATTGCAGTCAGCGAGCTTCCGTCGGCGAATTTCCACTCCCCCTTCGAGAATGCTTGGGGTTGTGGTTGCGGGATGGGACCGGCAGGTCTGTTGAAAGGAGGCGGCGCAGGAGGCGGCGTCTTTTCCAACCCCGACAATGGAACTACGAACTCATAGACTCCTTCCCACTCCCCGTAAGGCTCTTTATTGAGCAGGAAAACGTGTCCCTTGACGCTCAAGCTCTTTTTGTCAGGGCTGAATTTTCCCGTTCCTATCGCGTAGCGAACCAGCAACTCCTCATAAGGAGGGTTCCCGGCCCGCGCCACTTGAGGCACAGGCGAGGGCGGCGACTGGAGAGTCGTCGCAATTCGCTGAAGAGGATCCAATATGAACTGCTTGCCGTTGGCCATTTTTCTCACTCCTTATGGAACTACCCGGATATTGCAGGCGAATTGAGGAATCCTTTCCTGATCAGCCTGAACGTGTCTATGACTTTCGCTTCGAACTGGAAGCCGGGCGATGGGAACTTGCCGGGGAACAGGCCGGGCGCGACGTAGGTAGTCCCTGTTCCCTGCTTAATGCCGCGAACGCCTTCGAATAGCCCTGTGCCTTTGCTGATGACCTGAGAGGTCGTCACCATAAACAGGAAGGACCCGTCTTTCTGAGGAATCAGATGAGTCCAGGCTGGCCCCTGAGCGATGATCGAACTTCCGTCGGCAAAAGTGAACAATCCCTTAGTCCATTCGCTTCGAACCAGATGCAGCACAGGCAGTT
>CAZPQE010000016.1:0-26362 GCA_964588615.1 uncultured Clostridia bacterium | reverse complement strand
CTCCATTTGTCGCAGGCATAGGCAGCATGACTTATTCGCGGTTCGTCGCCTACAACGTCTCAGGCGGCATTCTGTGGGTTGCGATCTTCGTATTCGCCGGATATTTCTTCGGAGAAGCCGAGATCGTGAAAAAGAACTTCTCGCTGGTCATAATCGCCATCGTTCTCATTTCAGTGCTGCCGGGCGTGATCGAATACATTCGCCATCGTCGCGCAAGCCGCCAGGCATCCGCCTGAAAATCGCGCGCAGTCAGATCGAATCATCGGGCGTTTCAGTACAGCGCCCTGTAGACGCCCCCATCGACCTGAATCGCCGCGCCTGTAACGTAACTCGCCCGCTCGGAGCAGAGGAAGGCGACGACTGCGGCAAACTCTCTGGGGTCGCCTATGCGCTTGATCGGAGCCGAGGCCGCCCATCTCTCATAAATCTCTTCGACCGTCGAGCCTTCGCCCTCGGCTGTTCGCGCGGCGAGACTTCGCAGCCGCTCGGTCAGATGATAACCCGGACACAGCGTGTTGACGGTTATCGAGTCGGCTGCCACCTGTGCAGACAGGCTCTTCATGAATCCCAGCACGCCCGCGCGCGCAGTGTTCGACAAAATCAGATTGTCTATTGGCTGTTTGGCCGCGACCGATGTGATTGCCACAATGCGCCCCCACTTCCGCGCGCGCATGTGCGGCACAGCCCGGCGGCAAAGATTGATCGCGCTCATCAGATTGAGGTCTATCGCCTTGCGATAATCTTCCGCTTCGAAATCGGCCAAGTAGCCCGCAGGCGGCCCTCCGGCATTCGCCACCACGATGTCGAGCCTGCCCAATCGATTCACGGTTTCTTCGACCAGTCGGCGGACATATTCTTCATCGGTCACGTCGCCCGCTATGGCTATGACTTCTGATCCGGTCGCCGATTCAATCTCAAGGGCTGTCGCATCGAGCCGGTCTGCGCTTCGAGCGGTTATGACCACCTTTGCGCCTTCGGCGGCAAGCTCCATAGCCGTCGCTTTGCCGAGGCCCGTCGATGCCGCAGCCACTATCGCGGCTCTGCCTCCAAGCCCGAAATCCATGCTTACTCCTGTTTCCCGCGCAGGTAATCGTCCGTGCCGTTTATCCAGTCGCTCCGCAGTGGCGCAAACACATCGAACTCATCGGTGTCTTCGAGGGCTTCGGCGCTGTGCAGAGCGTTTGCCGGAATGACCAGGGTTTCGCCCTCGCGCACGATTATCTCGCGGCCATCGACGATGAACTTCAAAGCTCCCTTGAGCACAGTCGACATCTGCTCATTGTCGTGGCGGTGCGCCTGCACGACGCAGCCCTGCTTGAGAACGATCCGGCCCATCGTGATTCTCTGGCCGGAAATGAAACGCCGCGACAGGAACGGCGTGATTTCTTCTTCCTTCATAGCGTCCCAGTTGTAAAGCTCCATCGATTTCCTCCGGTTCTCCAATATTCACGCTTTCAGGGCAATGGCAGAAATCAGCAAAGAAGGTTCAGAGTTCAGGCTGCCTGGTTTGCTAAAGCCTGTGCTTGTGAACCCTTCTTGATGCCATTGCGCTTTCATGGCGTCAACAGGCTGCCAGCCTGTTGTACATCAGAAGTTTCGATTTTCGCATCACGGCGGGATTGGCACAAACTCAAAAACAAAAGATGGGCGCGCGGGTCTGCGGTCAGTTCAGGATGAAAAGTCGCAGCAAGGATGTTCCCCTCTCGTACAAACACCGGCTCGCCGTCGAGCGTGGCTATCACTTCGACATCCGCGCCGACCCGACGGATTCGCGGGGCGCGAATGAAGACGGCTTCCATCTTTCCGCCTTCGAGCGCAGCGGCGACCTCGCCGATGAAGCTGTCGACCTGTCGCCCGAATGCGTTGCGCTCGACCGTGATATCGATGAGACCGAGAGAAGGCTGCGCGGGATTGACCGCTTCGCGGGCCAGCAGTATGGCTCCGGCGCAGGTTCCGAAAATGGGATGGCCCGCGCGGGCCATCCGTTTGATCGAGGGAGCGAGGTTTTCACCTTCCAGAAACTTGAGCATCGTGGTGCTCTCGCCGCCCGGCACGATCAATCCATCGATATTGAGAAGTTCGTCACCGCGACGGACTTCGATCACATCGACTCCGAGCCGCGCGAGCGCGCGGGCGTGCGCGGCGAAGTCGCCCTGAATGGCAAGCACTCCGATCTTCATTCGGGTCACCACCCCCGCGTCTGAAGCAGTTCGCTTTCAGGCAGCTTCGACACATCGAGCCCGCGCATCGCTTCGCCCAACTCTTCGCTGGCTTCGAGCACGGCTTTCGCGTCCTTGTAGTGCGTGGTGGCTTTCACTATCGCGCGGGCGCGCGCAGCCGGGTCATCGGATTTGAAGATGCCCGATCCGACGAACACCGATTCTGCGCCCAACTGCATGCACAGCGAAGCGTCAGCAGGGGTGGCGATTCCTCCGGCGGCGAAGTTAGGAACCGGGAGCCGCCCGTCGCGCGCAACCATCCGGACTATCTCGTAAGGCGCTCCGAGTTGTTTGGCTTCGCTCATCAACTCTTCCTGTCCGAGAATGGTCAGCCTCTTGATCTCCTGATGAATCTTTCTGAGGTGGCGAACTGCTTCGACGATGTTGCCCGATCCGGCTTCGCCCTTCGTTCTTATCATCGCCGCTCCCTCGCCTATTCGTCGCAGTGCTTCGCCCAGATTTCGCGCGCCGCACACGAAAGGAACTTTGAAAGCGTGCTTATCGACGTGATGCTCTTCGTCTGCCGGGGTGAGCACTTCGCTCTCATCAATGAAGTCCACGCCGAGGGCTTCCAGAACCTGAGCCTCTGCGAAGTGGCCTATGCGCACTTTGGCCATCACCGGGACAGTGACCGAGGTCATGATCTCGCGGATTTTTTTCGGCGAGGCCATGCGGGCCACTCCTCCCTCGGCGCGAATATCTGCGGGCACGCGCTCTAAGGCCATCACCGCCACCGCGCCCGCTTCTTCAGCTATGCGCGCCTGCTCGGCGTTGGTCACGTCCATGATGACTCCGCCTTTGAGCATCTCGGCGAGTCCTGTTTTCAACCTGATTGCGTTGTCCATGATTTCAACTCCTCAAATAAAGTGCAGTAGGCTGCCAGCCTGCTGTTTCTTAAAATTTCATGCTTTCAGGGTATCAACAGGCTGCCAGCCTGTTGTACATCCACGACTCCTATGAATGGCTTTCAGTCGCTATGGCTTTTTGCGCGGGGGCGTAGAGTCTGGCGAGTTGATCGGCGTCAGAAAAGCTCAGACCTTCGCCCACCGGCTTGATCGGTTTCAGCGCCTGTTTTTTCCATTCACTCATCACAACACTTTTACGCCGCGCTTTTCTCCTTCGTAAAAAAGCATATCGATGTTGCCCGCAGATCGCCCCATCGATTGGAGCATCTGCGTTATCTGGCCGCGATGATGCACCCCATGGGCTGCCGCGTGCCGCATCAATGCGCCGAGCGGAAGCGCGCCCCCCTTGCCCTTTTCAATCGTGTACTCCACAACTCGCTCAAGATCATCTTCAGTGAGCGATGAAAGAAAATCGCGCAGGTGAGATTCGACTTCGCTCCACGCTTCTTTTATCGAATCAATCGAAGGGAAATCTTCAGGATTGAGTCTTTCTCCGCGCTCAGGCCCGCCACATCGCCCGAGCCATCCCCACTCGGCGCTGAGTATGTGAACCAGCGTCGAGCGAATCGATTTTCCCGGCCCGTTCGGCTCGCGGGTGAATTCTTCATCCGTGAGTTGATCGACCACTTCGAATAGCTTCCTGTTGGCCCAGTAGCCGTAATCGTAAAGCGATTGAAGATCGTTGACCGTCATGGCGCTCTCCTCAAAACAGGCAGGCCAGGCTGCCTGCGGAGTTTTCGATGCTCATACTCTCCAAATGTGCGACGGGCCGCCGGAGTTTTTGTCCCTTTAGCCCATGAACAGGCTGCCAGCCTGTTCTACATCAAGGGCAGAAAGATTTCTCCCTGCCCGCTGATGACCACTCCTCCGCCAACGCGGACGGCTTTCGCCTCTGTGTCGAAATCTACTTCGATGTGCAACGTCGAGGGGCGATTCATCTCATAGCCCTGCTCGCTCACAATGAGCGTCGTCGGCTGAACTTCGACCAAACGATGGCGAACCATGTAAAATCCCAGCGGGCCGTTCGCCGATCCTGTGGCCGCGTCTTCGACGACTCCCGCCGCAGGCGCAAACACCCGGCAATGCGCACTGCTCTCCTGATTGATAGTCTCGCGTGTGAAAACTATAACAGTCTCTCCGCCCACCTCCTCAGAGATGCTCTCTATCGCGCCTGTATCGATTTTGATCTTCCGCACCGCAGAGAGCGAAGCGACCGGAACCACGATGGTGGTTATGCCGTTGTGTATGGCTTCGATGGGAAGCTCTGTCTTTGCTATCTCCGACTGATCGATTGACAGCGCGCGGGCCAGTCGCTTCGTGTCATCAAACCGCGCTCTCACCTCCGGCAGCGGTTGATTCATCCAGGTCTGTCCCGCCTGTCCGCCTTCGGTCGCAACGCGGACAAGTATGTCGCCCACGCCCGCTTCGAGAGTGACTGAAGTGAGCGGCTCCGTCCACTCCTTCAAACGTCGGGCGACGACCGTGTAGCCCGTGCCTACGATGGGGTGGCCTGCGAAGGGAAGCTCGTGCTGCGGGGTGAATATTCGAACGCGATAATCGCCGCCGCGCTCTGCTGGCAGCAGGAAAGTGGTCTCGGAATAATTCATCTCGCGGGCGATGTCCTGCATCCTTGCGCTCTCGATGCCTGCGGCGTCGAGAAAAACTGCAAGCTGATTGCCGCCGAACTGTCGGTCAGTGAAAACGTCGGCAATGACATAACGGGCGCTTTTCATGCAAGCCTCCTCTGAAAGGTACAGCAGGCTGCCAGCCTGCTGCTCCTCCAATTTTTCATACTTTCATGTCGTCAACAGGCTGGCAGCCTGTTGTATATCAAAGCCTCCTCTTCAACACCTTGCCGATGCGCGCGACGCCTTCTTCGATCACGTCGGCGGGGCGGTTCGAAAAATTCAGTCTTATGAAATTGCTCTGCGGGTCGCGGGCGTAAAACGGCGCTCCGGGAACGAAGGCCACCTTCTCTTTGAGCGCGTCTTCGAGCAACTCCTCTCCGCTGACAGTCTGTGGAAGCTCCACCCACAGGAACAAGCCTCCATCGGGATGAGTCCATCGCGCTTCACTGGGAAAATATTTTTCGAGCGACGCAAGCATCGTGAGGCATCGCTCGCCGTAGACGCGACAGAGCGCGGCGACGTGCTCGTCGTAGGGGAAATCGGAGAGAATCTCGGCTGCGGCATATTGCTCGATTGTCGAGGTGTGAAGGTCAGCGGCCTGTTTTGCGACCACGAGCTCGCGCATGATTTCATCAGCGGCCACAGCCCAGCCGATTCGCATGCCGGGACTGAGCGTCTTTGAAAACGTGCTCAGGTGAATCACCATTCCGTCGCGGTCGAGCGCGGCCAGTTGAGGCGCGCGCTCGCCACGATAACGAAGCTCGCCATAGGGATCGTCTTCGACTACGGGGACGCCGTGACGGCGCGAGATTTCTATGAGACGCTTCCTTCTTTCGAGAGACAGCGACGTGCCTTTGGGATTGTGAAAGTCGGCGACGATGTAGATGAGTTTCGCTTTCGACTGTTTGATGGCCTGCTCTACCTGATCGACGCGCATTCCCTCGTCGTCGCTATCGACGGCGACAGGGATGGCTTCATAGGCGCTGAAGGCCTGAAGCGCGGCCAGATAGCAGGGGTTTTCGACTATGACCGCATCGCCCGTTTCCAGAAAAACCTTTGCGGCGAGATCGATTCCCTGCTGCGAACCGGCAGTGATTAGAATCTGATTTGCGGTGGCCGCAATTCCGCGCCCGTTCATCCGCGCCGCTATCCACTGACGAAGAGGCAGCCAGCCTTCTGTGGTCGAGTACTGCATCGCCGCCTGACCCGACCGGGCGAATACTTTTGCGTGGGCGCGGGCCAGCGCGTCTACCGGAAAGAGTTCGGGCGCGGGAAGCCCTCCGGCAAACGAGATGATGTCGGGCCGCTCGGTGACTTTGAGTATCTCGCGCACCGCAGACACGCTCATCCGCGACATGCGACGCGCGAAACGATATGACCGACTCTTTTCCTGCTTTTTGATTCTGGCTGCCACTTCTTTTCTCCTTTTGAAAATGTAGAGCAGGCTGCCGGCCTGTTCCAGGTTGCTGTGAATTTCACACCAGCGCGCGCATGGCCTCTGGCGCGCGCTGGGCGCGCTGCTTCCTAATACTTGTGATGCGCTCTTTGACCACCGAGCCGAGGCGCTTGATTCCTTCTTCGATCTTTTCGGGCGAAGCGATGGTGAAGCAAAGCCTCATCATATTGTGACGCGGAGCGGCGGAATAGAAATGATCGCCGGGGCTGAAGACCACTCCTCGTTCGGCGGCGCGATGAAGCACTTCGGTCGAGTTCAACTGTTCGGGCAGGCGCACCCACACGGCCATCCCGCCTGCGGGCTTGTTCCACTGCGTATCTGCCGGGAAATATCGTTCGAGCGCGTCGAGCATCGCGTCGCGCCTTTCGGCATAAGCGCGCCGCACTCGCTTCACATGCTTTGCGAGCAGTCCGCGACGCGAGAACTCGAAGATCGCCGCCTGCGTCAGCATGCTTGCGTGGAGATCGGCATTCTGTTTTGCGATGTTGAGTTGTTCATTGACCACTCGCGGGGCGACTATCCATCCAACCCTCAGACCCGGAAAGCCGACTTTTGAAAAACTGTTTATGGAGATGACCACTCCATGCTCGTCCATAGCCTTGAGCGAAGGAAGAGTGGGGCCGTCGTAATGAAGCTCGCTGTAGATGTCGTCTTCGATTATCGGCACGCGATGGCGGGTAGCAAGATCGAGCAGGCGACGGCGCGATTCTATGTCCATCCTCGCGCCGGTCGGATTGTGAAAAGTCGGTATGGTGTAAATCAGTTTCGGGCGTCGCTGCGAAAGAATGTCTTCGAGCGCGTCGAGGTCCATCCCCGCCTCTCTGACCGGGACGCTCACATATCGGGCGTTGTTTCCGCAAAACACGCTGATGGCTCCCGGATAAGTCGGATTCTCGATGGCAACTTCGTCGCCCGGCTCGACGAACACGCGGCGCAGCAGGTCGAGCGACTGCTGGCATCCGTTGGTTATCAGTATTTCATCAGGCGCGGCTTTTATTCCCGACAGCTCCATCTGCAAACAGAGGTACTGCTGGAGCGGACGGTAGCCGCCGGTGAGTCCCAGTTGCAGGAGCTCACGACCTTCTTTTCTGAGCACTCTATCGACCGAGCGGCGAAAATCATCGAGAGGAAAAAGATCGGCCTGGGGCAATCCGTGCGCGAGCGAGATAGTGCCGGGCGGCTGATCCGAGCGCAGTAGCCCGTTGAGCCAGCGGTCGCGCTGATTGGTGGTCATCAGCGCGCTCCACACCATCGGAGACGGCTCAGTCCTCGTGATGGGTTCCGTCTTGATCCTGGGCGCGAGGCTGGCGATGAATGTGCCTCGCCCCACGTGAGACTGGATGAGGCCGTCGGCTTCGAGTTCCGAGTAAGCGGTGGTGACGGTGTTGCGATTGACGTTGAGCGAGCGGGCAAGCTCGCGGTTTGCGGGAAGGCGGTCTCCCGATTTGAGCGCGCCGCGAGCGATCATCTCGCGCACCTGAGTCACCAGTTGCATATAAAGCGGGATGCGGCTCTCGCGGTTGAGTTCGAAGTAAACGGCCATATCGCCTCTCAAAATTGGCTTATTTCGACATACCAATTTTATTCAGGAATGTGGGTTCGTAAAGTGCCAATGCCATGCCAATTCCGGCAGGCCAATTTTCCGGGGTTGACAGCGCGCCTCACAGCCCGCAATCTCAACACAGAAAGGAAAGCAAATTGACAGTCTGGAAACTGACTCTGGAATACGAGGGAACGCGCTACAGCGGGTGGCAGGAGCAGCGTCATGCGCGGACTGTGGCCGGAGAGATACGCCGCGCATCTGAACATTTTTTCGGCAGCAGAGTGGAGTTGAATGGCGCGGGGCGCACTGACGCCGGAGTGCATGCGCTGGCTCAGGTGGCTCGCCTCTCAGCCGAGGGCGCGGCCGAGGCGGACGAGTTGATGAGAGCGATCAACGATCATCTGCCTGCCGATATCAACGTATTGAAAGTCGAGCGCGCCGCTCGCAACTTCGATCCGCGTCGAGACGCATTGGCTCGCTACTACCTCTATCAGATTTCAACCCGCCGCGCTGCATTTGCCAAGAAGTTCGTCTGGTGGGTGAAGGATACTCTGGATGCGGAGGCGATGAGCCGGGCCGCAGGTTTTCTTGTCGGGCGTCACGACTTCGAAGCGTTTTGCGAAAAGCGCGGAGACGAACGCTCGACCGTCGTGACCGTAGTGAGCGCGGAGACAGGAATCGATGGCGATCTTATTTTATTCAGAATCGGCGCGTCGCGTTTTCTGTGGAAGATGGTCAGACGGATCGTCGGGACACTTGTAGAGGTTGGTCGAGGCAATTTGAATGTCGAGGAATTTCGCGCGCTGATCGAGGGGGACTTGCGCGCGGCGAAGCGATTTCAGATAGCCGCGCACACCGCTCCGCCGTCAGGACTATTCCTTGAGCGCGTGATTTACGACAAACCAGACATGCCCGACCTGGTTGCTGCCTATCCGGTGAGAAGGTGGTGATTACCCTTTCCTGCGCGGTCGGGGCTTTCTGGCTATTTCCAGAAGACGCTTATGAAAAGATGCTGCGTCCGAAAACTCCATAGCCTCGGTCAGCAATTTCTCAAGCGCGGCAACACTGCGAATCGCCCTGATCTCCTTCGACACATCCAGTTCGGGGAATCGCTTTCCGGTCACGATCAGCAATGCCTCTCTGACGCCTTCAAACTTGCCTTCCTTGCGGCCTTCCTTGCGGCCTTCCTTGCGGCCTTCCTCGCGGCCTTCCTTGCGGCCTTCTTGTATGCCTTTCCTGATCCCTTCATTGAGACCTTCTTCAATGAAGTATTGATACATGCTCGAATCTTTCAATTGTTCCAGTGGAATCATACCTCGCCTCACTACAAGTTCCAGAATGTCCTGACGATTATACATCAGTCCTCCGAGGAGGATGAAGTGCAGGCTCAGGTCTCGTTGCTGTTGCCAATCTTCTACCTCTCGCAGTCGGACTGCGCATTCTTCTATTTCCGCTCTCCCGCCTCGCATCAGCGGCACGAAAGGCAGCAGGCTCTCGCGGCGGGTGGCCAGTGCGCCTGCCGCTGAATGCTGCCATAATTTCACCAGATGATATCGCGCCCTGATCTCTATGTCTCCGGCTGCAATGAGACCCGTCGAGGTCGCTCTCGGGGGCAGACTGCGATTTGTCAGCAGCAGCACATAGCTGCGCACCTTCAGGCGATAGTTCATCCACAATCGCGCGCCATATTCGGCCATGCGCTCAGGAATGTTGGCGTCGTAAATAGTCTGAGCCTCGATGTGAGCTATCCAGGTCTCGCGCCTTGTGCGAACAAGGTAAGGCTGATCGGGCAGAAGAGTCGAGACGCTCAATTCTCGCGGGAGCAATTCTATTTGCGCCTTCTCACCGGGCTGCAAACAACCGAGCAGGATTAACAATGATTCCGGGTCCTGTTCGGCCAGATACTTGAACGCCTGATCGTAAGGCTTCGCACTCATCCCTGAGATTCTACGCCTAATCGGGACGCTTGTAGAAGCTGGTCGAGGCAAGTCGAAGGTCGAAGGTTTTCACACGCCCGCTGCTGCCGTTCCTGTTAAAGGACGATGAGACCATCATTCATTCTTCCGCTGCCGCGCGGCCTCGAAGAGCGTCACTCCGACGGCTACCGAAACGTTGAGCGAACTTATCCGCCCGCGCATGGGAATGGAGACGAGCGCGTCGCATCGCTCGCGCACCAGGCGGTGAAGCCCCTTCCCTTCCGAGCCGAACACCAGCGCGGTCGCGCCCGAATAATCATAGGCGGTGTAGGCGATCTTCGCGTCGCCCTCGACGCCCACCACCCACACATTTCTTTTCTTCAACTGCTCGATGAAAGCAGCGAGGTTTTTGACACAGGCTACGGGCAGATACTCGGTCGCGCCCGCTGCGGTTTTGACTACAGTGTCGGTGATGTGAGCGGCTCGTCGGTCGGGGATGATGACGGCTGAGGCTCCCGCGCATTCCGCCGTGCGAATTATCGCGCCGAGATTTCGCGGGTCTTCGATGCCGTCGAGCAACACCAACAAAGTTTCATTCGAGACCTGGGCGAGCAGTTCCTCTTCATCCGCATAAGATGCGGCGGCTATGACGGCGACCACTCCCTGATGACTGGCGTTGCCCGTCATACGGTCGAGGGCAACTCGCGGCTCGCGTCGAATGACTACGCCGGCGCGACGAGCGGCGTCGAAGATATCGCGCAGCCGGTCGGTCTTTGCGCCTTCGGCGATCAGTATTTTCTCAATGCGCCGCGCCCGCGCGCGCAGAGCTTCGAGGACTGGAAGAATTCCGTAGATGTTGGGCATAAGTCTGAAGTCTGAAGTCTGAAGTCCGAGCGAATTCGGACCGCGCTCGTCAGATCAGACTTTTTCCTGTTTCACTGAGGCTCGAACAAATGCCCGGCCCGGTGGTATTGTAACAGACGAGTCAGTCTGAGGATCAGACTTGAGGCATTGCGGAGCGACAGATGGAAACGGACATAAAGATCGGGAAGCTGTTCGGAATCGAAATAGGGGTCACTTATTCGTGGTTCGTGATTTTTTTCATCATCACCTTTTCGCTGTGGGGCGACTACCATCAGAAGCATCGCGACTGGCCCGCTTCCTGGCATCTGATAGCCGCCTTCGGCACGAGTTTTTTATTTTTTATATGCATCCTCATTCATGAGCTTTCGCACAGCCTGCTAGCGCGGGCCCGAGGGCTTCCGGTTCATTCGATCACGTTGTTCATATTCGGCGGAGTGTCGCGTATAGAAAAGGAAGCTATGAACGCGACGACCGAACTGATGGTGGGAATCATCGGCCCGATTTCGAGCGCGGCGCTTGCTGGTTTCTTTTATCTCGTCAAACAGGCCATCGGCGACGATTCTTCTCCACTAGGAGCCATGTCGGGGTGGCTTGCGGTCATCAATCTTTCGCTTGCATTGTTCAACCTCATTCCGGGCTTTCCGCTCGACGGAGGCCGGGTGCTTCGGGCGGCGGTGTGGGGGCTGACGGGAGATATGAGCAAAGCCACGCGCGCCGCCGTTACCGTAGGGCAGGGCTTCGCCTATATGTTCATCATCACCGGCGCGATTCTGGCCATAGCTCCGCAGGGCAACGTCGCCAGCGGGCTGTGGCTGGCTTTCATCGGGTGGTTCCTTCTCAACGCCGCCAGGTCGAGCCAGCAGGCCATGGTCTTCGAGCAGGCCATGCGCGGCGCGCTGGCAAGCGATGTGATGAGCAGAGACGCGCCGACCGTTCCGGCAGACGCTTCGCTTGAGGAGTTCTTCGAGAACTATATTCGACGCACAGGCCAGCGATGCTTCATCGTCACCCGCCATGAGGAGTTGCTGGGACTTATCACCACGCGCGAAGTCAAGGCCGAACCCCGCGAGCGATGGGCCTGGTTGACGGTCGAAAAAGCGATGAGGCCACTTGAGACCGTCCGCCGCGTCGAACCCGGCGATGACCTCCACAGCGTGGTGGAGATGATGGACAAGGAAGACCTCAATCAGGTTCCGGTCGTTTCAAACGGGCGGCTCGAAGGAATGATCCGCCGTGAAAACATACTCAGGTTCATCAAGACCCGCGCAGAATTCGATTACTGATCTGCAACAGGCTGCCAGACTGTTGAGAGTTTGGAAAGCAGCAGGCTGCCAGCCTGCTGCACATTTAAGGAGGAGACATGTCAGCATCGGCAATGAGCAAACCCCGTTCGGACGAGTACGCGCACGATTACGAAAAATACGTTTCCCTGGTCGCAGAGGAAGATATACTCGCGGCGCTCGACAGGCAGGTTGAAGAGACCCTCGCAGTGTTGAAGAGCATCCCGGAAGACCGTGCGGATTTTCGCTACGCGGAAGGCAAGTGGAGCATCAAGGAACTCATCGGCCACATAATCGACTCCGAGAGGGTCTTCGCCTACCGCGCTCTCCGCTTCGCCCGCAACGATCAGACGCCGCTGGCTGGATTCGAGCAGGATGATTACGCCCGCAACGATTCGCTTTCGAAATGCAGTTTGTCGGATCTCGCCGAGGAGTTTGAGCACGTGCGAAAAGCTAACCTGCTTTTTTTTCGACGGCTCGACGATCAAGCATGGGCGAGGAGAGGCGCGGGCAGCGGCAATGAGTTCACCGTGCGGGCATTGGCATACATCATCCTCGGACACGAACGCCATCATTTGAGCGTGCTCCGAGCGCGCTATGTCTGAAGCATGAACGAAGTCTTTGCCGGTAAACTGCCCGCTGTCTCGTCGCCGGTTGAGTTGCGTCTTCTCTCAGAATACGGCGCGATCTTTCTGACGCGCGCCACTCCGCCGCCGACGATCATTTTCGCCGACTCAGAAGAGGTCTCTTCGTTTCAATCCCGGCTGGAAACCAGGAGCGCGCTCCTGGGCGATCACATCATGGAATTGCAAGCCGTCGCCCTCGACTCTTTGCTTGAAGCGGCAGACCGAATAAGACAGGAGGGCGGAAGCATCACTGCTCGGGCGGCGGATTCCGGGCGCAGGTCTTATGACGACACCGTGCGATTGTGGACGCGCAACGTCACTCGCGGGCTTGTGTACTGGGAAGCGTCAGGGCGTCTGGGCGCAAGGCGCGCTTCTGAAATTCTCAGCCTTGCGCCCTGCGATCAGGTTGCAGTGATTCTCGACCTCGAAGAAAGCGAGCAGTTTTTTTTCGGCACTTTTTTCGACAAATCGATTCTATACTCGGTAGCCGCTCCGGGCGCGTCTCAGCACCTTGCGATGCTGGCCTTCGATGTCGCCGAGTTCGAAGACGAGCGGGTCGAAAGCGCGCTCGGAGCCTGCGGCTGGTTCAGAACCGTTCCCGCTGATTTCCCGCATTTCACATATCTGGGGCTGAAGGCAGATGAACTGCCCGGACTCGGTTTGAAGAAAGTCGCCGGCGTCTACAAAGAGAAGGAATATTTTTTCTGGATTCCTGATCTGTGATTACTGCGCGGCGGCGCGAACCGTCTGCACGCGGTTGATGATTTCATAGAAGAGAGGATTGGCTTGTTTGTCTCCGCGCTTTATCGCTCCTGCGTCGACGGTGATGCGGGAGGTGAGTCCTTTGATAGTGATGAAGAACCGGCTCTCTACTCCCATCTTCATCACGTCGACGAAAAAGGCATTGGCCTGTTTGTCGAAAAACCGGGTTATGATGGGCTTCTTCACGCCCGCGTTCTGATCGGTCTGAGCGAACCGCCTGGCTTCCAAAAGCACCGCCTCTAATATTATGGTTTCGGTTTCGGTCATCGAATCGGAAACGAACCGGCCTTCGCCGTCGCTCAACGTGAAGCTGTAGCGACCGGGAGACTGCTCTATCGGAGCGATGTAAAAGCCCGCCCCTGACGGAGGATTTGTTTTCGTAGAGGCCACCATTCTCTGAATCTCTTCAGGGGTTCTCTCCCTCGGCGTCTCTTTGCCCTTGTCCTGCGCCAGCGAGACAGCCGGGCACAATATAGCCGACAGGATCAACAGAGCGATGGGTGTGATTTTATTTTTGAATTCCATCGGATCCAACGATAAAACGCGCGCGCGGGATGAGAGTTTCTTTTTCATATAGAGGAGACGGGTTCCTCTTCCGCCGGCGAGTTCGAGAGATGAGAAAACTCATCGCCGTTCTCCTGCTCTCCCTCGACGGTTTCCAGCACCTCTTCTTCTGTCGGCAGAGGCTCCTTGCTGCGAAGTCCCTCAAGGGCGTAAATGACGCCGCCCGGAAGACTGGTGATGACCAGAACTCCCAGCCACAAAAAAGCCAGAGCCGCCGCCTGCGCTTCGGTCGCCCCTGCGGAGGCGAAAAGTTGGATGTAGGAAAACTCGCGCCATCCCATGCCGTTTACCGAAACGGGAACCATCGTGATTAGACCGATGGTCGGGATGAACACGAGATAGTTCATCCAGCCGCCGCTCGTGCGAAGCCCTATCGAATCCGCTGCCAGCATGTTCACCAGACTGCATCCGAACTGCACGCCCAGCGAAATGGTCATCGTGAGAGCTATCAATCCCCATTTCCCGCGATAGGAATTTACAGATTCGAAGAGGTGTTCGACTCTTTCATCCGCTCTCTTCATCCTCAGCAGCAGAAGCAATCGGTGAAGAAGGTTGTAAGTCGGGCGGTAAAACAGCGCCAGATTGGCCAGACCGTAGGAGGCGGCGATCAGAATGAATATCGGAGCCAGATAAACTCCTCTGAAAATCGTTCCTGAAACCAGCGCCACGACTGTTGCCATCAACAGCAGAGCCGCCATGCCGAGGTTGCGGTCGAAGAAAACCGAAGCCGTCGCCCGGCTCAGTTTTTTAGTTTCCTTGTTGAGATAGTAGACTCGGAATACGTCTCCGCCAATGCCCGTAGGCATGAAGTTGTTGAAGAACATTCCCAGCAGATAGAACTGAAGGAGCTTGGAGTAAGGCGCTTTCAGATCGAGCGGGCGAAGCAGCAGATGCCAGCGATAGGCGCTCAACCCCTGGATGGAAAAATAGACCAGGATCGCGGCAAGGAAGTAGATAAACTCGGCCTTGCGGAGGATGTCCCACAGATGAGCCACATCGATTTTGCTGAATATCCAGATGTAAAGGCCGATGCTGACGGCGATCTTCAACACTGTTAAGGCAGTCTTCTTCATCTTGAAACGCCGGTCTGGTCCCTGTTGCTTATGAGAACCGCTTGAGGAATTTCCTTTCTCTCAAGAATAGTTTTCAACTTTACTTGAAACAAAGGCCGAACGGCAAGGACGTAAGTCGGCGCGGGAAGCGTGTCCTTCATCTGCTGGTAATCGGCCTGCGTCATCAGACAGTAGACTTCCCTCCCCGAAGAAAGCGCCCTGCGAAGTTCATCCTCCTCATAGTATTCGAAAATCTGTCGGCGCAGGTAAAACGTCATGCTCGGAGAGGCGAGTCGAAAATAACCGATCAGGGCGTCTTCTGAAGCCTGGCCCGCTATCACTTCGCAAAACGGGCGGACAGGTTTATAACGCTCGAAGTCGGGAAGCGCGGCGACGACGAAGAAATAGTTTCCGACAATGACGGCAAGCAATGAAGCAGCCAGCGCCGCGAATTGTTTTTTCATCACGACAAGTGTAACTACTATCAAACCGCCCGCGAGCAAAGTCGCTCCGATAGCCGTTGCCCCTGCAATCCGGTAGGGCATCGCTTCAGAGTTGAAGGCATAGAGAACAGCCGCTCCGGCTATCGCAGTGATCGAGCCAAGCAGACAGGTCGTCGCGTTGATCGTTTTCCGATGAAAATCCAAGCGCGCGAGCAGCGCGCCCACAACTGCCGCCGCAGCCGGATAGGCCGGAAGGATGTAGAGGTCTTCCTTGTTCCTCGAAACAGAAAAAAACGCGACGATCACCATCAGCCAGATGACCGGCAGGAGTTCGATACGTTGAGTTGAAGCATCCTCGTTTTGGCTTTCATCGGTTTGAATTCTTCTGAATTTCGCCGCGATCTTTTTCACCCCAGGCCACAGCGCGGCGACCAGAAACACAGACCATGGAAACAGGTCGCCTGCAAACACAGGCAGGTAAAAAAATATGCTGCGTCGCGGCCCCCACACCGGCTCGGTGAAGCGCGAGATGTTGTCTCTCAGAATGAAAGACTCGATGTATCCCCAGCCGTGCCGCTCATAAATGGCCGCGTACCATGGAAGCACGATGATGGCGACGATCACCACACCGAGAGGAAGCATCATCTCGCCGAGTCGCCTGAGTTGGCGGGTCGTAGCCAGATAAATCAGAAGCGCGAGCGCGGGGAGGGCTGCGGCGACCGGGCCTTTGGTCAAAACGCCCAGCCCGACCGACACATACATCAACACAAGAAAAGTCCTGCGGCGATCTGGCCGCGTCCGGGCGAGTATGAAAAACATCAACGCCGCCGACATGAACATAGCCACGTAAAGATCGATCATTATGCGGCGCGAAAACATCAGCACGCGGGGCGAAGCGGCAAGCGCGAGGGCGGCAAACAGTCCGGCTTCCAGCGAGTGAGTCTCGCGCGCGATGATGAATGCGGCGACGAGCATCGTCAAAGCCGCGAGAGCTATGGGCAATCGCTCGGAGAATTCAGACACGCCGAAGGTTTTATAGAATGCGGCGACGATCCAGTAGGAGAGAGGCGGTTTGTTGAATCGAGGTTGATTATTGAAAGCGGGGTTGATGTAGTCTCCGGTCTCGACCATCACGCGCGGGGTTTCGGCATAGAATGCCTCGTTGGAATCCCAAAGCGTAGACGCGCCGAGGCCGATGAAATATGGCGCGATGGCAAACAGGAGTATGGCAATCAACGCGGCGCGTTTTGAAGCGATATTCATCGGCAAGCGTTGGTGTGTATCACAGCCGCACGGATTGCCGCAAGCAGCCGCTTCATTGACGGTTGTCGAGCAGGATCGTCAAGGGTTGTTTCTGTCGGACTACCTTGAGAGAGAAGACTTTTCGTTGATAAGCGAAAGCGGATTTGAGTTGAGCGACGGTCACCGGCTCGCGCTCTTCCGTTCCGACGATCACATCACCCGCGCGCAGTCCCGACTGCTCCGCCCTGCTCCCTCGGGCGACGCTCTTGACCAGCACTCCGCCTCGGACTCCGAAGTAAGAGGCCATCTGCGCAGTCAGGTCGTCTACGATCAGACCTGATTTCAACTGAACGCCGGAAGGTCTCACGCCGACGAAATCGGCTGTGAGGCTTTGCCGCGATTGATCGGCCAGGCGAAGGTTTTCCTGAAGCCGGTTGATTTCCATCGTCAACTCGCGTTGAGCCTCTTTGACTTCTCTCTGAGAAAGATCGCTGCGCCGGTTGTAGCTCAGCATCAAAGATCGAAGGTCGCGGATGCGGGCTTCAATCTCATTGCGGCCTGAGACCTGCGCCTCCCAGATACGATCATTCCAGTCAACGGCAGGCGCGTTGAATGCCCTCGCGCCCAGAACCACGTTCATCTCAAGGGGCTTGCCGCTCCTTATGGCCTTGAGCCGCGCGGTGTTGCCTGCTGGCGAAGCCAGGAGTTTGGCCGTCAGGTCTGGAGTACCGGTCACATCGAAATCATCCACACTGATGATGATGTCGTTTGGAAGTATTCCGCCCGCGCTGGCCGGGCTGTCGGGAGCGACCTCGCGCACGATCACCCCGCGTCGGTCTGCAAGTCCGAGCGCGCCGAACTCCATTTCGGCCACCTGCGCGAGGCTCTCGCCCACGACGCCGAGCCAGGCGGCGGCAACGCTGTCTTTCTTTTCGATCACCCGCTTTGCGATGGTGTCGCGCAACAGGGAGATGGGAAACATATAGGACTTTCCGACTCCGGCATATTCCGTCATGCCGACTATCTGATTGGCAGTCGTGGTGACGACGCTGCCGTCGCTGCGCGAGAAGAGGGTGTCGGAGCGAAGCGTCTTCACGCCCCGCGCCTTCGACAGCGACCCGTCGTCGGCTATCTGCCCGCGCCCGGTTTTAAGCGACGGAGATATGAAAAAGTCTTTCGGATTTTCGGAAGTCGAAGGAGCAGGCACGAAATCGACGCTGACGATTCTCACCTCGTCACTCGATTGCGCGGCGGCGAATTCGGGAAGATCGATCTGGAGCGACTGCGCTTCGAGTATAGTGAACCCGGTCGGGCAATCGACCCCGATGACGCGCGCCTCGACCGTCTGCCCATCGATTGTGGTGACGGAAATTTTCTGATCCTTGTCCTGCGGGCTGACATAAGCCAGGCGGGTTATTATGTGGCCTTCTTTGTCGAGAGCGAGTCCCGTAGCTATGTTGAAGATGAATTGAGGAGCGGAGCCTGAGACCCCGACCGCTCCCTTATGCTGCTGTCGCAAGCGGGCCAGGAGTTTTTGCACTTCGACAGTGTGGACGACGGTGACGACGCCGCGAACTGCGGGCTTTGCGGTCGGTGTGGGCTGCTGAGAAAACGCGGCAGCCGACAGAAGAAGGATCGCTATTGAAACTTTGGTGAAACCCTTGAACATAATCAAAACACTCGCGTCATAAATCAGAGCGCGAAATTAAAACGAAGTTCGGACAAGCCTTGGTTGCGGAGGCCGCGAAGCGCCGTAGAGCCGGGGTTGCGCGCCGACGCTTATGGTCAGTATGGGCACTTCCACATCGCCCCGGTCGCCGCGAACGATGACGAAATGAGGGTCGAGCGCGGCAAGGTCAGGGTCGATACTGACCGGAACGCTTCGACGGTTTCGCTTCCCTCCCGGATTGGAAGCGATCACAGCAGTCGCATGGCTCGTTGTTGCATCGCCGCTCGCCGATGGAGGCGTCGGGGCAGGCGGAGGAATCGTGGGCGCAGTTGCCATCGGCCCTTGAATCGACGCAGGCGGCTTGACTATCTCACCCTGATTTCCGACATCGGGCCACAAAGCGACCTTCGCCATAAAAATCACCATAGCCATAGCCGCT
Organism: uncultured Clostridia bacterium; assembly: GCA_964588615.1. Taxonomy (GTDB): domain Bacteria; phylum Acidobacteriota; class Blastocatellia; order UBA7656; family UBA7656; genus UBA7656. The sequence goes on along the minus strand of CAZPQE010000016.1, from coordinate 7,754 downwards.
GCTGCTGCGCCCGCGCGCACCAGAGATGCGGGGCTGAACCACGCAAGCGACCTTGCCGCCTTGCGCGATTCGAGCCGCTGGCAAAGCGTGGCGTCGAAGTTCTGCGGAGCCTGCACCCTTGCGGTCGAAGCGAGCAGATATCGCAACTGCGCTCTCTCATCGGCAAACAGCCTGCAATCATCGCACAAAGCCAGATGCTTCTCGACTTCGAGAGAGAGCGAGTCGGGCCGGTCGGCTTCGTCGATGAGTTTCCTCGTTGAATTGCACTCCATCATGGCTTTCCTGCTTTCAGATGTACGCGCTCAGTTTCTCGCGGAGGAGATTCCGCGCGCGGTTAATTCGGGACTTCACCGTCCCTTCAGACAGACTCAGCACCGAGGCTATCTGGTCATAGCTCATTCCTTCGACATCGCGGAGGACGAGGGCCGAGCGATACTTTTCCGGCAGAGAGGTTATGGCGCGGGCGACGGCCCTTCGGCGCTCGTCTTCGATCATCTGATCCAGAACGAGCGGGTTGGCATCGGGCGGATCGATTTCCATCATCTCGCCGTCGTCGTTTGTAAAGGGCGAGAAGAGCGAAACGAACCTCCGTCGCTTGCGACGGCGCAACTCGCTGATGGCGAGGTTCGAGGCAATCCGATAGATGTAGGTCGAGAAGCTGTAATTGGCCTGATAGCGCGATGCCGAGGTATAGACGCGAATGAAAGTCTCCTGAGCCAGTTCGACCGACCTGTCATAATCATCGATCATTCGATAGACGAAATTGGTTATCGGATTGCGGTAGCGACGCACTATCTCCTGAAAAGCTATCTCATCGCCGTCGCGGATGGCGGCAATCAGTTCGTGATCGCTTGCCGCTTCCGCTGACCGGCTCCCGCCTAACTCTACCGCCTGCGCCTGATGAGTGATGGTCGCCATTAGGCCGCGCCGCTTCCCCGTGTTGAATTGTCTCCCCGCAATTATACCGGTTTCTAACACGCCATCAATGAGGCAAAGTTCCAGAAGTTGAGAGTTGGGCGCGCGAGCTACAGGCCAGTAACCAGACGAAGGCCCGCTTCGACATTCGTCATAATTTGTGCAGGGGGTTGGCTGACGCCCTCGGTCAGCAGCAGCTTATCAATCGTCATGAGTTGCAATACGTTGATGACTGAATCGAGAGGCAGGCTGCTGACACTCGCGGGCAGCAGGACGTTGCCGGGCGCTGCGGCAAGGGCGAGGTTTTTGGTTATCACCACGACGACGACGGTTTTTATTTGGCTGCGATTGTAATGAATCAGTCTGAATTACCAGCACCGGGCGGCGATAGCCTGGACCGGAGCCGACTGGATCAGGCAGATTTGCCCACCATATATCGCCGCGCTGCATCACCACTGCTCCACGGGCAATGAGACTGCCTGCATCCGCTCAATCACATCCTCAAGGCTTGAATCGTTTTTCTCGTAAACCTGATTCAATCGCTCGGTAATGCTCTGGTCGCTATGTTCATTGATGACCTGAGCGATGGCGGCAATATAAAGGTCATTCAGTGACAAGCCGAGCGCGGCGGCCAGTTCCTGAGCTTCCTGAAATACATCGTCGGGAATTGTTACCGCTGTTTTCATAGCGAGAGTATATTAGCTCGTCTTTGCGCGGGCAATCATTTTAGCGCATGGTTGACAAACATCTTCGCGCTTATAATAATGACTATCTTTTGCGCAAAGCGGTTTTCGACCATCCATCGCTACATGCGATGGCTGCTTTGACTGAGGCGTGCAATGATTATCGTCGTCGGCCAGATAAGCGAAGAGGAAGGGCTGAGGGTTCATCACCTCTACCCGGAGGGAGAACCTCATCTCGAAAAAACCGACAGCCGCATCAAGGGCTGTCCTGACCTCTCTCTTACAGCCACACGCGCGGGCGATGAGATACAACTCGAAGGCACGCTCAAAGCCGAGGTCGAGTTCGATTGCGACCGATGCCTCAAGGGTTTGTCTCTCGCCATTGACCAGACCTTCCACCTCGTTTATATTCCACCCCTCAAACCCTCAGGCGCGCACGATGAAAAAGAGCTTGGCTCGGACGATCTCTCGGTGGGATTCTATCAGGGTCAGGCCATCGACCTGGACGATGTTGTCAGAGAACAGGTCGAACTCGCGCTGCCGATGTCGCGTTTGTGCAAAGAGGATTGCCTGGGACTTTGCCAGCAGTGCGGCGCAAACCTCAACAAGAGGTACTGCAGTTGCAGCAGAGAGGAAATCGATCCGCGCTGGGCTGCGCTCAGAGAATTGAAATCAGATAATTGAAGGAGTCACCCGATGCCAAATCCGAAACGCAAACATTCCAAGTCGAGAACGGGCAAGCGCAGAGCGCACGACTTTCTGGCTACGCCTTCCTTTGGAACCTGTCCCAACTGCGGCAAGCCTCGCCCGCCTCATCGGGTGTGCCCTGAATGCGGCTTCTATCGCGGGCGCGTGGTCATCGAAATGGAAGAGAAAAAGTAAACAGGACAGACCCAATCTGTTTCAGGCACCGGCCTTAGCTCAGGAGAGCAGGCCGGCAGGCTGCTCTGTAGATTGAGAGACATGCTGAAAATCGCTGTGGACGCAATGGGGGGCGATTTCGCTCCCGCCCATGAGGTCGAAGGCGCTGTCGAGGCCGCCCGCGACCTCGGCGTCGGCGTCATACTCGTGGGCCGCTCCGAACAGATCAAGGCCGAACTCCACAAGCACCGCGCGGCTCTTGAATCCGAAGGAAAGCTCTCGCGCAATCCGCATATCGAAATCGTAGACGCATCGGAAGTCATCACCATGGACGATCCGGTCGCCAACGCTGTTCGTCGCAAGAAGAACAGTTCCATAAGGGTCGCCGCAAAGCTCCTCCGCTCAGGCGAAGCCCACGCGCTGGTCAGCGCCGGAAATACCGGCGCGGTGATGATGACAGCAAAGCTGGTGCTCGGCATGATTCCCAAAGTCGACCGCCCGGCCCTTGCCGCCGTGCTCCCGACTCTGACGGGTCGCGGAACCGTCCTGCTCGATGTCGGGGCCAATGCCGAATGCAAGCCGCAGCACCTCTACGACTTCGCCGTGATGGGGTCTCTTTATTCGAGCGTCATTGTCGGAGTTCACAGCCCGCGCGTCGGACTGCTCTCGATTGGCGAAGAAGAAGTCAAGGGAAACGATCTGACCAAAGAAGCGTTCAAACTGCTCAAGCATTCCTCTCTCAACTTCATAGGCAATGTCGAGGGGCGCGATATGTACACGGGCGAATCGGACGTGATAGTGTGCGACGGATTTACGGGAAACGTCGCGTTGAAAGTGAGCGAAGGCGTCTTCGAACTCGTAGTCCGAGTACTCAGGGAAGAACTCGAAAGTTCGATCCAGGCCAAAGCCGGAGCCGTGTTGTCGCGGTCTGCCTTCAGGCGATTCAAGAAGCGATTGCACTATTCGGAATTCGGCGGAGCGCCGCTTCTCGGCATAAAGGGAGTGACGATCATCTGTCACGGAAGATCGAGCCCGAAAGCCATACGCAACGCCATTCGCGTGGCCAGAGATTATTGTCACGGTCAGGTCAACGAGAGGATAGGAATCGAGCTCGGCGTGCCGGTCATACTTGCCGGCCAGTCGTGAAAAGGAGGTAACAGGTGACAGGCTATAGGTCATAGGTGACAGGGGACAGAGAGAGCATAAGCTTATCCCCTGTCCCCTGTCCCCTGTCACCTGTTGAAGATGAAAACAGCGTTCGTATTTCCAGGCCAGGGATCGCAATGCGCGGGGATGGGCAAAGCTATCGCTCAGGCATCGGCAGCAGCCGCTTCCGCGTTTGAAGAAGCCGACCGCGCCCTGGGATTTTCTCTCTCTTCGCTTTGCTTCGAAGGCCCGGAAGAAGAACTGAGGCTTACGGCCAACACTCAACCTGCGATACTTACGACTTCTATCGCAATGTTGAGAGCGTTTGAAGAAAAAGGAGCGAAAGCGGATTTCGTGGCCGGTCATTCGCTCGGCGAATACAGCGCGCTGGTGGCCGCCCGGTCGCTGAAGCTTTCAGACGCCGTTCGACTGGTCAGAAGGCGCGGAACCTTCATGCAGGAGGCTGTGCCGGCAGGCGAGGGAGCGATGGCCGCGCTGATGGGTTGCGATCTTCAGACGGTGGAAGCGGTCTGTCAGGAAGCCTCCGAAATCGGAGTCTGCTCGCCTGCCAACATCAATTCGCCCCTACAGACGGTGATTGCGGGAAGAAAACCGGCGGTTGAAAAAGCCGTGGAGATTGCCCGGGAAAAAGGCGCGCGCCGCGCTGTGCTTCTTCAGGTCAGCGCGCCATTTCATTGCTCTCTGATGGAGCCTGCCGCTGAAAGGCTTGCGCGAGAGCTTGCAGAAACCGAGTTTTTGGATTTGAATATGCCGCTTGTCACCAACGTCGATGCGGCTATCATAAACAGAGGAAGCCAGGCCCGCGACGCATTGCTTCGTCAGGTCGTCAGACCCGTCAGGTGGAGCGAGTCCATCGGGCGACTGATCGAGCAGGGCGTCAGGAGGTTCATCGAGATAGGGCCGGGCAAGGTTTTATGCGGACTGATAAGACAGATCGACCGCGACTGCCAGAGTGTCAATATCGAGGATCAGCAGTCGCTCGAAGCAGCGATGGAAACGATCAGCAAGCAATAGCGATTCTCTATCGAATCGCCCGAACCTAAATTCAAACAGGGAGGAAGCAGCAAAATGGCAGAAGGTTCCGTTGAGGAAAGAGTAAAGCAGATCATAGTCGACGAACTGGGCGTGGATGAAGGCGAGGTCACGCCCAACGCGCGCTTCATCGATGACCTCGGCGCCGACTCGCTCGACACGGTAGAACTCGTCATGAGATTCGAAGAGGAGTTCAACATCGAGATACCCGACGAAGACGCCGAGAAAATTCAAAGCGTGCGCGACGCCATCGAATACATAGAGAAGCATGCCAAGTAGCATGGATTCCTGAAGTGGAGGCGACTTTGAATCGTCGTGTAGTTGTCACAGGCCTGGGCCTGATATGCGGCTCGGGCCGCACCCGTGAGGAAGTATGGTCGAGCCTTCTGGCGGGACATTCGAGCATCGGTCCTGTCACCAGGTTCGACACCTCCGGCTTTCCTGTGCGCATAGCCAGCGAGATCAAAGACTTCGATCCTCTCCGGTTCATCGAGAAGAAAGAGGTCAAGAAAATGGATGTGTTCATCCATTACGCCATCGCTGCCTCGCAGGAGGCCGTGGATGATTCGGGGCTTCGCGTCACCGAAGAAAACGCTCATCGCATAGGGACCTACATAGGCTCCGGGATAGGCGGATTCGGGGTGATCGAGCGAGAGCACGAAAAATACCTCAAGGGCGGGCCGGGCAAAATATCCCCCTTCTTCATCCCGGCAGCCATAGTCAATCTGGCAGCCGGTCAGGTCTCGATCCGATTCAAGGCCAAGGGGCCGAACTCGGCCACCTGCACCGCCTGCTCTACGGGCGCGCACGCCGTCGGCGACAGCTTCAAGCTCATCGAGCGGGGCGCTGCCGACGCGATGATCTGCGGCGGGGCCGAAGGCGCAATCACCCCGATGGGAGTCGGAGGGTTCGCCGCCATGCGCGCCCTATCGACGCGCAATGCCGACCCGGCCCGCGCCAGCCGCCCGTTCGACGCCGACCGCGACGGCTTCATCATAGGCGAAGGGGCGGGCATCCTCATCCTCGAAGAGCTTGAGCACGCGCGGGCGCGCGGAGCCAAAATCTACGCCGAGATGGCCGGCTACGGAATGTCGTCGGACGCATTTCACATCACCCAGCCGCCCGAAGACGGCGACGGGGCGGTGCGCGCCATGCAGTCGGCCATCGAAGACGCGGGCATCCAGCCCCATGAGATAAATTACATCAACGCTCATGGCACTTCGACTTATTTCAACGACAAGCTCGAAACGCTGGCCATCAAGCGGGTCTTCGGAGATTCGGCCTATTCGATCCCCGTCAGTTCCACCAAATCGATGATGGGCCATCTGCTCGGAGCCGCCGGCGGAGTCGAAGCGGGGTTGATCGCTCTGGCGCTCAAGGATCAGATCGCCCCTCCGACGGCCAATTACGAAAAGCCCGACCCGGAATGCGATCTCGACTATGTGCCCAACAAAGCCAGAAAGCTCGACATCCGCTACGCGCTTTCAAACTCCTTCGGCTTTGGCGGCACGAACGCGGCCCTGGTGCTGAAACGATTCGAAGATGACTGAAGGGCTGATGAGGAATTTATGGCCGCTTGCTTCATCATAAGCCAATACATAGGCCAGGCAATGGCTCAGGCAGAATATGACAAGCTGGAGGACGGCTCCTTCTCAGGCCGCATTCCTTCATGCAAAGGTGTGATCGCCTTCGGGTCAACCCTTCACGAATGCGAAACAGAGTTACGCTCGACTCTGGAAGACTGGCTGCTGGTTGGCCTGAAGCTCAAACACGCGCTTCCGGTCATCGATGGAATCGATTTGAACAAGGAACCGGAATATGAGCCGGTGGATACCTTGTAAGCGAAGCGAATTCATTCGCCGGTTACGGAAGCCTGGTTTTGATGGCCCATATTCCGGGATGCGCCATCAGTTTGTGGTGCATCAACAACACCGGCTGACTATCCCCTCGAATCAGGAGTATTGAGTGCCGCAACTGCGAATGATGATTCGAGAGATCGAAGAGATATTAGGTCGCTCTGTGGCAATCGAGGAATGGAATGGACTATAGGACGCGACCAGCGGATTTAACCTGGCGACCGATAGAGTCGTCAAAACTTCAAGACCCAGGCTGTCAGTTCCGCCCTGACAGCTTCATCAACAAACTTCATATGCTCAAAGGACTGTTATGAAAATCGTCGTATGTCTCAAACAGGTTCCCAAGAAGGATTCCATCCTGCGCATAGCTCCCGATCAGAAGTGGATCGATGAGCGCGACATCAGCTATGAGATGTCGGAAGCCGACGCCTACGCTCTGGAAGAAGCTTTGCGCCAGAAAGAAAAACATGGGGGAGAGGTCATCGTCATTTCTATGGGGCCGGAACGCGCGCGGCAAACGATCAAGGAAGCTCTGGCCAAAGGCGCTGACCGCGCCATTCATCTCGACGATCCCCTTTTCGAACAAGCTACGGACGCCGCTTCCATCGGACGCGCGCTCGCTGCCGCGCTCAAAAGCGAAAACTGCGATCTGGTGATGACCGGGCTTCAGTCCGACGATCACGGCTTCGGGCAGGTCGGGCTGATAATCGCCGAGCTTCTCGGCGCGTCGAGCGCGACCATCGTCATGGAAGTTCAGATCGAAGAGGGCGGCCTGAGAGTCAAGCGCGAACTCGAATCGGGCTGGTTTCAGTGGGTGCGAATCCCGACGCCTGCCGTTCTCACCATTCAATCGGGCATCAATCAGCTTCGCTACGCCACGCTCAAAGGCATCATGGCCGCCAAGAAAAAAGAGCTTCGTGAAGTCAAAGCCGCTGACCTCGGCCTTACGGCAGATGACCTCAAGCCTCTGCAATCAATCGAGCGCGCCTACGTGCCGGAAAAGAGCAAGCAGACCGAGTTCATCGAAGGCAAGCCCGCAGAGGTAGCCGCGAAGCTGGTCGAAAAACTCCGCTTCGACGCAAGAGTTATTTGAAGGAGATGTTAGATGCCGGGTGTTAGATGTTAGTGAAGAGGACAGAAATTCACGATGCGAATTGACGCTGACATCTGATCACCATTCTCTAACATCGTGTATATGAAGTCAGATGATCCGCCACTAACATCTGACCTCTAACATCTG
>CAZPQE010000015.1:0-26877 GCA_964588615.1 uncultured Clostridia bacterium | reverse complement strand
GCCGTGTGTCTGAACGACTGGTGCATCGACCTGTCCAGCGGCGCGCTCGCCGAAACGGGGGCGCGCAAACTGGGCTGGCACGCTTTCCCTGCCCCTATGGCCATCATCTCCAAACCTTATCGCGGTCGTCAGGCATGTCTTCACTGCGGGTTCTGCGAGTATTTTGGCTGCGAGGTGAGAGCCAAATCATCGACGCTTGCGACTGTCATCCGCGAAGCTGAGGCTACGGGCAGATGCGAAATCCGCGCTGACAGTTATGTCCGAAAAATCGAGACCGACAAATCGGGCCGCGCGACGGGCGTGATTTATTTCGACTCGGATGGAGGCGAACGATTCCAAAAAGCCAAAGCGGTAGTCGTATGCGCCAACGGAGTCGAGACGCCGCGATTGCTGCTGATGTCGAAATCGAATCTCTTCCCGCAGGGGTTGGCCAATTCGAGCGGCAAGGTGGGCCGCTATCTCATGTTCAACGGTCACGCCTCGGCTTCGGCTCTCTTCGAGCATCCTCTCAACGAATTCAAGAGCGTGGCTGTCAGTCGTGTCATACACGATTTTTACGACAGCGACCCCCGACGAGGGTTTTACGGCGGCGGAGGGATCGATACGCGATTCGATGTTTATCCCATCGGGTTCGCTCTTCGCGCTCTGCCTGCGGATGCGCCGCGATGGGGAGCCGAGTACAAAGCGATGCTCAGAGAATATTTCACGCGCAGCCTTCGCGCGCTCGGTCATACGACATCGCTGCCCGTAGAGACGAACAGCGTTTCTCTCGATCCGGAGGTGAAAGATCAATGGGGTTTGCCTGCTGCGCGAATAACCTACAAGGATCATGCGGAAGATATGAAGACGATGAAATTTTTTCAGGATCGTTGCCGGGAACTCCTCGACGCAGCCGGAGCGCGACGCGTATGGTATCGCCCCGTGAGCGGGCAGTCGTTCGGCTTTCATCTTCTCGGCACGTGTCGGATGGGGAACGATCCGAAAAAATCCGTCATCGATAAATATCATCGGGCGCATGATGTGCCGAATCTTTTTATATGCGACGGGTCGAGCTTTGTGACATCGGGGCGCGGCCAGCCTACCTGCACGATTCAGGCATTGGCGTTTCGCGCCGCGGACCACATCGTTCGCATGGCTAAAAACGGAGAGATTAAATCAGGCTTTTGATGTAGAACAGGCTGCCAGCCTGTTCACTCGCTGAAGGAATGAGAATCCGGGAAGCAGCAGGCTAGCAGCCTGCTGTGCCTCTGACGCAGAACCGTATGCCGGACGTGAAAGCATAAAAAGTGGAAAACCCGCAGGCTTCGAGCCTGCCATACCTTTTCGAGGAGACTCGTATGAAGCAGATTCGATCTTCAGCCGTCCTTGCAGCAGTCCTTTTCGCCTTGCCTCTCATCGCTCAGACTCAGCAGTCGAAACCCTCGGGCCCGCAGTCTAAACCCGCTGTCGAGTATTCGAGCGCGACCAGCGCCTCGACCCGGCCCTTTTCCGATGTGGTGCGAGTCGGAGACACGCTTTACCTTGCGGGCAAGCTTGGGACGGACAGCACAGGTAAACTCGCGCCGGGAGGCATCAAGGAAGAGACCCGTCAGACAATGGAAAATATCCGCGCCGTGCTTGAGAAGAACGGCTCGTCGCTCGACCACGTCGTTAAATGCACCGTGATGCTTGCCGATATGAAAGAGTGGGCCGATATGAACAGCGTCTACACGACGTTTTTCAAAAAGGAGCGTATGCCCGCTCGAAGCGCGTTTGGCACAAACGGTCTCGCACTCAACGCGAGGGTCGAGATCGAATGCATAGCAGTGGTCAAATAGCGGCTTGACTTCGCGCGACTTATTTTGGCCGCCAGCAAAACAACCATCCGCAGGTTTTCTTGTCATCACTTTTTGACGGAGTTCATCTGCGCCATGTCACGAACGCTTTTTCTCATCGCAATCCTGACGCTGACCGCTTACGGGGCGTCGGCTCAGGCGACTCAGCCGATCTATCTTCAGTATGACGGCTTTGTGAAAAACCCGGACGGCTCGCTCACCCTTTCGTTCGGGTATTTCAATATGAATCAGGTCGACATAAAAATCGAAGCGGGCGCTGACAACCACTTCACGCCCGGTCAGGCTGACAGAAATCAACCCTTGTTGTTTTTGAAGGGCCGTCATCGCTTCGCGTGCAGCATAGTCGTTCCTAATGATTTCGACGGAGGGCTTCAGTGGACTGTGCGTTTTGCCGGAAAGACCTCGACGACGACGGCCAAAACGCTCGATCCGCTCTATGAGCTTGAACTGGCGAGCGCGAAGAAAGCGACGGAAGGAATCGATCTGGCGAAAGCTCCGCGAGGAGTCTGCGTCAATCGCGCGCCTTCGGTTCAGGTGATAAATCCGCTTGCCGATATAAACGCCGGGGCGGACACCATCGCGGCGACTTCTTTCGCCGCGCGTCTCGATCAGGAACTTTCGCTTACGGGCAGCGCGGAAGATGACGGATTGCCGCGTCAATCGCGGGTGGCAGTTTCGTGGAAGAAGATCACGGGGCCGGGAACGGTCACATTTTCCGATGCGAATCAGCCTGTCACGCGCGCGCGCTTCAGCGCAGCGGGAGTCTACGAGCTTGAGATGTCAGCCACAGACACGGAACACACCAGCAAAGTGAAGATCAAGGTGACGGTCTCGCAGGAAAAACAGGATTGAAAAACACGAAGAGGAGCAGCCCTTCGATGTTGAGGGCTGCTCCTCGAAAAGAGTTCGTAGTCCCGCCTTCAGGCGGAAGGATTCAGTAGCGCGAGTTTCCTGCTCGGGCCGGGACTACCAACAGGTTTTCATACTACCTCTCTGCCGACGCTCTCAAGCCGGCCTTCTGCTTTTGCAGTTCCGCGTACTCCTGATCGCTGATGTAATAAAAGTCAAGCCAGCCGATGTTCATCTCATCCACCGTCCGGTCGCCCCAGCCGATGAAAGCCGTAGGATCAGGATTCTCTTTGTTGTTGGGCGAGTTGTCGTGATAAGCCGTCATGTGAAGTACGGTGTTTTTGGGAAACGCGGGCGGGTTCTTGTATGGATAGGTTATCTGCCACGTCCATACGAACCGCGCAACGTCAGTAAGCAACTCCACGCGGCCATCAGGCAGTATGGCTTCGAGCGTCATTCGCTTGCCGCGATAATGCATGTGCGGCTGGAAACTGATGAGCCTCGCCGCTTCTTCGAGACGAAAGTATGCGTCGCTTCGCGCGTTCGGCTCTCCCGGAGGAATGGCCAGCGTCGAGGGGGACGAGATGCCTTTCGTCGAAATCAGGTGACTGGGCGTGTAGCCTTTGGGAAAGAACTTGAATCCGATTTTCGCATGTTCGTTGACCGCTTTTTCGCCGTTGGGATGATAATGAAAGCTGAAGCGGAGTTTCGATCCCGCCTTGAGCAGCTTGGCCGTCCCGTTGGTGAAGATGTCTCCGTCATTGCCTCTGGCGTATTCGATGAGCAGAGAATCGCTGAGCGGATTTCGACGCTGCTGCGCGCCGCGCACTCCTCCCGTCGCAGGCTCGCCCTGAAGGGCATAGATCAGAACGTGATGCAAAACCTTCGGGTCTTCGGGTATGACCTGAATCCATTTGATGTAGCGGTCTTCGGTCATTCCCGTCGGCACATCAATTTTGGGATACTGATCGGCTGCAACCGCCGGAACCTCGAACCCGGTGCTCGTCACCACGAGGTCAGGCTCTTCACCGAACTGCCACGAATTGGCTGGCGGAAACTTGCGCGGCGGAGGAGCGTCCGCAGGATTGCCTCGCTGCGCGCCGCCGTCGACCCATCCGGCGATGATGGCAATCTCATTGTCGCTCAATGACGGATCAGGAGAATACTCGCCGACTGTTCGGTCGATGTGCCAGGGGGGCATGTAGCGCGTGACTACTTTCTCTTTGATCGAGCGCGCCCACGGACGAGCTTCTTCGTAAGTCACAAGCGACATCGGGGCCATCGTGCCGGGGCGATGGCATTCCTGACACGACCGCTGAAGGATCGGAAGCACGTCCTTAGTGAAAGTCGGCGCGCTTTCGCGCGAATCGGCCATGACTCCTGACATAGATATCCACACGGCGATCGTTGCAAGCGCCGCCGCGCCAGCGAACTTATACCTTGCGTTCATACCTGGTCTCCTTTTGTGCCTGTTCAGTTGCCGGCATCAGGCTTTGCTTTGATGCCGACTTTCGGAAATATTTCCTTGAACACAGCAAGGAAGCGATTCATTTCCGGCTCAGTGCCTACGGACACGCGCAGCCAGTTGTTCATAGGGGGAAACTTTCGCCCTACTAAAACATCGCGCTTGCGAAACTCCTGCGCCACCTGAGTCACGTCTCGACCGACGTTGACCATGAAGAAATTCGTCTCGGACGGAATCACTTCGTAGCCCCAATCCGCCAGTTCCTTCGTCGTCCGGTTGCGCAAAGCGATGGTCATCTGACGGATTTTGTTTTCATACTGGGTGTCTTTTAAAGCCGCAACGCCGCCGTACTTGACTATCGCGTTGATGCTCCCGCCAGCAAACGGGCGCATAGCATCGATCAGGTGCTTGGGCGCAATCGCATAACCGAGTCGCATTCCGGCCAGCGCGGCTATCTTCGAAAATGTTCGAGTCACGATGACCATTCGCCCTTCCTGAACATAAGGAATCGATGTGGCATAATCCGAACTTATGACGAAGTGATGATAAGCCTCATCGATCAGAACAGTCACATCGGGCGGGATGGAATCGAGCAATAATTTTATTTCCTGTTTCGGGATGATGTTGCCGGTCGGGTTGTTCGGGTTGCAGACGTAAACGAAGCCTATGTCGCGATAGTTCATTCTTGTGGCGCGAATCATCCCCTGAATATCCATCCGGTAATCTTTCAGGAGCGGAACCTTGATCGCTTCGGCCTTGCTGTTGGTGACGTAGCGATAGACCGAATCATAGCTGGGATCGACGCCTACGACTTTTTTGCGATCCATCAGAAAGGCGGTGTTGGCGACCTTGAGTATTTCGCCTGACCCTGCGCCGATCATGACATTTTCCGTTTTCACGCCGTGATGGGCGGCTATGGCTTCAACTATTCCGCCGTCGGGATAGCCGTAGCGATTGGCGTATTTCAGGGCGTCGGTCATGGCTTTTACCACCGTCTCGGAAGGCCCCCAGCAATTCTCATTGCTGGCAAGCTTGGCCATGCGGTCGTATTCTGCCGGGGTCAGTGGCGGATTCTCCGGCACGGCTTCCGTTTGCCGGGACCCTCTTCCCTGCGCGAGAGGGTCGAGCGAAGGGGCCAGCGTGGCAAGGCTGAGGGCCGTCGCCACGTTGCCCATGAACTCACGGCGCGAATTTTTTTTCATTGACCTACCTCCCTTCCGGCGGATGGGATGGAACTGACAAGGGTGATAGCGGGCGGTTGTCGCACAGGACTCTGTTTGGATTTCTTCCAAACCGGCGGAGTCTCACGGTTTGCCACTCTAGCACTGACGGGCGTGGAAGTCCACGACTTTCTTTATCTTTTTTTGACATACTTCTTCAACGCGCGCGGGCCGACTTCCGCCCCGTAGATGTTGCCCTGAGAGTCTGCCGCGACGCCTTCTGCTCCGCTCGTGCCTGACGAGTCGGGGCTGGGTTCGGGGTCTGGAATGAACGCCGTCACCTTGCCGTCTTTCGCGCTCCCCACTCTTATGCCTCTCTTCCATCCGGCGTGCCTTCGAGTGTTCGACTCCGAGTCTGTTCCGTAGAGCACATCGTTTTTATCGATGTAGATGCCGCTCAACCGGCTGAACTGTTTCCACTCGGCGAGGAACTTTCCATCCTGATCGAATATCTGAATTCGATTGTTGTTGCGGTCGGCGACGAAGAGTCTTCCCCGACTATCCATAGCCAGACTGTGGGGGGTATCGAATTCGCCCGCGGCCGTGCCTTTCTTTCCCCACGCCTTGATGAACTTTCCGTCTTTGGAGAATTTCACTATTCGCGCGTTCGAATTTCCGCCGTGTCCGTCGGCGACGAATATATCGCCGTTGGGAGCCGTTATCACATCCGACGGCTGATTGAAAGTATCAGGCCCGTCGCCAGTGACGCCTGCCTTGCCGAGCGTCATCAGCACCTTGCCTTCGGGGCTGAACTTGACGACGATGTGGCCCTTTCCGGCGGGCGCGGGCTGATTGCCGAGCGGTATCGTGTCCGTAACCCAGACGTTCCCCTGACGGTCGACGTGAATGCCATGAGGAAAGATGAACATCTCCGCGCCGAAGCTCCTGACGAGTTTGCCCGACGGGTCGAACTTGAGGACTACCGCCAGGTTCGAGCCGACGCAGGTATTGGCGCCGCATCGTTCGGCGACCCAGATAGATTTGCCGTCGGGATCGATATCGACGGCGCTCGTCGCGCCCCACGTTCTGCCTTCGGGCATCTTCGCCCAGTTCTCAACTGTCATGTAGGGATTAGGCGGATCGTTGACGGGTTGAGTATCATCCTGCGTGTTCGCTCTCAAAGCAGTCAGCGCGATCAAAGAGACGACGGCTGCGACAAACGCGAATCTCACTCGACCTGAATGTGACATTGCAGTTCCTCCTCGATGTACAGCAGGCTGCCAGCCTGCTGGTTCTCAAATTTTCATGCCTTGAACAGGCCGCCGGCCTGCTTTGCATCATCAATCCATGCCTCTGGTCGAAAGCGAATCATCTCCTTCGCACTCTTCGGCGCGGCGGGTCGGCAATGCCTTCGCAAAGAGCTTAGATATTTTTGCTTTCACTTCATCCGAGCCGAGCGTCACTCGCGCAAACCACACTGCCGCTGCAATGATCGAGACCAGCATCAGCCAGCGCATCAGCGAAGCGAAAGAGTCGGCTGTCATCGGCGGCAGCGGAAATTGTCTCAGCCGGTCTGCGCGCTCGATCATCCAGTGCCAGCCGGTGTGAGCCACTAGAGCCGACAGTATGATAGTCCCCATCCGTTCAGCGACCACGAACCGGAACAGAAATTTCAGCGCGGGGACGAGAAGCAGGAGTATGAGAAGCTGGCCGATCTCGACTCCGAGGTTGAACGACAAGAGAGATGCGAGCAGATGCGATCCGGCGAACTGAAGGTTTTGTTGAAGGGCGAACGAAAATCCGAATCCGTGAATGAGGCCTAAGCCGAAAGCGATCATCCATCGGCGCTCGACCTTTTTGCGAAGGATGTTTTCAATCGCCATATAAAAGATGGAAAGGGCGATCAAAGTTTCTATCAGAGGCGGAAACCATAATCCGCCTGGCCCGAGATTGTAAGCCGCCGCTATGAGCGTGATCGAATGCGCGACAGTGAAAGCGGTGACTGCTACGACGAGCGGTCTGAGGCTGCGCAGCGGAATGACCAGACAGAACAGAAACAGAAGATGATCGATTCCGCCGAGTATGTGAAAGAATCCCGATTCGACGAATCGCAGCGCGGATTGATGCCAGCGCGGATCGAGCCTGACGAGTCCCGCGTCGTTATGAAGCTCGAAAGCGCGAGGTTCGCCGTCTGCGGGCAGAAAGCGGAGAGAGGTCGTCACTCGAAGGCCCAGCATCGAGAGTCGCGGATGAATCGAAAAGTCTGAGCGATCAGAGCGGATCGGATACTCGAAGAGTACATCGAGCATCGCCTGATCCCAGTGGATTTCGGTATCGTCGGGCAAACGCTCGCCCGTCACATGCGAGAGAGCTTCTTCATAAGACAGAAAGGATCGATCCGACTGCAAAGAGACTCGCGCGCTGAGAAGTCTGGCTTCCTGCAATCGATTATCGCCTTCGTACAATTCAACATTGTCGGCGATCCAAAGCATAGCCGCTTCGCGGAGCGCGGAGTCGGCCCGCGCGATATCGAGATAACCCGGCCCGCGTTTCGGAAAATCGACATCGCGCATGGCTTTGAGAGGCGCGCGAACAAGCAGAGATAAATGTTGGCCTGCGGGCTTGACGAATGCTTGAATGGTCAGATCGTTGGGGATGTCGTGGGCAGGCGCGACAGAGGGCAGAATGAAGGCTATCGCCGCCAGCGCAGTGATGACGCGGGATGCGATGATTGTGCGGTAGCTCCTCAGCACAATCCTCCCTCGAAAACTTCTATGGGTGATCGTTCACCAAGGCAATGGCGTTTGCCTGTGCGGGCGTATATTAGTTTGATGAAGCAAGAACTGACAAGCGAAAATCGGCAGCCGTTCGATCAGAGAGCCGCATACAGGGGAGGTAGTGTGCAGTTTTCAAAAGTCTGCTCATTAAAGGTGCTACCTGCTCGTATCAGCCTGCTTAGCAGGCGACAGAGTAATGCCCAGGGTGGAGCCATCAGCGGAACCCTGGGGGGAGGCAATTATGATCGCAAGCCCGCGAAACGGGCGACAGAGATTGAATGCCTGTCGCCTGTTTCACGGGCTTGGATTTGTTTTGTCGGCTCTACCCAGGGCTGCTCGCCCTGGGCTTTATTCTTGCGTCCGCTTCGCGGACTGGAAAATGTGTCCCAAACTTTCGCGGACCAGGAAATATGTCGCAAACTAATGAGTCAATCTCGCGGCATCTCGAAACAGTGTGCCAATTCCGTGTGTTTTGATTTGCATCTACAACTCTTCCGAACGCCACTTGCCCTTTCGCGCCGTCAATGATATAAGCCCGGCTACTGCGGCATCTGTCGCCGCAGTGTTCAGGATCAGTATCCGTGAAACGCCATCCGCGCTGTCAGTGACAATGCAGCCTGCATCCGAAAAAAGGGAGGTGGGCAATATGAAGCCAGCAGGCAATCTTTTTATCGGCGCAATCTCAGTCTCGCTAGTCCTTCTGTTGGGAATCAGTCTGACCGTGATCGATATGAGCGCATTCGCTCAGAAGCGCAGCCCTTCTCAAGCGCCGCGCTTCGAAGTCGATCCACTATGGCCCAAACCGCTGCCCAATCACTGGGTTCTGGGTTCTGTCACAGGCGTAGCCGTCGATGCGCAGAATCACATCTGGATCGTGCATCGAGGGGCCGATTCGCTCGGCAACAACGAGAAGGGCGCGATACTCAACCCGCCTACGGGTTGTTGCGTTCCGGCTCCGCCAGTTTTGGAATTCGATCAGGCAGGGAATCTCATAAGTCACTGGGGCGGGCCGGGTCAGGGCTTCGACTGGCCGCTCTCGACAGGCGGCATGGCGATAGATCGAAAGGGAAATTTGTGGATAGCGGCGGCAGGCGCGGAGCCTGTTGCAAGCCGCGGGCAAAGCGCGACCCCGTCTCCGCGTCCGCAGGATGCGCACGTGTTGAAGTTTTCGCCCGCCGGCCAGTTCCTTTTGCAGATAGGGCGAGCGGGCAAGATAGAATCCAACGACAGTCGGACGGGGTTGAATCGGCCCGCTTCGGTCGAAATCGATCCTGCGGCCAGTGAGGTTTATATCGCAGACACGTTCAATCGTCGCGTCGTCGTGTTCGACGCAGACACCCTTGCTTACAAACGGCACTGGGGCGCTTACGGAGAAAAGCCTGACGATTCCACGCTCGCGCCTTATGATCCGAATGCGCCGCCCGCCAAACAGTTTCGCGCTCTCAGTTGCGTCGCCGTGGCCAGAGACGGACAGGTTTATGTCTGCGATCGCGCGAGCGACCGCATTCAGGTATTCGGCAAGGACGGCAAATTCGTCAAAGAAGCCGTGGTGTCGAAAACCACACTCGGCGACGGCTCTGTTTGGGACATCGCATTTTCGCATGACGCGCAGCAACGCTTTCTCTACGTCGCTGACGGTCACGACAAAAAGGTGTTGATACTTCGTCGAGACACGCTCGAAGTCATTGCGAGTTTCGGAAGAGGCGGGCGACAGGCGGGACAGTTTTACGGCGTGGGCAGCATCGCTGTCGATTCAAAGGGGAACATCTACACGGGCGAAACTTATGAAGGAAAGCGCGTGCAGAAGTTCGTCTACAAAGGTCTGCAAACGGTTTCGGGGCAGGCTCCATAAAGCGGGAAAAGCCAATGCTTCAATCAAGGAAGGAAAAATGGGCTGTCATTCCTTCTCATTAACACCCTGCTTTAGCTGGGTGATGGGCGACGATTGAGTGTCCCCAACCGTTTCAACGGTTTTCAAGAGGAAAACGGTTGAAACCGTTGGGGAGAGAGTCGATCCTTAGTCACCTCGATGAATCGAGGTGTTAATGAGAGAACGAATTTCCACCCATAGCTGAGGGATGGCGAGGAAAGTAATATGAATAAGAAGCGCAATGTTTATATCGGCGCGACATTGGCAGCCGCAATCTTCGCGTTGGGAGTCGGTCAGCTTGCGCTCGAAAAAACTGCCGCCGAAGGCAGGAGCGCGATCCTGGCTCCGAGGTTCGAAGTCGACCCTCTTTGGCCCAAACCGCTGCCCAACAACTGGTACATCGGAATGACCATAGGCGTAGCCGTCGATGCTCAGGATCACGTCTGGATCGTTCATCGACCCGATACGCTCTCTCCGAACGAAGCTGCCGCCGACAATAAAACAGGCGAGTGCTGCTCGAAGGCTCCGCCCGTTCTGGAATTCGATCCGTCGGGAAATCTCATAGGACACTGGGGCGGGCCGGGTCAGGGGTATGAATGGCCGGAGTCGAATCACGGCATCACCATAGATCACAAGGGCAACGTGTGGATAGGAGGCAACGGCACGAACGACGCTCATATACTCAAGTTCACCCAGCAGGGAAAATTCCTCGCCCAGTTCGGTCACAAAGGCAAGACCGCCGGAAGCAACGACACGGAGAACTTCGGAAGAGTGGCCAAAATCTTCGTCGACCCTAAGGCCAACGAAGCCTACATCTCCGACGGCTATCTCAATAAACGTGTGGCGGTGATAGACGCAGACACCGGAAAATTCAAACGCTACTGGGGAGCCTACGGCAACAAGCCTGACGATGCGAATCTCGGTCGCTACAACCCTGACGCGCCGCCCGCCCAGCAGTTCCGCAACCCTGTGCATTGCGCCGAGCTTTCTCAGGACGGCTTACTTTATGTCTGCGACAGACCGAACAACCGAATTCAGGTCTTCACCTCGGAAGGCAAATTCGTCAA
The DNA here is from genome assembly GCA_964588615.1 of uncultured Clostridia bacterium. GTDB lineage: Bacteria > Acidobacteriota > Blastocatellia > UBA7656 > UBA7656 > UBA7656. The sequence goes on along the minus strand of CAZPQE010000015.1, from coordinate 15,854 downwards.
AGAACAATTCATCGCCCGCAGGTCGCTTGCCGACGGGTCTGTGTGGGACATAGCTTTTTCGAAAGACCCTGAGCAGAAATATCTCTATCTTGCGGATGGTCGCAATCAGAAGGTCTACATCATCCTTCGCCAGACGCTCGAAGTGCTGACAAGCTTCGGCGACGGAGGCCGTCAGCCCGGTCAGTTCTACGGCGTGCATAGCATCACCACTGACTCGAAGGGCAACATCTACACGACAGAAACTTACGAAGGGCGTCGCTTGCAGAAGTTCGTCTACAAGGGGCTTGCGCCTGTGACACGGCAGGATCAGGGAACCGTTTGGCCGACCTCGAAGTAGAGGTCATCGCCGCATACCGAAAAGGAGGTTGACTTATGTCGCAAAAATCACGTCGAGCCGTCGCTGCGATTGTGCTGCTCGTAGTCGGGCTGGGATGCACGGCGTCGGGGCAATCCAGAGCCGGAAGCGCGCGGGGACAGACGGCGAAGAACAACTGGACGTCGATCCATTCGACTAAAAACGGAGAGTGGCCCACCTACACGGGAGACATCAGAGGCACACGTTATTCGCCGCTCGATCAGATCAATGCCGAGAACTTCAATCAACTCGAAGTTGCGTGGCGATTCAAGACCGACAACCTCGGCACGCGGCCCGAATATAAACTCGAAGGCACGCCGCTTATGGTCAACGGCATGATCTACGCGACAGCAGGAACCCGCCGGTCAGTCATCGCGCTTCGAGCCGACACGGGCGAGTTGGTCTGGGTTCATGCCGAATTCGAGGGACAGCGCGCCGTAAACGCCCCGCGCCAGTTGTCGGGCCGCGGGCTTTCCTACTGGACTGACGGCAAACAGGAACGCATCGTTTATGTAACGACGGGCTATCGCCTCATCTCGCTCGACGCAAAGACCGGACAGAGGGTGCCGAGCTTCGGCAAAGAAGGCGCAATCGATCTCAAAGTCGGCGCGGTGCAGGGGACTGGCCAGCAGATCGATCTTGAAACGGGCGATGCCGGATTGCACTCGACGCCCGTAGTGGTGGGCGACGTGATCATAGTCGGGATGGCGATGAAGGAAGGCATGACGGTCAAGACCCATAACAATGTCAAAGGGCAGGTGCGCGCCTTCGACGCGCGGACGGGCCGTTTGCTCTGGGCCTTTCACACTATTCCGAAACCGGGCGAATTCGGCGGCGACACCTGGCTCGACAATTCGTGGGCCATCAACGGCAACACGGGAGTGTGGACTCAGATAACGGTCGATGAAGAGTTGGGACTGGTCTATTTGCCGGTCGAGACTCCGGCTTCGGATTTCTACGGCGGACACCGCCCCGGCGACAATCTGTTTGCCGAAAGCCTCGTCTGCGTCGATCTGAAAACCGGAAAACGGAAATGGCATTATCAGGTCGTGCATCATCCTATATGGGATTATGATCTCTCGTCGGCTCCGATACTGGCCGACATCGTAGTCGATGGCAAAGCGATCAAAGCCGTCGCTATGCCCAGCAAGCAGGCCTGGGTTTATGTCTTCGACCGCGTTACAGGCAAGCCCGTCTGGCCGATAGAAGAGCGACCGGTTCCAAAAGGCGACGTGCCGGGCGAGTGGTATTCTCCGACGCAGCCCTTCCCGACCAAGCCGCCCGCTTACGCTCGACAGGCTGTTACCGAAGACGACCTGATCGATTTCACTCCTGAGTTGCGAGCGCAGGCGCTCAGGAACCTCAAGCAATATCGCAACGGGCCTATCTTCAATCCGCCCGTCGTGAGCAAGGTCGGAGGGCCGCTCGCCGCGCTGACCATTGCTACGCTCAATGGCGGGACCAACTGGCCCGGAGGCGGATACGACCCTGAGACGCACACCGTCTTCGCGCCCGCGTCAAACGCCAGCGTCGCGCCGATAGGACTGGTGGAACCGCCCGCGGGATTTTCCGATATCAGGTATGTGGCAGGGACAGCCGGTCAGCCTTTTCGCGTCAGAGAAGGGCCGGGGTTTGGCAGCGCGGCTGATTTCCCGCAGGAACCCCGTCGTCGTCAGACTGCGCCCACAACTCCGCAAGCAACTACTACTCCTCCGTCTGGCGGAGGCGGAGGGGGCGGAGGCACGCTCGTTCAGGGTTTGCCAATAGTCAAGCCGCCTTATGGAACGCTGTCGGCTATCAATTTAGACAAGGGAGAAATCCTGTGGCAGGTTCCTCACGGCGACACGCCTGATGTGGTTCGCAACCATCCTTTGTTGAAGGGTATGAACATTCCAAAGACGGGGCAAAACGGCGCAGTCGGGCTTGTGGTGACAAAGACGCTCGTGATTATGGGAGACCCGCAGGTGACTACTATGCCTGATCGACCGCGAGGCGCGATGCTGCGGGCTTATGACAAAGCGACGGGCAAAGAAGTCGGGGCAATTTATCTGCCCGCGCAGCAGAGCGGATCGCCTATGACTTACATGCACAAAGGCAAGCAGTATATCGTCGTAGCCGTCAGCGGCGGAGCCTATTCGGGCGAATACATCGCCTTCTCGCTGCCTGCCGTCGAAGAGCGCCCTGCAAACAGCAGCAGGCAGCGATGATGAGTCAGGTCACCAGAGGTGTTGATATGATGTGGTGAGAAATGTTCGCAATCCCGGCTTACGGCCTTTGAAGAGATAACGCAACCGATCTCTCGCTCTACAGCGCAGTAATTGCAATCTTAGAGCGCACTCTGTGATCTTTGAATGAATGGCGCGACCGGTTTCAGCCCCGAAGGGGCGACCATAAATCCGCCCAGGTCAACGGCCTGGGTACGAACGGTCGCATGTCGCAAGCCCTGTAAGGGCAATGCCATTAAGTTAAGCTGTGTGTCAGTAGCCCGATGGTGAGGGAGGGCCAGTAGAATCAAGCCCTTGCTGACGCGCGGGCTACTGACACCTTTAAGCCGCCCCCTTAACTTAATGGCATTGCCCTGTAAGGGCGTCTCTAAAGAGAGAGAGGGCCTTGAGGGACTGGCGTCAATTGCGATCCTTTTTCCCAGGCCGTTGACCTGGGCTGGCACAGAGCCGCTCATTCGGAGCTTGAGGCAATATCGCGCCCTTCCGGTTTTGTTATTTTTCAAAGACCAGGGGGCTGCCAACACCTGAGCATAGCTATATGTTTGAGTCAGAAAAAATGAAGACGAAGATGAGAGTAAAAATCCTTGCTGCATCGCTTGCGGTGTTGGCGATGTCGGCAGTATTGCTGCCTGCGTCTCGCGCGGGACAAGAGCCGTCGCGTTCAGTGTGGGATGGCGTCTACACGGAAGAGCAGGCCAGACGGGGAGAGCCGCTTTACCTGCGCGAATGCGGGACGTGTCACGGAGCGGAGATGACCGGAGGCGAGGAAGCGCCCGCGCTTGCAGGCGCGGCATTCTTAGCCAACTGGGAAGGTCTGAGCGTAGGCGACCTCTTCGAGAGGGTGCGAATCTCAATGCCGCCCAACAAGCAGGGGCGACTGAGCCGCCAGCAGATAGTCGACATACTGAGTCACATACTCAAGGTCGGCAATTTCCCTGCGGGCAAAGCGGAGCTTGACACAAAGACCGAGGTGATGAAGCAGATTCGCATCGAAGCCAACAAACCCAAACCCGGTTCATCTGATTAGCCCGGATTTCTCATCAGCCTTATGGCGGAGGGGTTTTCCGAATTACTTGAAAAGGTCATCGACTGCCATCCGCCAGCCGGGGATAGCAGGCTCGGCTTATGTAAATCGATCCGCCCGCGCGATTGGGCAAGTCTCCCGTCGGGGACATCTTCACTACCTCTCCATTAACGATTTCGGCTTTACCGTCGTCCGGCAACTCATAAAGGTCTTCGATTGTTGCCTGAGTCTTCGTCGACATAACATCAACTCTCTGCCGAATCCTGTCACACGGGTGCTGCTCGGAGGGTGGTTTTGAAAAAGAGGCAACCGCGAAGGCTGCCCCTTTCGGTTTACTCTCAAATGGTGATGGTTGTCCCGTCGAATCTGGTCACGCGGAATCCGGCGAACTGCTCGTTGAAGCAATGTCGCTCGTCGCGGAGGAATCGAATGGCGACTTCTTCGCCCAGCTTGAGCGATTCGGTCGCGTCCGACCGCCAGTGAACCCCGGCTATGTTTCGCCCGATGGCCACATTCGATGCCAGCTTGTTCAACTCGCCTCCTACCGTAAGCGGCGGCCCTGTGAACGGCGCAAGCGACAGCCCGTCGGCAGTGGCCTCAATCGGATTGGGCAGTATGAACGATTCATCGAAGAGCGCCTTGAGTATGGTCACGCACGCGCCGGCGACCGTCGCGTGTCCCGCGCCATAGGCCGGATGCGTGGGCGAGCCTTCGGGAAAGGCCATCGGCAGAAGGTAAGTTCCATGACGGGAGAAAACCTCCGCCATCGCCGCCGAGTTCAATATGTCGGTGTGAATCGGGTAGCTTGCGGCGAGGTTGCGATGATTGTGAATGCGACCGCCGAAGACTTCGGGCCGCAGTCTTCGATGCACGAACCACTTCTGATACCAGACGGCCTTGAGCGCGGGACGAGCGACGGCGGCCAGCACGCTTGCGAAATAAGGTGCGCCCAGCGTGCCGAATCCTATCTGGGTCTGCGAAGCCAGATAAGGATTGTTCTGATCGAGCGGCGCGTTGAGGCTGAAGAGTATCAGCAGGGCGTTGAAGTATGCCTGAAACAGAACATCGACATGCACCCACTCGCCGAGGTCTCGCCCGTTGCGGATGTAACGACGGATGGGGTCGAACTGATTGGGGCCGGGCACGAAGCCATTTTCGATGGCGAGCCAGTCGGTGTAGTTCGTCATGTAATCGAGACCGGGAACAGTAGTCCTCATTTGCCGGTCGACGGCTTCGGCGCCGAACGGAGTGTCGCGCCATAGGAACTGAGAAATGTATGGGCCGGTGAGATCGCCCGGCGTCAGCCCTCGAAACAGCGTGGCAGGTGTTACATTGCCGCCTGACTTGGGGCCTCTGAAATCGGTCATGCGCGAAAGGTCGGCGGCGGCGGCTATCGTCAGCGGGTTTGTCGAGTATTCCGAAAAAGGCACATCGCGGGTGAGGGCCATCCAGTAGTTTTCGGCCATCTCTCCGGCTTCTTCTGCGCTGGCGAAAGCGGGCGCGGGCGGCAGGGCGAGAGCGTGCGAGTCCGGGCCTTCCATTTCGAAGGCGAGTCCCGATTGAGGGTTTGTGAGCTTGTTGCCCAGTCCCATAGTGATTGCTTCAAAGTCCGAAGGGCGTCCGCGTTCGAGCGCGCGAATCAGACTGGCGTAAGCATTGAGGTCGACCTCGCCGAGGTTGTTGTGCGGAAGTCCCTTGGAATAGCTGCCGATTTTGTTGGCGTATCGTTCATCATCGCCGTTATCGGGATGATCCGGCAGCGGCATCGATTTCTGCTCATCGGCAGCCTCCAGGCGACGATTGTAAGCTTCTTTTCTGCGCTTTCGCCCTGAGAGAGGGCCGACTGCTTTCTGCGGAGTTATATCCTGAGCATTGGCCTGAGAGTCTTTCGATCCTGCAAGCGGCGAAAGCCCGATTGCGGCAAGGGCTGCGGCGCCGCCGACATTGCCCAGAAACTTTCGCCTGCTCGATGAAAATTCTTCAGAGGGCTGTTTTGATTCACTGCTGATGCGGTTATCTGAATGTTCCATTGTTCCTCCTGAGATGTGAATCGTTTTTTACATCGCTGAGAGTCGAGACGTGGATTCAGGCTGAATCGTGTCGGGAGAGTTGTTATATACTCCCTTTTGCCGCGGCAATCGCTGGAGCATCGAATGTCAGTCCCGGTCGCAGATTATATGATGAGGAGTCGCAGATGTACAACAGGCTGCCAGCCTGTTGACAGACTGAAACCATGAATATTCGAAGAGCCGGCAGTCTTGCCGACTGCTGCGCATTTTTCCGAGGCGTCTATGAAGGTCTATCTCGTTCAGCACGGCGCGGCTCACGCGGAAAGCCTTGATCCGGCGCGTCCGCTCACTTCGCGCGGCGAAGAAGAGACTCGTCAGGTGGCTGCGCTTGCCTCTCGACTCGCCCTCAATCTCTCCCGGATCATTCACAGCGGCAAGCTGAGAGCCGAACAGACCGCCGCGATTTTAGCCCAGTCGCTTCTGCCGCGCGCGGGCGTTACGTCCGAGTCCGGCCTTGCGCCGAACGATGATCCCGCCCTGTGGATAGAACGCCTCGCGCGCCTGTCTGAGCCGGTGATGATAGTGGGGCATCTTCCTTTTCTTGCGCGGCTGACCGGATTGCTCCTGGCAGGTGATGAAAATCTTCCTTGCGTCCGGTTTGGCAACTCGGCCATAGTTTGTCTTTCGATGGATGAAACCGAATGGCAAATCGACTGGATACTGACGCCGGAGATGGCTGAGGCAGGCCGGGTATGAATAATTCGAACCAAACCGCGTTCCCGAAACTGAGAGTCGTCGATCCTCGACCCATCCTCCATGATGGGCAGCCGCTTTTACTACTGCGCGACCCGCTTCAACTGACGGAAAAAACTCTGCTGATGCCTCACGCGCTTGTTCCCGTGCTGGCCCTCTGCGACGGGACGCGCGAAGATGCGCGGGCGTTGAGCGCAAGCCTCGCGCTGCGCTTCGGCCTGACACTCGACCATCGGGTGATCGATCAACTCCTGGCCGCGCTCGACGAAGTGCTGCTGCTCGACAATGACAACTATGCCCGCGCGCGCGCCGAGGCTCTCGAAGAATATCGCAACGCGCCTTTTCGCCCTCCCGCCTGCGCAGGCCGCGTCTATCCCCAAGACCCCGGTGAACTGCGCCTGCTCCTCGACGCTTTCGTCACTTCGACGGACAGCGACCACATCGAATCTTTTTCCGGCGGGCGCGGGCTTATCAGTCCTCACATCGATTATGCTCGCGGCGGAGCGGTCTATGCGCGTGTGTGGAAACAGGCGGAAGTATCAATCAATGAGGCCGATCTGGTAGTTCTGCTCGGAACCGATCACTACGGCGGAGAAGGCAGGCTCTCGCTCACCCGACAGAACTATGCCACGCCTTTCGGAGTGTTGCCCACCGCGCGCAATGTCGTCGATGAGATTGCCCGCGCGATAGGCGAAGAAGCGGCTTTTGCCGGAGAAATGAGCCATCGCGGAGAGCACTCGATAGAGCTTGCCTCGGTGTGGCTGCACTACATCAGACAGGAGCGCGCGGTCGAACTCGTGCCGATACTCTGCGGCTCGTTTGCGGATTTCATTCACACGGGCGACGACCCGGAGAGCGACTCGACGATAGCTGCGTTGATAGAAACTTTGCGACGGGCGACATCGGGGCGGAAAGTAATGGTGGTTGCGGCTGCCGATCTTGCGCACATCGGCCCGGCATTCGGAGGCGAGCCGGTCGATATGGAGGCAAGGGCGAAACTTGCGGAAACAGATGATGATCTCATAGCGCATTGCTGCGCGGGCGACTGGCGAGGATTTCTGGAAACGATCCGCCGGGTCGAAGACAGCAACAACGTCTGCGGGGTTTCGCCTATATATCTCGCGCTGCGTTTGCTTGGCGGGGCAGCAGGCGCGCGAGTGGCTTACGAGGGCTGCCCCGCCGATGCGGATAACACTTCGCTGGTTTCAGTTTGCGGAGTCGTGCTGCGCTGATTCGGATTGTTTCTGTTTGAACTTCTGCTCACAGGAGGCGAGGAATTTTTTCAGCATCTCGCTTCGCTGTCTGCGGGCCTCTTCTGGCGTGAGAGCTTTTTCCTCTTCCGCCTCTGCTGTTTCTTCTATCCGTTCTGCTTCTTCCTCGACTTCTTCTCCGCTCTCTTCCTCTGCATCTTCTTCCGCTTCAGAAGTGATGTCATCGTATGGCGCATTTTGATTGTAATCATCAGCCAACTCGCTGATCTTTTGGTCATCGAGGATTTCACTGAGCGTGTTGACGATCGTCCAGGTCCAGGCAGGCGGATTGTCTTCATGCTTTCTCAACTGCGCGATGAGGAAAGGAACGACTTTGGCCGAATCCCATTTGCTGACCAGTTTGATCAGATCGCTTTCGTCTCCGGCCAGCGACTCGATGTCGAGCAGAGCCGAGGTCAATCGCTTCTTCTGCTCGTCTGTGAGCAGGGACGCAAACCCGCGCGCTCTGCTTTTTTTCCGCGAGGGGATTCTTATTTCAACTGTCTTCGCTTCTCCCGATGGTTCCTCCTGAGTGAGTTCCTCGGACGCTTCCTCTTGAGGTTCTTCTACTTCGATATCGTCGAGGCTCCAGGCAAGTTCCGTCGAGCCTTCCCATTGGGTCACAGGGTCTTCGGCCAGTCGCACGAGCCATTCGACTATGGCTTTGCGGTCAGGCTCGTCTGCCTGAAGGATTTCATCGAGTTCTTCGAGGCGAGAGACGTAGACCTTGAGGGCGGCTTCAGAAAGTTTCTTGAGCGAGTAGTGGCTGTCGATTGGCGCATAACCCCCCAGCGCAGGTTTGCCACGATCGGGCATCTGCCGTTGGAGAAACACCAGCAGGTTTTCGCCCGGCAGCAAAACTGTTTGTTTGTTCTCATAAACCCAGTGGTAGACGTAAACCATCGCTTTGTTTTCGCCCTTGATCGATTGGGAGATGAACAACTCGGTCTTCACCAGCGAGCCGTATTTTGCGGCTTCCACATCTTCGGATTGGCCCGCCTGCGCGACGGCTATGAGTTGGCTTTCGTCATACAGCCTGCGCAGCGGAAGGGCAGGCGATCCGATCATGCCCATGATTACAACCTGGTCTTCGAGGGCGACATTGAGCCGCTGCTCCTGCCCATCCTGAAGGGAGATTCTGTCCTGCGAAAAGAATTCGAATTTCTCCGCCCGTACCTTGAGTGTGTAGCGACCGGCTGAGAGGCCGGAGAACCGAAACGCCCCTTCCTGGTCAGATGCGCCTGTCCAGGCTTCACCGGTCTTCTCGTTTATGAGCATCATCGTCGCGCCAGCGACAGGATTCTTTTTCGGATCGCGCACTGACCCGGCAATCGAAGCCGCTGTTCCGCCTGTCTGCTTTCTCCCGGCTTTGCTCTGAGGATCAGACTCTGCGTAAGCGGAGGCGGGCAATGAAGAAAACACTAACGGGGTTGCGCCTGTGTTGACGGCCAGTATCGCGGTGACGACTGCCGAAGCGACAGGAGAGAGACGGCGCGGTTGAATCTGCACAGGCCCGACGGGGTCGAGAAAAATCGGAGAATCGTTTTTATCGAGCAGAAATCTGGCGCACACTCTTTCGGGCGTCGAGGCCAGGATAGCTTCGACATGCTGGCGCGGCATGCGGGAAAAATTGTGAACATATCGATTGCACTCCTCGCAGAAGCGCACCTGGTCATCGCCTTTCATCGCGTACCAGTCTGCCGCGCAGGACGCATCAATTCGAAGCCGGTCTGTTTTGCTCATGAGTCTACCTCGCTGAAGATTTTTCTGTTGAAGGCGCACGGGGGGAAGCGGAGAGCGGAGACTGTGTTTTCCGCTCATCCCATGAACCGGAAGCAGCGAAATCCTTGCAATGAAATTCGGCGCGTAATCTTTAGACGCCCGTTCGCGGAGTTGGTTCCCGACTTTCGATTGCCGCGCAGCGTCGGTATAGTAGGATTGAAATCATGGAAGAATTCTTCGGAGCATGGCGACTCGTATCATTCGAAGAGCGACAGCCTGATGGCCGGGTCATCCACCCTTACGGGCGCGATCCGGTCGGGCTGCTGATCTACGAAGCGAGCGGGCGCGTGTCGGTTCAGATAATGAAAAAAGACCGCGCGCTTTCTTCCATCGAATCCGCCGTCGAAGGCTTCACCTCCTTCTTCGGCGCATTCGAAGTTGATCGGGCGCAGGGCGTCGTCATCCACCACGTCGAAGGCCATCTGTTGCCTCAAAGCGTGGGCAAAGCTCTCCGTCGAGAATTCGAATTTGCAGGCGACCGGCTCATACTCAAGCCTGCGGAAAACCGCCGCGTCACCTGGGAGAGAATCAGAAAATCAGAGTGAAACCATTTATGACCAACACTGAGAAAGCCACATTTGCAGCAGGATGTTTCTGGGGAGTCGAAGAAACTTTTCGTCGCGTCAGGGGTGTCATCTCCACGCAGGTCGGATACACTGGCGGGAGTTACGCAAACCCGACTTACAGCGATGTCTGTTCTGGTATGACCGGTCATGCGGAGGCGATAGAAATAGAATTCGATCCTTCGCAGGTCTCCTACGAAGAGTTGATGGATGTCTTTTGGGAGAACCACGACCCGACTACGCTCAATCGACAGGGGCCTGACCTGGGCACTCAATATCGTTCAGCGATTTTCTATCACACGCCTGAGCAGGAGGCCGCCGCAAGAGCGTCAAAGGAAAAACTTCAGGGTCGAGTCAGCCGCCCCATCGTCACGGAGATAATCGCGGCCTCCGAATTCTATCGCGCCGAAGAGTATCATCAGCAGTATTTCGAGAAACAGCGCCCGTTCCGCTGGCGTTGAAAAATGGGCTGTCGTCAGGCGGCAGGGATTGGCCCTTTACGTCGAAGACTGACCGCTTAAAATCAGAAGGAGCGATAGTGCAAACTGGATAGCCTGGGTAAAATGTTTTCGGTTTCGGGGCAAACCGGCTTATGAGGCGAAAACAGCATGGCAAAGCATGAATGGGATTTCATAAAAGATATTCCTGAAAACTGGCATCAATTGCGCTCGACAGAATTGGAAAGCCTGGCCTCGATCTGGAAAGAACAGTCAGATGTTTTATCAAAACGAGATGCCATTAAACATTTCAATGATTGCTTGCGCAGAGAATGGGCCATCGAAACCGGCATCATTGAAAATCTTTACTCCATTGATAGAGGAATAACCCAACTCCTGATTGAAAAGGGAATCGAAGCGAGTTTGATCCCTGACGGATCAACCGACAAACCAGTGGAGAAGATACTGCCCATCCTCAAAGACCAGGAGAAAGTTCTCGAAGGCTTGTTCGATTTTGTTGCCGGAAGGCGCGAGCTCTCAACCTCCTATATCAAGGAATTACACCAGGCATTAACCCAACATCAGGAAACTGTTCAGGCCGTTAATGGATTAGGCCGCCTGATAGAAGTTCCTCTTCAACGGGGGCAATGGAAGCAACAACCCAACAATCCGACTCGACCTGACGGCGAAATCCATGAGTACTGTCCGCCGGAACATGTCGCAGCGGAAATGGACAGGCTGATAGAGATGCATCAGGAGCATCTGCGGATCGGGATTCCGCCTGAGATGGAAGCGGCCTGGCTCCATCACCGATTCACTCAGATTCACCCATTTCAGGATGGCAACGGAAGAATCGCTCGATCCCTGGCCTCGCTTGTATTTCTGAGAAGCGGCTGGTTCCCGCTCGTCATCAACCGGGATATGCGCGAAGAATACATAAGCGCGCTGGAAAGCGCCGATCAGGGTGACTTGTCATCATTAGTGGATATTTTTTCGAGAGCTCAAAGGAAAGCTTTATTGAAAGCTCTGAGCCTTTCCGAAAATATTCTTCAGGAAGCTTTTCCCCTGGAACAGATGATTTCTGCTGCGACAGATCGATTGAGAGCGAGGAAGCGGTCGCATCTGGAGAAGATGCAATCCAGAGCCTTCGAACTATCCAAAACGCTTGAGGACTATACTGAAGAAAGAGTTAAATCCATCGCCACTGAGTTGCACACAGAATTACATGGTCTCGATCCGCGCTACTTCGCAGAGGCCCGGCGAAATGACTCTGAAACCGGATTCTGGTTCAAGAAGCAGATAGTCGAAGCGGCGAAGGAACTGGGTTATTACGCCGATACTCGAACATACAGGGCATGGGTTCGGCTCAAAATAAAAGAAGACCGTCAGACTGAACTCGTAATCTCCTTCCACTCGCTGGGGGTTGAATTCCTGGGCATAATGGCGGCTTCAGCCTTTATAGAATACAGGGACAGAAACGAGGATGAGGAAATGACTGTAGACGGGCCTTACCTGCTCAACAGGGATGTCTTTCAGTTTTCCTATAGGGAAACGGATCAGGAAATAAGAAGGAGATTCGACCCCTGGTTAAACGAAGTGCTGTTGTTGGGATTGGATCAGTGGCGGAGACAGCTATGATTAGCAGCCACTTTCCTTCACCATGACTTTCGACTGCCAGCAGGGGGTATCGATTTGTCCGCAAACAAGCGAAGACTCACAGTTGAAGAAGGCTTGTCTCAGTTGCCGCAGCCTGACGGAAAACGATTCGTCACGCTCTTCCGTCATGGCACTCTGACGGCGGAAATCTACGCGCCTCGCGGGACTGATCCGCAATCGCCTCACACGCGAGATGAGATTTACGTGGTCGTCTCGGGCAGCGGATTTTTTTTCATAGACGACGAGCGACTGAGATTCGGCCCCGGAGATTTTCTGTTTGCGCCCGCAGGCGTCGCCCATCGCTTCCTCGACTTCACGGACGATCTCTGTCTATGGGTGTTCTTCTACGGGCCGGAAGGAGGAGAGGCCGAAGGATGAGCAGAATCGAATACAGATACGGCAATGATTTAGATATCGATCAGGTGATAGAGCTTTACACGGAATCGACGCTCGGCCGGCGAAGGCCAATCGATGACAGGAAGATCGTCGAAGACATGATCCGGCATTCGAACCTCATAGTGACTGCCTGGGACGGAGAGTTACTGGTAGGCATCAGCCGGACGCTGACGGATTTTTCTTATGTGGGTTATCTCTCTGATCTGGCCGTCAGAGTGTCGCATCAGAAAATGGGCATAGGGACTGAGTTGATTCAGAAAACGCGGGAGAAGATGGGGCCGCGCTCAGGGCTTGTGCTGCTGTCGGCTCCTGCTGCGGTCGACTACTACCCCAGGATCGGATTTCAAAAACACGACAGCACGTGGGTGCTTCGCGCCTCTGACCCTTTCCCCCAAAGGCGACGCGATGAATGAAGCGATATTGAAGCGATTCGAAGAGCCTGATGAGACGCGCGTGTTCGAGAAAGGCAGGTTCGAGATAGTGCGCATTAGCGGGCTGACGATAGGAAGAGCCACTTACGAGCCGGGCTGGAAATGGTCTGAGCATGTAAGCCCAGTGGTCGGAAAGGCGCTCTGCGATGTCGAGCATGTCGGCCTCGTGCTCCGGGGGCGCGCGGTGGCGGCCCTCGAAGACGGGACTGAAATGGAACTCACGGAAGGCAATCTGTTTTATATTCCGCCCGCCCCCCACGATAGCTGGGTCATCGGCCCGGAGCCGTACATCTCGCTGCACTTTCTGGGCGCTGATCATTACGGGCAGCCTGATAGATAAGCTGAATCTCTCCTACTGAGAACCGGCCAGCGCGCAGACTGAAATCAAAAGCAGAGGGCGCGAGAAAGCCGAAACCGCGCGCGGCGATCACAGCTTTCGCGCTGCCCTGATCTCTGTCAGCAGAGAAGCGCGCGCATTGCGCAATTTTTATTGTGCGTAATACTCGCGCTTTCCTGTTGCAAGGCTCCATCTCGATAATATCGATATAGAACCGATTGACGTAAGATACTTCTCCTTTTATACTCGGTCGCCGTGATGAGCCTGACAGTGGCGTCAGGCGCATCACCGATTCTGTTTCTTGGCAATACCCGCCGGATCGCAGAAGTGATTCCAAAGGAGGCATCGACTCATGCGCGACTCGATAAGGCTGCTGGTTCTCACGCTGGCTCTCGTTTTGTTCTGCGCTCACCTGCTGGGCGTAAAGAATGCCTCTGCCGGGAATGAACCCGCGTCAGGCTCGGACTTCCATGCTCAGAACCCATGCCCGAATGCGCAGGAATCGCCGCTTCCTCTTCCGAGCAAACTCCCGCCCGGAAAACTGATCGAGTTTCAAAAACAGGTCTTCGACTTCCTCGACCGGGGCGGATACCTGAACTGGTGCAAGGACAAATGGGTGCGCGACACCGGGCCATACATCAACAATACCTACTACGGCACTCACCCGGCGGTGAGGATTTATTATTCACCCAAAGTGATGCGCTGGCTCACGGGCGACAGGAAGGGATCCATCCCCGACGGGGCGATGATTATCAAAGAGCAGTACTCGCCGCCCGCCGCGCGCTATCAGTACCTCAGCGAGCAGCAACTGTCGGAGGAATTCGCCAAAGCGAAAGAATGGACCATCATGATAAAAGACTCTGCCGGGTCGAAGGACGGCTGGTACTGGGGCGACTTCTACACGGGGATGAGTTTCGACGCCACCAGCTATCCATTCAACTATCCCAACGCAGGGTTCGGCCAGTACTGTCTTCGCTGCCACGCCTCGGCTGAGAGCGATCTCACATTTTCCTCGCTCAACAACGTCGAAGGGTTTCCCGATCAGCAACTGACATTTCGCTCCGACAATTCATGGAGAAATCTTTCAGTGCAGGAGAAGCCTTTTCTGTTCCAGCATCGCAGGCCCTCTCAGCGCAAGGCGGCGAACCCGCCTCTGTTTGCCAACTCTCAGTTCCTCGAACTGTTCAAAGCGATTTCGCGCGTTCCCTACGAAGGCGTAAAGCAGATGCCGCCAGAAACTCTCGACCGCGTTTCTTCAGCCGCCAAAGGGCCGCAGCAGTTTCTCTCCTCAGACCAGTGCATGATGTGCCATAGCGCGCTGACCGGCCCCTACGGGCCGACGATGTTTCTTCAAACTGCGCCGCCTGTCAACGGAGTGCCTTCGGGCATAAACGTCTCGCCTTACGGCGAATGGCGCTGGTCGCCTATGGGGCTGGCCGGACGCGACCCCATCTTTTACGCCCAACTCGAAAGTGAGATCGAAATACTCAAGTCAGAATTCAAGCAGCCTGAACCTGTGATACAGGCAACCATCAACACCTGCCTGAGTTGTCACGGCGGAATGGGCAAGCGGCAGTTCGACATCGATCACAATAATCCCTGGGCCGATTTCAAACTCGACTTCATCTATCTGACCGATCCCGACAACCCGAACTTCAAATACGGCTCGCTGGCCCGCGACGGAATAAGCTGCACGATGTGCCATCACATCAGGGAAGACGACTATCCGCCTGACCAGCCGCCGATAGCTTACTTTCTTGAGAACTCCATCACCGGCCAGTTCGAGATGGGCAAAGCCGACGAACTCTTCGGGCCTTTCAAGGACGACACGATATCGACTCTGCCGATGGAAACGGCTCTCGGAATCAAGCCCCGTCACAATGAGTACATCAAGTCCTCGCGCATGTGCGGCAGTTGCCACGCCATCAACCTGCCCGAAGTCGACAACCCTCTCCAGCCGGGAGAGAAGCCGACCGTGCTCGACCGGTCTGAGAAAAACCCTCTGTTCAAGCCCTACAAGCATTCGATAGAACAGGCGACCTACATCGAATGGCTCAACAGCCAGTTTCAGACTGAGTTCAATCCGACCGCCGACGCGAAATCATGTCAGGACTGTCACATGCCGGGCGGCTATCAAAACAAGGCCAAAAAAATCGACATCAAACAGATTCGGCAGCCAATAGCCACCATTCAGGACGACACCTATCCGGCGGCCGAATACCTCGCCCCGCTCGACAAAGTGCGTGTGCGAATTAGAGAAGAGGGCTACGCGCGCCATGAACTGCTCGGACTCAACGTGTTTTTGCTGGAGATGTTCAACCAGTTCAACGACGTTCTGGCCGTGCGTAAAAACGACTACATGAGCGGCTCGACGACTGACTTGCCCGATGCCATAAACAATGCCGCGCAGCAGGCGCGCGAGCGAACTGCCAGCATCGAAGTATCATCGTTGAAGATCGCTGAAGACAAGCTGACGGCTGATGTGAAGGTGACGAACCTGACCGGGCATCGCCTTCCGAGCGGCGTGGGATTTCGCCGGGCGTTCATCGAATTCCTGGCGATAGAAAATCTCAACGGGCGCGAGCGGGTCATCTGGGAATCGGGTCGCGCAAATCCCCTGGGAGTCATTCTTGATG
>CAZPQE010000014.1:0-27146 GCA_964588615.1 uncultured Clostridia bacterium | reverse complement strand
ACAGATCGCTAACGCTGTTGCCGCGCTTTCGCCCGGTCGCTCGGCTGTAAGCATTACGGTCGATGAGCAGAGCCTTTCGGATGTCGAAGCGACCCCGCGCGAGAAGAAGTCGCGATTTGCGGCAAAAATCTCCAGAGGCGAATTCGTCACCTCGGTCGAGATAGTTCCTCCCAAAGGATGCGACGCGGCAAAGATGGTCGAAAGCGTCCGTCTTCTCAAAGAAGGCGGAGTCGATGCCGTAAACGTCCCTGACGGCCCGCGCGCTCAATCGCGCATGGGAGTCATCGCCGTCTCTACGATCATCGAGCAGCAGGTAGGCATGGAAGCCGTGATGCACTACTGCTGTCGCGACAGAAACCTGCTGGGTATGACTAGCGATCTGCTGGGCGCGGCAGCCCTGGGGTTGAGGAACATTTTGATCATCACCGGCGATCCGCCCAGGATGGGGCCGTACCCGGAGGCGACCGCCGTCTTCGACATCGATTCCATAGGGCTTGTCAACATGGTCAATCGCCTCAATCACGGCCTCGACATCGGAGGCAACCCGATAGGCGGGCCAACATCGTTCTTTATGGGCGTGGGCGTCAACCCGTGCGCCGTCGATATCGAATACGAGTTGCGCCGCTTCAGTTGGAAAGTGGAAGCGGGAGCCGAGTATGCCATCACGCAGCCTACGTTCGATGTCGCGCAGTTGAAAAATTTTCTCAAGCGCATAGAGCATTGCCGCATCCCCGTAATCGCGGGCATCTGGCCTTTGGTGAGTTATCGCAATGCGGAGTTTCTGGCCAACGAAGTGCCCGGCGTGGTCGTCCCCGACGCGATACTCGAACGCATGTCGAAAGTTTCAGACAAAGACGCGGCCCGCGAAGAAGGGCTGGCCATCGCGCGCGAAACTTTGATGGAAGTGCGCGATCTCGTGCAGGGCGTGCAGGTATCGGCCCCGTTCGGCAGAGTGCAATATGCGATGGAGGTGTTTTCTGTTTTATGAATTGTCATTTGTCCTTTGTCATTAGTCATTGGTCATTTGTTTTTCGTCGCTCGCTTCGCTTTTACGAAAGCAAAGGACAAATGACGAAGGACAAATGACAACGAGCGTATGCGAGTTGAAATCGCGCTGTGAGTGATGTTAGCTTTGGCCGCCCGGAAATCCGGCGAGTTGCGCTCCGCGCGGGCGCGCAGGAAATCGACTTGGAGCTTAGTTTTATGAAGAAGAGAATCTCACTCCTGGCGGCTCTGATTGCGTTGCTCATCAGCGTGAATGGGTCGGCGCAACAGCCCGATCCTCAACAGCAGCAGACGCCGCCGCCCAGGCCCCGGCTCACGCTGATGGAAACGATTCGAAAGAGCGTCCGACGGCTCAACGCGACTGTTGACGACGCAAAGAGCAGCGCGGAGATGGTCGTATCCAGTTACAGCGATCCCAAAGGCGGGAAGACGACTATTGTGATAGTCAATGACAAGCGCAAGAGCCTGCTGGGGCTTTACATTTACAACTTCGGCAGCGTCAAGAACGCCGCCAACCGAGAAGAGGTCTATCGCTATCTGCTCTCGGCCAACGACGCCATAACGATAGGAAGCTTCTTCGTCGATTCGGAAGACGACATAGGCTACAAGTACCTCTTTTCGAACGCGCTGCCGTTCAATCAAACGGCCTTCGAAGCGGCTTATCTGGCGATGGCGGCAGTCGTGCGCGAACGCCGCGCCGAAATCCGCCAACTGATCGGAGCGGGCAAGGACGATAAGACCGTAGAAAACAAATAGCAGCAGGCGAGCGATCAGAGATCATAATGATTACGCCGGACAAGTCTTTAGCGAACAGAAAGGAGGAATTGCTCGCATATTTCAGACAACGCGCCAGAGAGTCGCTTGAGGATATAAGGCGCGCTTACTCACGGTCGGAGTACAAGGCTCAGGCATCGGCTGTAAACAAAGCGTGCATAGAAACCAGAGACAACATCATCAACATCGTCCTGCAAAGAGCCAGAAGCGAAAAGTGGAGCAACGAAGAAATTCTCCGCTGCCTTCTGATGACGACTTATGCCAGCGATGTTGTGATGATCGAGTCCCGCAACGATGTATGGCCTTATGAGTACATGACTTTTTCCCGCAGAGTAGGAGAGTTATGGGAGCCGTTTTGCAAGCAGTGCTTTTATCATCCCGTCAGGGATTTGCAGTTGTTCATTCCTCCGCTCTTTTCTGAGGTGAAAAGAAAGTTCGCTTCGGAGATAGAAAATTATATTGATGGTTTGCCCATAGCGAGCGAGCAGAAAAGCGATCTCAAATCTTATTACGCGAAGGCCTGGAAGCTGGTCGATTCGGGGGAGATAAAGCTGGAGATGGATTTGCACTTCCATCAGGGCGGTGAAAAATTCGCGGTCGATTTCAAAAGCGGATTCGGGTCTAATGAAAAGGGGAACACGAATCGCTTGCTGATAGTCGCCACTGTCTACAAAAGCCTTGAAGAAAATTACAGGTGTCTGCTTCTGGTCAGGGCAGAAGAGGACAGGAACAACAACTATTTTCGATTGCTCAGAGACTCCGGCGTCTGGGAAGCCTGCTGCGGAAAAGAAACTTACGAGAAGATCAGCCAACATAGCGGCTTCGATATAAAAGGATGGATCGAAGCTCAGGTCGATTGGAGCGGCGATCTTAGAAGAGACACGCTCCGACATCTGATCGATAACCGTCTGGAGCAGTATTTGAAATGGTAACGCAAGCTAAAGTCTATCAACCGTATTACACCAAATCGGCTTCGATAGTCCGGTACATGGTTGAAAAACTGTCCGCGGCTCCCGACCTGAGAACGCTTGAGCCTTGCGCGGGCGACGGCGTTTTCGTAGATGCGCTCAACAGCAAATTTTCTGACCTCTCGATAGACGCTTATGAGATAGACCCGCAGGCGGCGGCTTTGTTGAAAACAAAGTACGAATCATTGGCCAACGTGCGCGTTCATTGCGAAGACGCTCTCACCAGCCAGAGTTTGTTCCTGCTTTCGAACGCAGGGGGCTTTTATGACCGCATCATCGGGAATCCTCCTTATGGCGCGTGGATCGATTATGAGAAGCGGAGATATCTGAAAAAGCTTTATCCGAGGCTTTATGTAAAAGAAACCTACGCGCTCTTTTTGTATCAATGCGTCCGATTGCTGCGCGAGAGTGGCATACTCGTTTTCATTCTGCCGGACACGTTTCTCAATCTCCACCGTCACACGGCGCTGAGAGAGTTTCTTCTCAAAAATACTCTCATCCGCGAAATCTGCCTGTTTCCTTCTTCGTTTTTTCCGGGAATCAGCTTCGGCTATGCGAATCTGTGCGTGATAAGTCTTCAAAAGAGCAGCGATGAAGATAAATGCGCGAGCAACAGTTTCAGAGTGATAACAGGGTTGAAAAGCGTTGATGAAATGTGGAGTCTGAACAGAAGCCTGATGCCGCATCATAAGTGTTTCACATTCAGACAAGACGAATTGCTTCGCAATGCGGGCCATGCCGTGTATGTGAACGATCCCGCGATAGCCCGATTGATCGAGGGAAGCGATCTGCAAATAGCCGACATCGCCGATTGCGTCACGGGATTTTATTCCGGCAATGACAAAAAGTTTCTGCGCGCCGCATCCGCGGAAATAAGGAATGCCGCCAAATATGCGCTGTTGGATAAAAATCTTCTCAGGGACGTTCCTTTGACATCAGAGCAAAAACTTGACGGCATCGAGGAGCCTGATCATTTCATACCCATTGTGAAAGGCGGAGGGATCAAATACTTCAAATCTGATCAGTGGTACATGGACTGGAGTGTTGAAGCCGTCAGCCATTACAAGCGGGACAGGAAAGCTCGCTATCAGAACCCACAGTATTATTTCAGGCATGGCGTAGGAGTCCCGATGGTGTCTTCCTCCAGAATCACCGCCGCACTGATCGAGGAGAAACTTTTCGATCAATCAATCGTCGGCATATTTCCCAAAAACGCGAAGTGGTTGTATTACCTTCTCGCGTTTTTCAATTCCTCGACCTGCAACGCGTTGATCAGAACTATCAATCCATCGGCAAACAACCCGGCAAACTACATCAAGAAGTTGCCCTTCATCGAACCGACCGGGGAATCGCTCGAAGAAATCAACCGTCTCGTTTCCGAAATACTGCTCAGTTTGAGAGAAGGTAAAAACTGCCCCAATCATCACGAGGCGACACTGGATCGATTGATCAAAGACATTTACGGAGTCTGATGAATGCAAGACGATTTGCGACGACTGCGCAGGTTGTCGGGAGTAAGTAATGAAGGAAAGAAACCACAGAACGCGGATGCTGGAAGAATCGCTCCTTGAGCGAATACTCGTGTTTGACGGAGCGACTGGCACAGCCATTCAATCGCATAACCTCACGGCTGAAGATTTCGGAGGCGCGCACCTCGACGGCTGCAACGAAAATCTCGTCTTCACCCGTCCCGATGTCGTACTCGATATACATCGCGGCTACCTCAAGGCCGGAGCCGATATCATCGAGACCGATACATTCGGCGCAACCGCGATAGTGCTTGCCGAATACGGACTTGAAGACAAAGTTTTCGAGATAAACGAAACCGCCGCCCGCCTCGCCCGTCAGGCCGCCTCGGAGTTTTCGACTTCCGTGCGCCCGCGCTTCGTCGCCGGTTCCATAGGCCCAACGACGAAAGCCATTTCTGTCACAGGCGGCGTGACGTTCAATCAACTCGTCGACATATTTCACGATCAGGCCGCCGGTCTCGTCGCGGGCGGCGCTGACCTGCTCATAGTCGAAACTCAACAGGACACCCGCAATGTCAAAGCCGCGCTCATAGGCATCAATCGCTTGTTCGATGAAGCAGGTTTCAGAATCCCCGTGATGGTTTCAGGCACGATTGAAACCACAGGCACTATGCTTGCCGGTCAGACGGCTGAAGCTTTCGCCACATCGGTGATGCACGCCGATCTTTTTTCCGTTGGGTTGAACTGCGCGACCGGGCCGGAGTTTATGACCGATCATATAAGATCGCTCGCGGCTATGGTCGAGACTCGCGTCTCGTGCATTCCGAACGCGGGACTCCCGGACACAGAAACGGGCCGCTATCTCGAAACGCCCGAAACTTTCGTCGCCACCATCGAGCGATTCGTCGATCACGGATGGATCAATCTCACTGGCGGATGCTGCGGCACTACCGCAGAGCATATTCGATTGCTCTCGCAGATGGTCGAAGGCAAGCGTCCCCGCGTGTGGCAGAAACATCATCGCACGTTGGTTTCAGGCATAGATTTCGTCGAGGCCGCTGAAGACAATCGCCCGCTGATAGTCGGCGAGAGGACGAACGAAGTCGGGTCGAGAAAATTCAAGCGGCTCATCTCGGAGGAAAAATACGAAGAAGCCGCCGAGGTCGGACGCCAGCAGGTCAAAGGCGGCGCGCAGATCATAGATGTCAATCTGCAAAACGCCGACCGCGACGAACTCTACGACATCGACCGCTTTTATGAAAAACTCATCCGACTCGTCAAAGTTCCAATCATGATCGACACGACCGACGCCGAAGCCATAGAGCGCGCGCTCACATATTGTCAGGGCAAGTCGATCATCAATTCGATAAACCTCGAAGACGGGCTTGAAAAATTCGAGCGCATCACGCCCTTAGCTCGTCGCTACGGCGCGGCTCTCGTCACAGGCTGCATCGATGAAGACAAAGAGCAGGCGCAGGCCGTCACTCGTGAGCGCAAACTCGAAATCGCGCGCCGGTCTTTCAAACTGCTCACCCAGGATTACGGCATTCGCGCTGAAGATATAATTTTCGACCCGCTGGTTTTTCCCTGCGCCACTGGCGATCAGAATTATGTCGGCAGCGCGGTCGAGACCATCGAAGGCGTGCGGCTCATCAAAGAAGAGTTCCCTCATTCGAAGACCATACTCGGCATCAGCAACGTCTCGTTCGGCTTGCCCGACGCGGGGCGCGAAGTTTTGAACTCGGTCTTTTTGTATCACTGCACGAAAGCGGGTCTGGATTTCGCCATAGTCAACAGCGAAAAACTCGAACGCTACGCTTCGATCCCTGAAGAGGAGCGACACCTTGCTGAGGACCTCTTGTGGAATCGGGGCGATGACCCCATAGCGGCTTTCGCGGCGCATTTCCGCAGCGCGACTTCGCGCACGAAGAAACGCGCTTCCGATCTTCCCCTTGATGAGAGATTGGCAGCCTGCATCATCGAAGGCACGAAAGAAGGTTTGATCGAAGACCTCGAGCTGAAACTCAAAGAAGCCGCGCCGCTCGAAATAATCAACGGCCCGCTGATGAAGGGCATGGATGAAGTGGGGCGGCTCTTCAACGCTAACGAGTTGATCGTTGCCGAAGTCCTTCAAAGCGCGGAGGCGATGAAAGCGGCTGTCTCTTACCTCGAACAGTTTATGGAAAAGACTCAAGACTCGACGCGGGGCAGCATCATTCTTGCGACCGTCAAAGGCGACGTTCACGACATAGGCAAAAATCTCGTCGATATAATTTTGTCCAACAACGGCTATCGCGTGATCAACCTCGGTATAAAAGTTCCGCCCGAAGCGTTGATTCATGCGGTGAGAGAAAATCATCCCGACGCCATTGGGCTGTCGGGGCTGCTCGTGAAATCGGCTCAACAGATGGTCGTGACCGCCAACGACCTGCGCGACGCCGGAATCGATCTGCCTCTGCTCGTAGGAGGCGCAGCTTTGTCGAACAGATTCACTCGCGGCAGGATCGCGCCCGCTTACGGAGGCACAGTCGTTTATTGCAACGACGCGATGAACGGACTCGACACATTGAATCGATTGATGACCCCTGAGATGAGAGCGCGTCTCGAAGCCCAACTCATAGAGCAGGACTTCGGCCCTGTAGCTGCGAGGCCGCAGACCGAATTCGCGGAATCAGAGGAGCGCAGTTCCGAGATTTCAACGGATATCGACGTGCCGCCCGCGCCTGACCTTGAACGTCACGTCGAAGAGATAAGCGACCTCGATGAGATATGGAGCTACATCAATCCGCAGATGCTTTATGGAAAGCATCTCGGATTTCGCGGCAAGTTCACGGAGTTTTTGAAGGCGGGCGACGCTCGCGCGCTTGAGCTTGAAGAAAAAATAGAGCGGGTCAAGGAATGGTGCCGACGCGGAGCGATGCGAGTCGGTGTGGTATGGCGATTCTTCGAAGCGGAATCGGAAGGCAATCGCATACACGTTTACGCAGACGGTCGGAGGGTCGAGACATTCGCCTTTCCGCGTCAGAGGAAAACGGACGGCTTATGTTTGAGCGATTTCGTTTTGCCGCCGCGCGATGGCCGCCGCGATCACATAGCGATTTTTGCGACGACAGCCGGAGCGGGCATACGCGGGCTTTCGGAAGAAGCGAAAGAGAAGGGCGAGTATCTGCGTTCGTATGCGCTTCAGGCATTGGCGTTAGAGACTGCGGAAGCTGCGGCTGAATGGATTCACTCACGGCTTCGCGCCGCGTGGGGTTTTGCGGATGAAGGACTTTCGCGACAGGAGTTATTTCATGCGCGATATCGCGGCAAGCGATATTCATTCGGCTATCCGGCCTGCCCCGATCTGGAAATGCAGGCCGCGTTATTCCGACTCGTTCGACCCGAAGAGATAGGCATTCAATTGACGGAAGGATTCATGATGGAGCCTGAAGCGTCTGTGTCGGCGATAGTCTTTCATCACCCGCAGGCCAGGTATTTTTCCGCAGGCGCGCAGGAGATGGCCGAAGCGAAGGTGGATTAGAAAGGAATCGTGCAGATTTTGTTTACCTACTCTTCGGCTTCGGATGCGCTCCAGATGAGAAGGAGTTCTTCGATTACTGCGATCACGTCTGTTTTCTTCGAGACGATGAAGATGCCCGGACTCGTTTCGGTCGCGATGAATCTGGCGAAGTGACCCGGCATTGATCTTCGATCATGGGATACAAGGATCCGACCATCCTTTGCTGCAAGGGCAAGCACGTCGTCGTCGCTCAGTCCACGAAGGCCCGCTTCTGAAGCCGTTCGGAAATCAACCCTCGGCTCTCGACGCAGAACGCCCGTAACTATGTCTTCATTGAAATCTGCGTCTGCCTGAAATCGAATCTTCACGGGAGTGTCGCCAACTGTTGCCGCGCTTCTTCGAGCTTTCTGTATAGAAGAGCATTCGACTCTCGCGCAGCCTCGCGCAACGCGTCGAATTGAGCGTCGCCTTCTCGAAGGTAGTCGTCTATTTCTGCCTGACGGCTGAGGTAGAAAGCGATGGCCCCATAGACCTCTTCAAGAGATATGAGCGGGAACGAGCGAGCTATGCTTTCCGGCGATGCTCCGCGCAGGAATGCGCACACAACGGAGTCGAGCGACACGCGACTGCCCGCGACGAAGTAGCCGCCATCGCGCTTTTCAATGTGGCTTTTGCTCGCAATGAGTTCCATTGCTCCTCATACTATCAAAAATGCGACGGCTGTCAAAAGCCGAACTATTATGGACTGACTGATCACCCGCAGGCGGTTTATTTTCAGCAGGCGCGCAGGAGATGGCCGCGTCAACAGGCTGTCCGACGGTTGTACGTCTATGACTCCTGAGCTATTGAGATATGCCATCGCTGACTCGAAAGCTGCTACGGCGCGGCAACACGCCGCACCCGGATTCGAGATGCTTTTTTCTCCACCTGCGCCAGATCATAATTCCTGATGCCACTGGAATCTGTGGGTGTGGAATGGCTGATGTGATGCGTCAGCTATTGTGGAAGAGAGAGCCTCTTATTAACACCTCGATTCATCGAGGTGTCCGTCGGCCTGACACCCTCTCGAAGGGTTTCAACCGTTTTCGAGTCTCAAACCGTTGAAACGGTTTGGAGAAGGCGGGCTGCTCGAAAACACATTGATGAATCGGGGTGTTAATGAGAGAGTCGGTTATTGACCCCACAAAATCCAGCGGCATCAGGATTTTCTAAACCAGAAATTGCTGGGATGATATCGAGCTACTTTTTTTCTCGCTTTTGATTTTATAATTACCCCTATGCAGGAACGAAATGTGACCGTCTCGAACCGGCTCGGGCTGCACGCGAGGGCGGCGGCCCGCGTCGTGCAGCGCGCCTCGCAATACACGAGCTCAGTCTCCATACTTCGCAAAGACACTGGAAAGGAAGCCAACGGCAAATCCATTCTGAGCGTATTGCTGCTGGCCGCATCCTCCGGCTCCGAGCTCATCATCAGAACCGAAGGGGAAGACGAAGAGCGCGCTGCCGACGCGCTGGCTGAACTGGTGGAACGGAAATTCGGAGAGGAGATTTCGGATGGGCTATTCTAGCCTCACCCGCTCGCGCGATGAGAAGATGAGCGGGCTGGCCGCATCCTCCGGCGCAGCCATAGGCCATGCCCTCCGATTGGACGAACGTGGTCGATATCAGTTCTATTACGTCGGCGTCTCCTCAGGCAAAATTCGCGCCGAAATCCACCGCCTGCGCGAGGCTTTCGCTCAGGCCCGCGCCCAGTTGCAGGAGATAAGAGAAAGGCTCTCGCGCGAGCTTGGCCGCGAGCATTCCTATATACTCGACGCGCACATGATGATGGTAGACGATAAGAGCCTGATATCGGAAATCGAACAGGAAATTCGCTCCCGGCGCATCAACGCCGAATGGGCCCTGCGCGCAGTGACCGACCAGCTTGTCAACGCATACAAACAGATCAGCGATGCCTACCTGCGCGAACGCGCCTCCGACATCGAAGACGTGACTACCCGACTGCTCAAAATACTTTCGGGCCGCGCCCGAGTCGATCTCTCCGAACTTGCCAACGATATGATTATCGTGGCCGAAGACATCTGGCCTTCGACCGTAGCCGAGCTTGATTTCAACAGCGTGCTCGGGTTTGCGACCGACGCCGGAGGCATGACTTCGCATTCGGCCATCATAGCCCGCGCCCTGGGCGTGCCCGCAGTCGTCGGATTGCGCGATGTGACCCGAAGGGTGAAGACCGGAGACACGTTGGCCCTCGACGGTACGACCGGCGAAGTCGTGCTAAGACCGACCAAGCCCGTCATGCGCGCTTTTCTGCAAAAGCGCAAACGCGACGCCGAGCTTCGAGCCGAAGGAAAAGCTCAGTTCGATCTTGCATCCGAAACCCGCGACGGCGCGCGCATAACTCTTCGCGCCAACGTCGAGCTCTCAGCCGAAATAGATTCCATATCGCTCTTAGGGGCTGAAGGCATAGGGCTGTACCGCTCGGAGTATATGTTCCTCCATCGCCTGCCCGACCTTCCGAGCGAAGAAGAACAGCACGCCCTTTACTGCAAGCTGGCCGAGGCAACGGGAGAGAATGGAGCGAGCATCCGCGTCTTCGACCTCGGCGGAGACAAGCTCACGCTCGACGGATTCAAGCAGGAAGAAAACCCCGCGCTGGGACTTAGGGGAATCAGGTTGTCGCTGAAAGTCGAAGAGATATTTCGAACTCAGATTCGCGCCATACTTCGCGCCGCCGTCAGCGGGAAGTTGCGGATGGTGCTGCCGCTCGTCTCCACCATCGATGAGCTTCGTGCCGCGCGCCGCATAATCGATGAAGTCCGTAGCGAGCTTGCCTCTTCAGGCATCCCTCACGGCGACCGCCTTCCTGTCGGGGTGATGATCGAAGTCCCGGCAGCGGCGCTGATGGTCGATCTGTTCGCCCGCGAGGCTGATTTTCTGTCTGTCGGAACCAACGACTTGATTCAGTACATGCTGGCCGTAGACCGGGTGAACGAGAACGTGGCTCATCTCTACCGGCCTCTGCACCCGGCGGTGCTGCGCGTCCTGGGGCACATAGCGCGGGTAGCCCGGACAGAAAAAGTTCCGGTCGAGGTGTGCGGCGAGATGGCAGCCGATCCGCGTCAGGCAGTGGCGCTGGTCGGGCTCGGCATCCGCACCCTGAGCCTCACTCCGGCATCCATCCCGGCAGTCAAGAGCGCGATTCGCTCCATCGAGCGCGCGCGGATGGAAGAGTTGATGGAAGAGGCTAGGAAGCTCTCATCGGCAGCAGAGGTTGAAGCATTGCTTGCGCGCGAACTGCCTCTGCATGCCCCGGACTTTTTCGACGCATGACATCAGGATGATGATTCATTCTGCCAGGGAAAACCGAGAGGCAATGGCGACGCGCGCCATTGCTGCGCATGGTTCTGATGCTTTGATCGCTTTTTCGAGACGGGCTTTCGCCTGACTGCTCATGGGGAAATTCGAGCGGGGCTTTTTGAGGCTTGCGGATTCGAATAATTGAGAACCTATGGAGAAGTTTTTTTCAGATGCTCGGCGGCTGCGCCGCCGAGCGAAAAGGGAACATGATTCCGGGAGGTCAAAGACTTTCCGCACATCAAAGCGGCACAGCCGCAAAGGACTGAACCTGTAATCAAATCAATCCGCAACGACAGCATATTGCTCTCATCCTGAAGGCCGATAGAACGCCTCTCTATCAAGACGCTCTACTGACCACTGACCACCGACCGCTGCTCACTGCGCGACAGCTGTTCCGTCTCTCTTGTAAACCACTCCGGCCTTCATCACGAAGCCGACGTTCTGAAGCAGCTTGATATCAGCAGTCGGGTCGCCTTTGACCGCGATCAGATCAGCAAATCGACCTGATTGAATGCTGCCTATGTTCGCTGATTGATCCATCAGATCAGCCGCGTTGCGCGTGGCCGAGAGGATCGCTTCCATCGCAGGCATCCCGCCTTCGACCATGTATTCGAACTCTTTTGCGTTCTGACCGTGCGGGAAAACTCCCGCGTCCGTCCCAAAAGCTATCTTCACCCCGCCGCGATACGCTTTGGCAAACGCGCCCTGAATCAACGGCCCGATAGCTCGCGCTTTCACCTCGATCGCAGGCGGAAAAAATCCCGGCACTTTTGCCGCCGTCTCTACGGTCTTGCCCGCGATGATCGTAGGCACGAGATACGCCCCATGCTTTTTGAACAACGCAATGGCTTCATCATCGAGATACGTTCCGTGCTCAATCGAAGCCACGCCCGCCCGCAGAGCATCTTTCAACCCTGCCGCCCCGTGCGCGTGCGCGGCCACTTTGCGGTCGAGCAGTCGGGCCGTGTCGACTATCGCCTTCATCTCTTCGAGAGTGAACTGCTGGCCCGATCCCGAATCGGCTATCGATAGCACGCCGCCGGTAGCGGTGATTTTTATGTGATCCGCGCCGTACTTTGCGAAATAACGCACCGCGCGCACTCCGTCTTCAGGCGAGTTGATTATCCCCTCGCGGTAGCCCGGCTCAGGGACGAGGTTTTCTCTTATGCCTCCGAAATCGCCATGCCCGCCGGTGATCGAAAGCGCGCGGGTGGCCACCAACATCCGAGGCCCGACTATCGCTCCGGCGTTGATCTGATCGCGCAGGCTGATATCGATGAAGTTAGCCGCCCCGACATCGCGCACCGTAGTAAATCCCGCCATCAGAGTCCGACGAGTGTAGACGGTAGAGGCGAGAGCGATATCGGAATCTCTGCGGCCCATCCCTAAAAAGACATTCGCCGAACCGCGACCTATCTCCATCGTCATGTGAGTGTGGCAATCTATCAGGCCGGGAAGGACGGTCGCATCGCCGAGATCGATCACCTCGGCCCCTTCTATCTGCGCGCGGCCTTCGCGCACTTCACGTATGCGGTCGCCTTCGATGATTATCGAAACATTGCTTCGGACGGTGTTCGACAACCCATCGATCAACCGCCCGGCGTAGACCACCTTGACGCGGGATTGCGCGCGGGTCGAGAACCGAATCGCCGGAAGAAGAATCGTCGCTGTCAAAAAGAAAAGCGCGAGCGCGCGGGATCTGGTCATCAACTGTCTCCTTCGTGTGATTTTCTGCTAGCCGGAAGCGCGCGCAATTATATATAAGTCGGCGGGGGCAGACAACGAAGGCTCCGAACCTCTTGACTCGCGCGCAGAGTCGGAGGGATTATCCCGGCTATGAAAAAGATCATTACGCTTTTGCTTATCTGCGCCAGCCTTGCTTTCGCTCAGGACGACAAGCCCAAGGACGCCAAACCCGATTTCAGCGGGACATGGATTTTCGACAAATCGAAAAGCAGTCTGGGGCCGTTCGAGCGCAGCGCGGCGGCCAGAGCCGAGATCACGCTCGTCATCACCCACAAGGACCCTGAACTCAAGATCGTTCGCAAGATCAGGGTGGAGGGAAACGAATCGAGCCAGGAGTTCACTTATTACAGCGACGGGCGCGGCGAGGCCAACCCCGCCTTCCTGGGCAACAACGATGTCAAATCGAAAACCAGGTGGGACAAGAACAAGCTCGAATCGAAGTCTTCAAGTTCTTATCAGCTTCGCAGCGGCGGCGATGTCTTTCACACCGACACTGCCGAGAGACGCGAGTTGTCTCAGGACGGAAAGACGCTGACCGTCACCTTCTCGATAAGTTCAGCGCGCGGGCTTCAGCTTATCAAGATGGTCTACCACCGCGCCGAGGGCTGATTACTGACGGCGACGTATGAGCGACTTGGCGATGTAGCTCACGACCACTTCATCTCTCTGATTGATGACTTCGTTGACTGTGGTGATGATGCCGCTCAACTTATCGCGCTCGGTTTTTTCATGCACCCGCGAGCGCACGCGAATGGTGTCGCCTATGAAAGTGGGTTTGACGAAGCGCAATCGGTCGAGCCCGTAAAAAGCGATGATGGTGTCGGAAGTGGTTCCGAGTCTGACCGACAGCCCGGTGGAGATGGAGAAGATGAGCGCGCCGTGAGCTATGCGCTGACCGAACGGCCCGCGCTCGCTCAATTCCTTGTTGGTATGAATCTCGTTCCAGTCGCCGGTTATGCCCGCAAAATTAACGATGTCGGCTTCCGTTATCGTGCGGCCTGCGGTCACGACCTGCTCATCGATTTCGAAGTCCTCGAAGAATTTTCCCATGCCTCGCTCCTGTCACAAAAGTATCGAGCCTTGAGTACTACCCGATCAGGGCTGCGCGCGAACGATCAGAAGGGAGATTATACTTGCTGCAAGTGTGATCCGCGCTGGTAGTCGCAGCCGCGTTGAGGCAGTCTTCGCCTGCCGAAGCTGTCAGGAGACTTTCTTTCTGAGGTCTTCGACTTCTTTCTCAAGTAATAGCTCATCGGTGCGCAGATTCAGGAAATCGTCATGCACAAGCTCGACTTTCTTGTTGAGAAACCGAAAGCCTTGCTGCATCTCTTCTCCCAGGTCAGAGACCCATAGCGGGGTTGTCTCTTGCAGGCGCGTCACAACGATGGTTTCAAGGGCCTCGACTTTGTTCTCTACGGCTTCAAGCCGCGTGCCCATATTCCTTATGCCGGTTTCGATGTGTCCCAGCTTTTCAAGAATCGTCTTCATTTCATCGCTGCTCATAAAGCTCCAAATCTGCCTGTCACGGCCCCTGCACATGAGCTTTGTATCACGCGGGGATCGATGAACGCAAACATCTGCAACTTTACCTGACTGTGAGCGGTTTGTCCCAACCACACAGGCATTGTCTTCAGGAACTCTCACTTTTAAGGCGTTCCAGCGATCATGATCGCCACAGGTGAAATCGGTTTCGAGAGCCGGAACTCGCGCGGCTGTCTCCTGCAAGAAAAGCCTGCCTATAGCCCGCTCCTCATTTCGTTTTCGGTTCGATCTGAAACAACCTGTCAGCGGCTTCGCTGAACAGGTAGCACGAATTTCTCAACTGTGGCATCCAGCCCAGTATCAACTGTCGTCGCAGGGCCGAATCATCCGCCGTCTTCCGAATCATTTCTTCAGCGCCCGGATGCTGTTTTGCCGCGACGTAGTTCATCTGAAAAGCGGTCGCGCCCATGTTGAAAATCAGAGTGTGAAGGTGATTGCAGCTTTCCGCTCCTCCGAGCAGTTCGGCGGCGCGACGGCGAAACCCTCGCCCTATCTTCTCGCCTTCCAGTCGAGCAATCGCCTGAGACGCGCCCGAGCAATACCCGGTGTAAGGCATGCGGGTCAGTTCGCCTGCCGCTTCCCGGATGACGAAATCAGGAAAGCTGACGACGAGCCGCGCCTGAACCGAATGAACATTGTCGTCGAGCGAACCGCGTATCTCGAACCTCGTCTTGTCAAGCCAGTCCATCTCGATTTGCACGCTTCTCGAAAATGCCGCCATTTCAATCCATCCCCGTGCTCGCCGATTGATTCAGCGCATCATTGCGTCGCGCTTCTATCGTTTGCAGGAGCTTTTCAAAGGGCTCGACGAACAATCGCACGCCGTCTTCGAGCACCTGAAGGGTGACTTCCTTGAGGCTGATGCCGACTGCTTCGAGCAGCGCCAGACGCTCTCTTTCCTGATCGAGATTGTCTTCTATCGAGATGCGCGCCTCGCCGTGATCGCGGAAGGCGACGAGAGTCGCGGGCGGAAGCGTGTTGACTGTTTCAGAACCTATGAGCGTTTCAACATAGTAGACATCTCTGTAGGCGGGGTTTTTGGTCGAGGTCGAAGCCCACAGCGGGCGCTGAACTCTTGCGCCTTTTTCGCGGAGAGGCTGGAACCTTTCGCCGTGAAAGACCTCTTTGAATCGTTGATAAGCCATCTTCGCATTTGCGATGGCGATGCGGCCTGAAAGAGAGCGAAGGCTCTCTCTCTCTGCTTCGTCCGTCGATTGCGAGATCATCTCATCGAGTCGTTTATCGATAGCCGTATCGATGCGGCTGACGAAGAAGCTTGCCACCGAAGCGACATCGGCGACCGATTTGCCTTCGGCGGTGCGGCGTTCGAGGCCGCGCAGGTAGGCTTCGATAGTCGCCTCGTAGCTTGCCAGCGAAAACAGAAGCGTGATGTTTATGTTTATGCCTTCGTAGATGCATCGCTCGATAGCGGGCATCCCGGCGGGCGTGCCGGGGATTTTTATCATCACGTTGCGACGGTCGAGCCACTGCCAGAGCCGCAGAGCTTCTGCAATAGTCCCTTCGGTGTCGTTAGCCAGAAGAGGCGAGCATTCGAGGCTGACGAAGCCGTCCGTGCCGCCGGTTTTTTCGTGGACGGGAGCCAGCGCATCAGCGGCCATCTGAATATCGCGCACGGCCAGCGATTCATAGATTTCCAGCGCGGACTTGTTCTGCTCGGCCAGTTCGCGCAACTGGTCGAGGTAGAGGTCAGAGCCGTTGATGGCTTTTTCGAAGATGGCCGGATTGGAAGTGACTCCTCCGAGACCGTCTTCATCGATCAATCGTTTGAGTTCACCTGAAGTGATGAGTTTTCGCTCGATGTTGTCGAACCAGATAGACTGGCCGAGGTTTCTCAGTTCGAGAAGCGGATTGGCGCTCATAGAATCTCCTGTGAAAATGTAGAGCAGGCTGCCAGCCTGCGGGTCTTTCAAATTTTCATCATTTCAGGGCGTCAACTGTCTGGCAGCTTGTTCTACATCCACGACTCCTGTGAAAAGTCTGGAGTCTGAGAGTAGGGGCGGCTCTCGAATCAGTCCTCGCTCCTGTTGCTCAGGCTCTTCATAATAACGGGAATAATCGGATCAGCCAAGCGGTGCGCTGATGATGCGGTAAGGTGAATCATCAGGTTGGAAATCCTGGCGGGCCAGCGCGTAGTAGATGGCTTCGAGGCCATTGACCGTCACTTGCCTGTCGAACTTCATACCGCATCTCTCCATCACTCGAAACGAGGACAGGTTGGGCGGGTCTGCTCCGGCGTAGATGTGATCGAGTTGGATTTCTTCGAATCCGAATCGAAGAACGGCGCGGGCAGCTTCGGTGGCAAGCCCTTTGCCCCAGTGAGCGGGCGCGATGCCGTAGAGTATTTCGACCTGGGGCGGATCGCCGAAGTGTCGAAAACCACAA
This sequence comes from uncultured Clostridia bacterium, assembly GCA_964588615.1. Taxonomy (GTDB): domain Bacteria; phylum Acidobacteriota; class Blastocatellia; order UBA7656; family UBA7656; genus UBA7656. The sequence continues at coordinate 10,377 of CAZPQE010000014.1, read as the reverse complement.
AAGCCTATCAGTTCTTCTTCGTCTTTGAAGAAAACAGACAAGAAGCCTAAGTTGTGAGAGGCGAAGCTCGCGAGGCTGCTGCCGACGACTTCTTCAGCCAGTTCGCGCGGGATTATCTGATCGTCCCACAGATACTTTCTCACCTGCGGGTCTGTCCACAGGCGATGAAGGTCATCGATGTCGCTTGCAGCGCAGGGGCGCAAACGAAGACGCGCTGTTTCGATTTGAAATGAGTTCATTCGACTACCACTGCCATCTGGTTTCATCCCAGCGTGTTTGCCCGACCAGATCGTCATCAATCATGCGATCATCGCCGCGCTCGGCCATTGATCGAAAAGCTTCATCCCATCCGCGTCGGGGTCGCTTCGCAGAACGAATTATAATCCTGTCTCTCTGAGCTTCAAGTTCGACTTCGTCGCCGAGCCGACTTTGATCCAGAAGCGATTTCGGAATGCGAACGCCCCGCGAATTGCCTATCCTGATGACCCGCGTTTTGATGACCTCGCTCATAAAGATTCTCCATCCACCGAGATGACTTCTGTGCTCGTCGTCGCTGATTCTTCCGCGCGCTCTTTTTCTTCTCTCGCCAGTCGCATCAACCGCTGATAGAGGAACGCGCCCAGAAGGAGTATCACGCCCAGCACGATGAAGGCGATTACCCGGTAGATTCTCTCAAGCGATTGCAGATCGAGCAGGAAGACTTTCACGATGGTCATTCCCGTGAGCGCGAGCGCCATCACCCTCAACAACCGATTGCGGCGCATTATTCCGAAGGCCAGCATTCCTCCGCCATAAACCGCCCACACCATCGACAGCGATAGCTGACGCGCAAGCTGAAGGTCGCTCATCTCGCTTTTGGAATCAACCAGCGCGTTCATCTTCGCCTGGAAGTAACCGTTTGCTTCCGCGCTCAAAGCGATGATCGCAAGGACGTTTCCCACAAACGTCATCGCCCCGATTATCAACCTTCGCTCCCCTTCATCGATTCGCTTCTCCCGGCTGTAAAACCACACGCTCACAGCCATCGCCGCAATCAATAACGCGAACGCCCCGAACGTCTCGTTGAAAACCGGCGCGTGCCATTGCGCAGTCGAATAACGCAGATCGAACAACAGCGCTTTCGCGGTCGCCAGAGCGAGCAGACTGAGCGCGCCCACTCTCAATGCTTTCAACCCGCGCAGTATTCCGGCAGCCATCGCCCCCGCGCCGTAGACCGCCCACAGCGCCGAAAGATAAAACTGCTTTGAGTTCTCAAGCCTCCTCGCTTCAGCCATCGCGTGGTCGATGACTGCCGTCTGCGCCCGCTCGAAATAGTAAATCGTCTCCGCGCTCAGAGACACCAGCGCCAGAAGATTCGCAATGCACACGAGCGAGGATACGACCGCGACGCGCTCGCGATCGGTTATGCCCTCTGCCCGACTGTAGAGCCACGCGCCGAGCGCGAGCGCCGCAGTGACCAGAGCGAACGCCCCGAATGTTTCGTTGAGCATGAAATGGTGCCACTGCGCTTTCGCAAATTGAAGATCCACTGCGAGGACTTTGCCCGCCGCAATCATCAGCAGTCCGAGCGCGCTCAGGCGCAGAGGCCGGGAGCGGCGAAAGATTCCGATGAGCAAAGCTGTCGTCCCGTAAACCGTCCACACCGCCGTGAGCGCAAGCTGTTTGGCGTTGTTGAGTCGAGCGATTTTCTCCCACGAAAAACCCGCCTGTTGAAAATCCAGAGCCGATTTCGCGCGCTCGAAATGACCAAGAGCTTCCGCGCTCAACGCTATCACCGCAAGCAGGTTTGCCGCAGCGACCAGCACGGAGAACGCCAGCGATTTTTCATCTTTGTCGATGTCAGTCGAACGAGCGTAGAACCACGCGCTCGCGGCGAGCGCGGCTATCAGGATGGCGAAAGCCGCGAATGTTTGATTGAAGATAGTCGAGTGGCTCCGCGCATTGTAGTACTGAAGATCGATGAACAAGACCTTGATCGTCGTCGCTGCAAACATCAAAAGCGAAGCCGCGCGAAGAAGCTTCAACCGGCGCGCGATCCCTACGATCAGAGCCATCGCGCCATAGACCGCCCACAGCAATGAGAGCGTCAGTTGCTTCGAGTTGCTGAGTGACGCGACATCGGCTCCCTCGATGGCTTTCTTCTGATCGAAATAACTGTTGGCATCCATCGTCAGCAGCGCGACTGCAAGGGCGTTTGCTCCGAGCGCGTAGAGCGAGCGGAACATATCGCGCTCCTGATCTTCGAGTTCGCAATCGGAAGTTTTGTAGAGCCACCCGGCGACGGCCAGCGACACTATCATCACTGCGCAGGAAAGAGCGCGGCGATTGACGAGAGGAGTGAATGTTTCTCCCGCTCGATAAGCGAACTCATACACATCGATCCACAGCCAGTGCGACAGCGCGACGCCGAATAAGATCAGGCCCGCGCTGCGCGACGTGCGGTCGTTGACCCTCAGCCCGATCCAGGTCATCACCGCGCCTTCCATCGCCCAGCCCATCGTCACCCAGTGCTGATCGAACTGAATGGGAACGGCGAGAGCCATGAACAGAAACGCCAGCCCCAGGAAAGTGTAAAGCAGCAGGCGGTCTTCACGATCCCTCTTGTAAGTGAAATGACCGAGCGCGAGATAGAACGCGGCGACCAGCACGGCGAACAGTCCGAGATTGGAGCTATGGTCGACTTCCATCAGGCTGTAACTTGCCCCGAAATAGATTACGCCGTTGAGAAAAACCAGCGTGAGATCGGTCCACAAAGTCGGCTGACGATTGACCACGTTGTAGAGGATCGCAACCAGCGCGAAGATCACGAACAACAAGGTGAGAAAGAAAATCGTCGTCCAGAGTTTTTCCTGTTCATAGAACTCGTTCCACCAGCCGAAAAACATAAGCGCGGTCGAGATGAACGCCAGGTAGTTCAACAACCGCCACTGCTTCGAATAAGCAAGAGCCAGCACTCCCAGATCGAGCAGCGTGATGTAAGCGAACAAACCGGTTTGATTGTCCACTCCTGTGGAGAGCAGTATCGGAGTGAGGAACCCGCCGATCAGACCGAGCAGCGCGATGGGGAGCGCGTTGTAGCGGGCCGCAAGCAGCGAAGCCGTTGCCGTCACTGCGACCATGTAAAAGAAGGCGACCGGCTGGGCCACCAGATGGTACATCGCGTAGGCGGCGAATCCCGAAAGGTAGAGGATCAGAATTCCGCCGCCTGAAAGACCGTAGGCATATATGGGATAGCGACGGCGCAACCTTTCGGCTCCGATCAGAAAGCCGAGACCGATAGCGACGCCGACCGCGACGCGCCCGCTCTGGCCTATCCACTCGTTGAAGGCGAGTCGAAGAAAGAAGGCCACGCCGAAAGAGATGGCGATGATTCCTATCCAAAGAAGCCAGCGCCCGCCTATGCGCGATTCCAAATCTCGCCACGCGCTCTGATCCTGGCGCGACAGATTCGCTTGCGTCTGTTTCAGAGGTTCGGCAGCGCGGACGGGAGGCGCAGGACGTATGGGAGTTGCAGCGCGCGGCGCTACGGGAGGCGCAGGTGTTTTGATCGGCGGCGCGACTGTTTTTTTTGCTTCAGGCGGAATCTCTGATATTTCCTTGCGCGGCAGGACCGTCTGAGGTTTGCTCTCCTCGCGCGGAGGCTCGACTATCTGAGGCTTGCTTTCTTCGACAGGCTGTTGAACGCGAGTAGTTTCTTTCGGCTTGTAGGTGAGACCGAGCCTTCGTTCGATTGCGTAGAGTCGGGTGAGTTGTTCGCGCAGGGTGTGTTCAAGGAAATCGACTCGCTCGATCAAAAGGTCGAGCTTGTCTTTTTCTTCTTCAGCCATCAGGTTTCCTCCGAAGCTTGCCGGATTCTATAGCACAGTATGTGAGCAGGCAATCAGAGAATCCATGAACGGAGGAAAGGTCGGTTACGCGCAGAACGCGGCTATAGATGACGGTTGACCTCTGGCGGTTGTCTGTAGGGACAGCCTCGAGGCTGTCCCGTTTTCTATGGTCTCGCTTCGAAGACCCGGTTGAAAGGCGTTTGGGTTGCGCGGCGGAATCGGGAGAATCCGCCTGATGTGACTACCTGGCGCAGACGCTCTTCTGCCGCCTGCGCTCCGAGCGCGAGGCCGACTTCCTGCGCAAGCGAAGCCGGAGTGCAGATCAGGGTCGAGGCTGAATAAAAAATCCGCCCGACAGGATTGTGATTGTCTTCGGCGCGCTCGTTGGCAAACGGCTCGACTATCATCCACGTTCCATCTTCCTTGAGCGACTTCAACACATGAGATGACGCGCCTGCCGGATCGCCCATATCGTGGAGGCAATCGAAGAAGGCGACCAGATCGAAGTCTGCGCCGGGATAGTCCTGCGCTCTTGCGACCTCGAAGTGGACGCGATCCGCGACCCCGGCTTCTTCTGCCGCTTTGCGCGCCCAGCGTATCGAAGGCTCATGATAATCGAATCCCGCGAATGTCGAGTCGGGATAAGCCTGAGCCATCAGTATGGTCGAAGCTCCGTGACCGCAGCCGACATCGGCCACCCGCGCCCCTCGCGTGAGTTTATCTTCGACACCTTCGAGCGCGGGAATCCATGAGTTGACGAGGTTGGCCATGTAGTTGGGCCTGAAGAAACGCTCGGTTCCGAGAAACAATCCCGGATCGTGCTCGTGCCAGCCCAGCCCTTCTCCGGTGCGGAAGCATTCGGCGATGCGCGGTTCAGCCTTGATGGCCGAGACCGCCAGCAGAAACCCTCCCGGAAGATAAGCCGGGCTGGTCTCGTCGGCCAGAGCGAAGGCCTGTTCTTCAGACAGGCTGTAGGAGCCTGTTTCAGGGTCGTAGCAAACATATCCGCCTGCGGCCTGCGAGTTGAGCCATTCGCGCGCGTAGCGTTCGTTGATGCCCGCGCGCTCGGCCAGTTGAACCGATGTCATAGGCCCGGCTTCAGCCAGAGCTTTGTAGAGACCGAGTTTGTCGCCTATGACGACCAGAGCGGCGTGAAAGGTCGCCCCCAGGTCGCTCACTGCTTTCATCATGAACTGATTCAGCTTCTCTTCGTTGATCGACAAAACTGTCACCTCCTGTATGGATAGAGTTTGACCGGAAAAACATTGCGCGTCGCTGCGCGCCGGATGTTTTTAGAATACCCCTGCCTGCGGATCGAATCAATCAGGTTGAAGCAGTCTTCTCTCCGATATAGACTTCTGCGCAAAAGTCAGATTGCGGAGGTGAATATGAAAAAGATGCTGGTGAAATCCGTCTGCCTGTCGTTCACGCTGCTCCTTGCTGTTGCCGTATTCAATGTTCAGACAGCGAGCGGCATCAAACGCGCGCTTGCCGAACAGGTCATCATTCGCAGGGACAACTTCGGGGTGCCCCACATACTGGCCGAGACGGAAGAAGCCGCCGCTTTCGGCCTCGGGTATGCGCAGGCCGAAGACCACGCTGAAGAAATAGCCCGCCGCTTCATCACCTCTCGCGGCGAGCAGGCGAAATATTTCGGCGCGGGAGCGGAGAGCGATTTCCGAATGAAGCGATACGGCAACTACGAAGTGGCCAGGAATCGTTTTCATGAACTCACGCCGCTTTTTCAAAGCATACTCGACGCCTACGCCGCAGGATTCAACCTCTACACGGAAAAGAATCGCTCGCAGCTTCCCACATGGATTCCCCGATTCGATGGCGTTGACGTTCTGGCGCACGGTCGCGCGGAAGTGATGCGGTTCGCCTTCAGCGAATCGATGATTCGCAGCGTGCAGATCAAATATCCCGAAGCGGCGCAATCTGTCAGCAAAGCCGTAGAGCCTGACCAAAATCACCAGGAAGACCTCAAAGGGTCGAACATGTGGGCGATAGCCGGTTCGCGCACCGCGTCGGGAAAAACCATTCTGATGGGCAATCCGCATCAGGCGTGGGCCGCGCTCTACTGGGAAGCTCACGTGACAGTGCCGGGAAAGATCAACTTCTACGGCACGACCTTCGTGGGCCGCCCGGTACTCACAACAGGATTCAACGAACGGCTCGGCTGGAGCCACACCGTCAACTATCCCGACCTCGCTGATGTTTTCGCTCTCGCGCTCGATCCGCAAAACCGCGATCAATACCTGTTCGATGGCAAGAGGATGCCGATAACCAGAAAAGAAATCTCAGTCGAGACCAAACAATCAGACGGCAGGCTCGCAGTCGAAAAACGTGTTTACGAATATTCGCACATCGGCCCCATAGTTCATCGCTCGAAAGACAAAGCTTTTGCTTTGCGCTCGGCGATACTCGAAGAGTTCCGCTACTATCAGCAGTGGTATGCGTTGAGCAAATCGAGAAGCCTCCGCGAGTTCGTCTCCAATCTCAGGATGAACAATATCCCGATGTTCAACATCGCTTATGCCGACGCCGACGGCAACATCGCTTACTGGTGGAATGGGACAGTCCCTAAGCGAATCGATGATGGAACAAACTACAACGAAGACCTGCCAGCGACCAGCAAGTATGTGTGGACTGCTTTGCATGCGCTCGAAGAACTGCCGCAACTGGTAAATCCATCAGGCGGCTACGTTCAAAATTGCAACGACGCGCCCTGGTGGACATCGCTTCGCAATCCGCTCGATCCTTCCGCATATCCTTCGTACTTCGAGCCGGGCCGGCAACTCGGCCTGCGCACGCAGATGTCGCTCGAAATCATGGAAGGTCGGCAGAAGTTTTCTCTCGAAGACGTGATGCGATTGAAGTACGAGACGAAGATGCTGCTGGCCGACCGCATCAAGCCCGATTTGATGAAAGCCCTGCGCGCTGTGGAGAACCCTTCGGAAGATTTGAAGCGCGGGCTTGCGGTGATCGAAGCCTGGGACAATCGCCTCGACAGAGAAAGTCGGGGAGCGGTTTTGTTCAAGAGATTCTGGGACGCTTACAGCCGGGAAAGCAAAAAAGCGTTTGCTGTCGAGTGGGACAAACAGAACCCGGCTCGCACCCCATTGGGCCTGGGCGATCCGCAGCTTGCCGTCCGCCTCTTCGAAGAAGCCGTCCGATGGGTTAAGAAAACCTACGGCTCGGAATCTGTCGCGTGGGGCGAAGTTCACAGGATCAGAATCGGCGACCTTGATCTGCCGTCGAGCGGCGAGAGCGGAATCTACGGAGTGTTTCGCGTGATGACCTATGCGAATGCGTCGGACGGCAAAGCAGTCATCGGCCAGATCGAGCGCGGCAAACCATTGCAGGGCGGAGGCGACGGCTGGGTCTTTGCCGTAGAGTTTTCAAACCCCGTCCGCGCTTATTCGATACTCGCCTATGGCGAAACCTCGAACCCTCGATCCAAACACTGCTGCGATCAGACCGCGCTTTTCGCCGATCACAAATTCAAGAAGGCTCTGTTTTCAGAAGCGGAAATAAAGGCGAACCTTGAAAGATCGTATCATCCCTGAGCAGGGGTGCGGGGGAGAAAGGGTGAAGAGGTGAAGAGGTGACCGACGATTGTGCCTCATTGCACCCCTGCAACCCTGCTCCTTCGCTCCCCTGCACCTCTTTAACCTACGGCGGCTTCGCTGTTCATCTTCATCTGTTCCAGGAATGCGAGGTTGAGCGCGCCGGTGGCTCCGGTGTGGCGCTTGAGCGAAACGATGAATGAGCGTATCTCGCGCTTATCGATTATCTGCTCGACATAGCCCTGAGAATCGGCGGTGCTGCGTATCTCGGCCCATTCCTCTTCAGAGATGGCCAGGAACGCGCGGACGACTTTCGGGTCGAAGTGCGCGCCTGCATGTCGAATTATCTCTTCGCGGGCGGCGGCGTAACTCTGAGCCGCGCGATATGGGCGGTCGCTGGTAATGGCGTCGAAGGCGTCGGCGACTGCGAAGATGCGCGCGTGAATGTGTATCTGCTCTCCAGCGAGTCCGAGCGGATAGCCTGAGCCGTTGAATTTTTCGTGGTGCTGCCCGACTATGGGGCGAGCGCCTCGCAGAAAATCGATCCCGCTGATTATTCGAATGCCATGCTCTATGTGTCGGCGCATCTCGACCCATTCCTCCTGGGTCAGCCCGCCGGTCTTGAGCAGTATGTGATCGGGAACGCCTATCTTTCCTATATCGTGGAGGAGCGCGCCCTGCTCAAGCCCTATGAGGTCGCTGTGAGCGATTCCAAGCTCGCGTCCGAGTCTAAGGCAGTAGGCCACTACGCGATCCGAATGGCCGCGCGTTTCGACATCGCGGGCTTCGAGCGCGCCCGCAAGGGCGCGGAGAGTGGCGCGATAGTTGTTGTAGAGCATTTCGAGCATGCTGTTGAGATCGTGATTGACCGAGCGAAGTTCGGAGGTGCGGTCGCGGACGGCCTGTTCGAGGGATTCTTCATAGTGGCGGCGGGCGGCCAGGAGCGACTGATGGCGCAGAGCGCGATCAACCGACATCGATACCAGAGTGAGATCGAAAGGTTTGGTTATGTAATCGAAAGCCCCGTGCCGCATAGACTCGATGGCATACTCGATGTCGGTCATTCCTGACGCCATCACGACGACTGTCTCCGGCGAGGATTTTTGAACGAGCTGGCACAGTTCGATGCCCGAAGCTCCCGGCATGGTTATGTCGGTAATCAACAGGTTGAAATCTCCGTTCGCAAGTAATTCGGCGGCTTCGTCCGCGCTCGAAGCCGTCAAGCAGTTGTATTCCTGTGACAGGTGTAGAGACAGAAGTTTGCGGATAGGCGGTTCGTCATCGACGATCAGTATGGAAATATCTTTCTTGCTTGCCATGGGAATAGACTCCTGAAAAAGATCATGATCTGAAATCCCCAGCCACCCACAGACGGGTCCGCGATGGCGGCGGAGATAATGACACAGTGATGAGGAGCAAAACGTATTCCTCAAAAAGAAAAAACGAGTTTGAAGGCGAGTCTTTTGATATGAGCAATTAAGGAAGACGGGCGAGCAGGTCTCAAAAACAATCGTAGAGAAATGCCGCAACCTTCCGCCAGGGAGTGTGGACTTGAAGGTCAGGGCTGACCGCGCAGTTTCTTTATCCCCTCGCGGATGGCCTCTGCATCCTTTGCGTCGGGAGTCAGGCGCAGATATTGTTCGAGATGGTCGGCAGCCCGCGTGCGGTCTCCCCTTTTTTCGCAGATGCGGGCGAGTTGCTTGTGCGCGGTCGAAAGTTTCCTGCCGCTGGCTTCAAAAGCCTGCTTCAATTCTTTTTCAGCCATAGAGAGCGCATTGTTTCGTTCATCAGCGGCCTCTTTGGATTTCGCAGGATCAATGGTCGAGGCGTAATCGATGAGCAATGAACATCGCTTGACGACTATCTGAGGATCGTTGGGATTGAGGCGGGCCGCTTCGCCAAAGACGCGGGCGGCTATGAGGTATTTGCCCTGAGTGGACAAAACGACGCCGAACGATTGATACACGCGGTCGTCTTTGGGATTTATATCTCTCGCCCGCTGAAGCTCGGCTATAGCTTCTGTCAGTTGATTTGTTTTTATGAGTTCGTTTGCCAGCGCGAAGTGAGCGTCGAAGTAATCGGAAAACTGTTTGATGGCTTCCTGCATCGCGGAGATGGCTTCCTGCGATTTGCCTTCCTTTGAAAGCCTGAGACCATGATTGAGAGAGTCGCGCGCCGCCTGGGGAACGTCCTGAGCGAATGTAGTAGTTGGAGCGGCGTCCGTCGGCACGGCTTGGGGGGTGAGAGTTATTTCGATGGTGCGGAACTCGCCGGGCTGATCTGCGGCGGTGGTGCGCACAAACTCGACGCGCTCGCTTGCCGGGTTATAGTCGGGCGCGGATATGAAGATGATGTAACTGTTATCGGAAAGGCCGGTGAAGGCAAAATCTCCTTCATTGTTGGTGATCGTTTGATTGATCATCGAGCCGGTCCCGGTTTGAAGATCGACCACGATCCTCGACAGATTCTGGCCCGAAGAGTTGCGCACCTTGCCGCGAATCGAATGGCCCTGGGCTGCGGCCTGAAATGAGGCGCAGCAGATGACAAACAACAGCGCGATCATTCGTTTCATCGTCGCTCTCCTATGAACAAGAAAAAGTGGTGGAGCCTTGCCGACTCCACCACACTGTCAAAGAAACCAAGGTTTGCTTACCGGCCTAGAAGGTGAACTTCAAGGCAAACTGGTAGGCGCGAGGCCCGCCCGTGCCGAATACGCTGGTCGTTCGCGCAAACGGCTGGTAGGTGTTGAAGACGAAGCCCGGAGCCGCCGCGTCATCCTTCGCAGGGATAACGAAGTCGTGCTCGTCGGTGAGGTTGGCCACGTTGAAGAGGTTGAACACTTCGCCAATGACATCCAGACGGCGCGATTCGCCCAGCTTGAAGGATTTGGTCACGCGCACGTCCTGAGCGATGATCGAGTCTCCGCCGATCGGAGTGCCGGGTGGAAGCAGCGCCAGTTCGCGCAACTCCGTGCCGTAGGC
>CAZPQE010000013.1:0-27384 GCA_964588615.1 uncultured Clostridia bacterium | reverse complement strand
TAGGTAGTGGTGTATGCACTATCAATCGCCTGTTAAAAAAGTGTCTACGAACCAGGAAGTTCGACAGCTTTTTTAATGGCGGGGCTGCAAGCGGATGCGGTGGGTCTCCACACGATCCTTACTTTTACCTTTTACCTTTTGCCTTTCTTTGATAGCTGCTGCGGCTTCTTTCCTTATCCTCACCCATCGACCTCCGTTCAGCATATTCATGCCGGAGGTCAATTGTCTGATCCCTGTTCCGTCTGCATTCATCACCGACAGGTTGCGCTCGCTCGCTGTCTGCTGAATGATTCGATATCTGTGCTTCTCAGTCAGTTCATCTCCAACGCATGATCTGACGAGGTCGAGCATCTCAGGCTGCTTCATTGCTTTCCTTGTTTTCGCGCACTTCAACCGAGTCACAACATCGGCAGGGACTCCGAAATGCGCCAGCCTCTTCAGGCTATGATCGGTTAAACGATACATCACTGAAACGGCAACCATACTTTTTCCATCGGGCGACCAGCGAGCTACTCCGAATCCGGAGTAAGGCGTCACTCGCAACTGGGAATTCATCGGGTTCGCAGCGTCGGCGATGTATATGTCGCCTCCCTGCTCGCCGTTCCGGTCGCTCAACCATAAGAGCCTGCTGCCGTCAGGTGAAACTACCGGCACGCTCTCATGCACGGCGAGAGGAATCACCACTCCTTCTTCCATCGTCTCCGGGTCAATCTTCCATATCTCGGCAGGCCCGTCGCGCGAAACCTGCTTCGAGTAGAAGATGTGACCGTCAGGCGACCAGGAAGGACTTTGGCGGCTGTATCCTGTCAGAGGAGTAATCTGTTTCGGTTCTCCGATTGACGGCGCGAAATCCACTATCCAAATTCCGATCATCCATTGTTCGGGACCGAAGTTCACAATGTCAGTTCGCTGAAAGGCTATCTTCGTTCCGTCGGGCGACCAGGTCGGGCCGAACGATACATATACTCCCCACGGATAATCAGAGCCCACAGTCACCGGTATCTCGACGCCTGATGAAAGGTCTTTGACCAGAATGCCAGGATGATTGTCTGCATCGAATTGCTGTGGAGACGCGTTGCGAGAATAAACCAGCTTCGTCCCGTCAGGAGAAATATCAGGGGAGTCATCCTGAACGTCACCGAATGTGACCTGCTCCATCTGAGAGCCGTCCAGGTTCATCATCCAGATGTGCTGTTGGTTTGTGCCTGGCTCCGCCGCTCGCTCCGACACAAAAAATATCTTCTCCACATATTCCCCTGCGACCAACGCAGCCTGATTCGCCGGCCCCTGGTCTACAGACTGCATCGCGGCAGTTGATTGATCGTCGTCTGTAGCCCTCGCTTCCTTCACGCTTCTCAAAGCGAGAAACTGCGAGCCGATGAGCGCAAGCAGTGCGATCACAATCGCTGCGACCTGCAAGCGCGCAGCAGCACGGATGCGACGCTGAAGTCCGACGAAGATCGCCGCAATTATCGCAAGCCTCTTTCGCGCAAGTCCGCGCGTGAGAGCCTTCTTCAAACGATCCTTGTGACGCTTGACCGCGATGGCCTGTTCGACAACCGTGAGATGCTCAAGGCCGAGGGCTTCGGCAAAGACAGCCGTCTCTCGCTCGCCTTCGGCCATCAGGCTTAATACTTCACGATCACGCGGGTCGGTCACTATTTTCCGCACGTGACGGATGAGCGCAGAATCGCTTTCGATCAATCGCCGCTCCGGGTCGATGGATGAATCGCTGCTTGTGAGACCATCCTCAAACTCTGAGTGATTTTTCTTTATGCGGGTTTGCTGACGGAAAAGGTCTATCAGGTTGCTGCGCGCGTGCATATACAGATAAGCGATGAGCGAACTGCGCGCGGGATCGAATTTTTCAGGACGACCGAGGTAAGCGAGCAATGCGTCATTTGCGGCTGTCTCGACGAGGTGCGGGTCCGAGAGGCGGGGAAATCCTCTGCTGATCGCTGCGATGAGATGGGGCCGGTAATGAAGTATGATCTCATCCGCCGCGCGATCAGTTCCTTCAAGCAATCGGGCATGCAACCGCAGGCCGATGCTTTCAAGATCGTCATCGTCCGACATCCTCTGCACCTCGACTCCATATTCGCCGACTGACTGTCCGATCTCGACAACTTTTTCAGGCGAAGTATTGCTTGAAACACTGGCGTCTTCAACCGGCAATCGAGACAGAGCGCGCGAAGTCAAAGCAGATAGGTGCAGACAAAAAGCGTTTGCGCCGGAGGCGCAACGGATATTAGCCACCGGAACCGATGCGAACCTGGCTTCGAGCGCTGGAAGCACGCAGGACTCAGCCTTGATCCAGCCCCCCTCCGGGGCGCGCCAAGGTGTCAGCAGTCCGCGCGTCAGCAAAGGCTTTTATCAGCCCTCCCTCACGGTCGGGCTACTGACACACGGGTCACACCAGAGAAACCCGACTTGCCTTGTCTGCCCGCGCTCTGGTAGCTTGCTGCCTTTGATAATCTATCAACCGGATTGCAATTATGAACACTTCGCACGAACTGCGCTACGACTGGACCGTTGAAGAAATCGAATCGATCTACTTCCTTCCGCTCACCGATCTCATCTATCGCGCGCAGACCGTTCATCGCTCTCATCACAAGTCAGACGAGATTCAGGGCTGCAAGCTGCTCTCGATCAAGACCGGCGGTTGCCCCGAAGACTGCGCCTATTGCCCGCAGTCGGCGCATTACAAAACGGGTGTCGCGCGCGAGCCTTTGATGTCAGTCGAAGAGACGCTCGCCGCCGCGAGTCGCGCCAGAGAAGAAGGCGCGACGCGATTCTGCATGGGCGCGGCCTGGCGCGACGTTCCCGAAGGCGATGAGTTTCTGAGCGTGCTTGAAATGGTTCGCGGGGTGCGCGCGCTGGGGCTTGAAGCCTGCTGCACGCTCGGAATGCTCGATGACCATCAGGCCGCAGCACTGGCCGAAGCTGGGCTGACGGCTTACAATCACAACCTCGACACCTCGCCCCAATTCTACGGCGAGATCATAACGACTCGAACCTACAGAGACCGGCTCGATACTCTGGCGCGAGTGCGACGGGCAGGAATCACTCTGTGCTGCGGAGGGATAATCGGGCTGGGCGAAAGCCGGGAGGATCGCATCAGACTTCTTCAGCAGCTTTCACATCAGCGGCCTCATCCCGAAAGCGTGCCGGTCAACATGCTCGTCCGCGTCGCAGGCACTCCGCTCGCAAACGAGCAGGCAATCGATCCCATCGAGATGGCGCGCGTGATTGCGACTGCTCGCATACTGATGCCCGCATCCCGCGTGCGATTGAGCGCAGGCCGTCTTTCGATGAGCGATGAAGCGCAGGCTCTGTGTTTTCTGGCAGGCGCCAATTCCATTTTCATCGGCGACCGGCTGCTGACGACTCCCAACCCCGATCAGAGCCATGACAGACGACTCCTCGACAAACTCGGCATGCGGTTGATGAAGTAAAAAGGCAAAAGTGGAAGAGTCGTATCCATTTTTGCCTTTTACCTTTTTATTTTATCTTCCGTCAGACGGTCATCACTTCTTTTTCCTTGTGCTCTGACAGTTTGTTGATTTCGGATATGTGCTGGTCGGTGAGCTTCTGCACCTGATCGAGTCCGTCGCGCTCCGCGTCTTCGGAGATGGTTTTATCCTTGAGCATCTTTTTCAGGTGGTCGTTTGCGTCGCGTCGCACGTTTCGGATGGCGGTGCGGTGCTCTTCGGCGATATCGTGAACGACCTTGACCATCTGTTTGCGCCTTTCTTCGGTCAGCGGCGGGATCGGCACACGAATGAGTTTGCCGTCGTTTGACGGATTGAGTCCGAGGTCGCTCGCTCTGACCGCTTTTTCGATGCTGGCTATCTGAGTCGGATCGAAAGGCTGGAGGGTGAGCATCGTCGGCTCAGGAGCGTGAATAGTCGCCACCTGATTGAGCGGCATCTCCGTCCCGTAGTATTCGACCGTCACCGAGTCGAGAATGCTCACCGATGCGCGGCCTGTTCTGACCGAAGCCAGTTTTTTGCGCGAGTCTTCGACCGCTGCGCTCATGCGTCTTCTGGCGTCGTTTATGAGGTCTTTTATCTCCACTTGAAATCCTCCGCTGAATGAGTTTTGGATTTTAGATTTTGGATTCTCAGTCGGGATAATGCAAGTTAGGCGCTCGACCCGGCGCAGACGACCGTCCCGACCTTCTCGCCTGTGACGACACGGGCGATGTTGCCAGGCACGTTGAGGTTGAACACGTGAACGGGAACTTCGCGGTCGCGGCACAAACTGATGGCCGAAGTGTCCATGACCTGGAGGTCGCGCTGAATCACTTCGAGGTACGTGAGCCGTTCGAACATAGTCGCCGTCGGGTCTTTCTTGGGATCAGCAGTGTAGATGCCATCGACTTTGGTGGCTTTCAGTATGGCGTCGGCGCGTATTTCGAGGGCGCGAAGGGCGGCTGCCGAATCCGTAGTGAAGTAGGGATTTCCGGTTCCTGCGGCGAAGATGACCACTCGCCCCTTTTCGAGGTGACGTGTCGCGCGGCGTCTGATGAACGGCTCGGCCACTTCGTGCATTTCGATAGCGGTCATCACCCGCGTGAACACTTCCTGTTTTTCGAGAGCGTCCTGGAGGGCCAGCGCGTTTATGACGGTAGCCAGCATTCCCATGTAATCAGCCGAAGCACGATCCATGCCTTTTGACGACAGGGCCACTCCGCGAAAGATATTTCCTCCGCCCACCACTATGGCCACCTCGACTCCGCAGGCGTTGACATCCTTGATCTCCCCGGCGATGCGGGTAATGGTGGCTGGATCGATTCCGAAGCCCTGATCGCCCATCAGCGCTTCGCCCGACAACTTCAACAGAATGCGTTTGTAAACCGGTTTGGCTGACATGTTCTCCCTGCGGGCATTAAAAAAGCCTCTCGCGGGAGAGGCTTTTTGAAAGCTACTGGCTGTCGCCGAGCAACTCCTGCACTTCGGCGCTGAGATCGGAGGCTCGCTTTTCGAGTCCTTCGCCCATCTTGAAGCGGATGAATCGGCGGACGCGGATGTTCTCGCCGGTCTTGGAAATCATCCTTCGAACCAGATCGCCTACGGTTATGTTCTGATCCTTGACGAAGGGCTGTTCCATCAGACAGGTTTCCTGATAGAACTTGCTCATGCGCCCTTCAACTATCTTGTCGAGCACCTGTTGAGGTTTGCTGGCGTTTTTGGGATCGAGCCGCGCCTGCTCCAGAGCTATCTCGCGCTCTTTGTCGAGTATGCTCTGAGTGACTTCTTCTTTGGCGACGAATCGCGGCTCGGCGGCTGTAATATGCATGGCCAGGTCGTGAACGAAGGAGCGGAACTCTTCGCCGCGCGCTACGAAGTCGGTTTCGCAGTTGACCTCCAGGAGCACGCCTATCTTCCCTCCGGCGTGAATGTAAGCGTCGACGATGCCCTCGGCTGCTATTCGACCGGATTTTTTGGTCGCGCTGGCCAGCCCGCGCTTTCGCAAAACTTCGATAGCCTTTTCTTCATCGCCGCCCGCCTCGGTGAGCGCCGACTTGCACTCCATCATTCCTGCGCCGGTCTTCTCTCTGAGAGCCTTGATAGCGGCTGCCGTGATTTCGTTTGCCATTACTGCTCGGTCTCCTCCTCAATAAGTCTGGAGTCCAGAGTCTGAAGTCTGGAGTCCGTCGCGCAGGAGTCATCCATCGTTTTTCGACCATTCAGAGTGTCGTTAAAAGCGACTCGAATGACCCCTGAAAAAAATCCGTTTACTCGGTTGCCTCTGCCGAATTTGCATTCTCCTCAGTCGGCGCGGCTGCTTCTGCTGCGGCTTCGGATGTCGGAAGAGGTTCGATCGCAAGAGCAGGCTCCGGGACGGGAGGGGCTCCGGGAGGCACATAGGTCGTGCGACGCGGCCCTCGCCTTTCGCGCCCTCGTCCCCGGCGGCCTTCGGCGGGGGCGGCTCCTGCGGCTGCGGCTTCGGCAGCCTCGGCGCCAGCTTCCACATCAGCCGCGCCTTCCTTGAGCATCTGCTGTCCTTCGACTATGGCGTCGGCCATCTTGGAAACGAACAATCGCACTGCGCGAAGAGCGTCGTCATTGCCCGGCACTATGTAATCTATTCCGTCCGGGTTGCAGTTGGTGTCGACTATCGCCACGACGGGGATGCCCAGTTTGTTGGCTTCATGGACGGCTATCTCTTCCTTGTTGGAATCGATTATGAAGATCACGTCGGGCAGTCGTCGCATATCGCGTATGCCCGAAAGGTTTTTTTCCAGTGCTGCATGCTCGCGATCAAGCTGAAGGCGCTCCTTCTTTGTAAGCGCGTCGAAGCGTCCGTCCGAGCGCATCGCCTCGATGTCTTTCATGCGCTGTATGGATTTCTGGACGGTCTGAAAATTGGTGAGCAGCCCGCCGAGCCATCTCTGATTGACGAAGTACTGGCTGCATCGTTTGGCTTCTTCTTCGACGGCATCCTGAGCCTGACGTTTGGTTCCGACAAACAGGAAAGACTTGCCTTCGAGCGATTGCTGGGTGACGAACTTCACCGCGTCCTTGAAGAGCCGCTGGGTCTTCTGAAGATCGATTATGTAGATTCCGTTTCGCTCGCCGAAGATATACTCCTTCATCTTGGGGTTCCACCGCCTGACCTGATGTCCGAAGTGGACTCCGGCTTCAAGCAGTTCTTTCATCGTTACTGTGGTCAAAATCTGCCTCCCTCGGTTGAATTGGTTTATGTGCTCACCGGCCCGCAATCCCATCATCAGGATAACCAATTGCTAGGACCGGCAATGGATTAGTAGTCAGTGGTCAGTGGTCAGTTGTCAGTGGTCAGTTGTAAATCAAACAACTGACCACCGGCCACTGACCACTGACCACTGCGTTATCGTTTCGAGAACTGGAATCTCTTGCGAGCGCCTTTTTGCCCGTACTTCTTGCGTTCTTTGGCTCGCGGGTCGCGGGTGACGAACCCTGCTTTTTTCAGACGGGCGCGGAACTCAGGGTTGAATTCGATCAGAGCACGCGTTACGCCGTGCCGGACTGCCCCGGCCTGCCCGGCAAATCCTCCGCCTTCGACGTTGACCAGTATGTCTAGTTTTCCGGCAGTGTCGGTAAGGTGAAGCGGCTGCCGAATGATCATCCGATGCATTTCACTCTGGAAGTAATCCTCGAACTTCCGCTTGTTGACGACGATTTCGCCCGTTCCGGGCTTGATGAAAACCCGCGCGGTCGCGCTCTTGCGCCGACCCGTACCATAATTTTGATTCGTATTTGGCACTCTCAACTCTCCTTACAGATCAGACATCGAGCGGCTCAGGCCGCTGGGCCTGATGCGGATGATCGGAACCGGCATAGACCTTGAGCTTCTTGACCATCTTGCGCCCCATCTTGGTTTTGGGAAGCATCCCGGCTATGGCCGATTCCAGAATCCGTTCCGGGTGTTTCTGAAGCTGTTTTTCAGCCGATATTTCTTTCAGCCCGCCGGGCCAGCCCGTGTGATGGCGATAGATTTTATCCTTCCACTTGTTGCCGGTGAAGACGACCTTCTCAGCGTTGACGATGACCACGTGGTCGCCGACATCTATGTAAGGAGTGTAGATGGATTTGTTCTTGCCCATCAGCACCTGCGCGGCCTGCGAAGCCAGTCGTCCGACTGTCTTGCCCGTCGCATCGATGATGAACCACTTGCGGCTCTGTTCCAGGTTTTTGCCACTCGGCACGAACGTCTGCATGGTGCGAATCTCCAGATTTATCGTAAAGAAGACGAACGGAAAGCATACGGAATGGATTTTTCGTTGTCAAGCTGCGATTTTTGACGGCTTCTACTCTTCTACTTCTACTCTCCGCGCGCTTTGGCGGGCACGGCCTGAAGGACGAACGGCTCGCGGAAGGAAGCCAGAGTCGGCGCTATCGAAGCCAGAGAATCGCGGAACGAGGCAAGGGTTTTCACAAGCCCGGCGTCGTTCATCTGGTTGATAGCCGCTTGCAGCGTCGATTGCGAGGCCAGGACGTTTTGCGTGACGGCAGCCATATCTCTCAACGCCTGCGCCGAACTCTGCGCCTGCATGGTCTGCTGCGAGACCATCGAGGCCAGACTGATGAGCGCCTGTTCGAGGTTCGAATCGCCCAGATGCCTTATGGCTTCTCTCAACGCCGAGTGATGGGTAAGCGCAAGGCTGGTCGATTCGCTCAACAGGTTCAAGGCATTGGTCGCGCCATCGATGGCTCTGATCTGCTCGGCCATAGCCGCTGCCGATGCCGCCCGCTGTTGCGCCGTCTCCTGCGCCTGCTCCTGCCAAAGCGTTTCAAGGCGTGCGGATTGCTGATTGAGGGAATCGCGCACCAGCGCCAGCCGTTCGAGGAAATTATCGTTGACCATCTGCAATTGCCCGGCGACCGCGCCCAGAGAACGGCCTATCTCCTGGGCAGCGATTCTGGCTTCCTCGTTGATCTCCCGCGTCAATTCGGTCGTCCGCGCGTAATGGGCCTGCTCTCTGGCTTCCATCCCGCTCATCAGTTGCACGCAACTGCTTCTGATCTCGGCCAGCGCGCCTTCGGCGACCGTCTGCAACGATTCGCGCCAGGCATCGATTTCTATCACCACAGGAGATGGAACCGCCGCCGGTTGCGAAGTCATTTCCGGGGCCTCAGCCTGCAACACCGGCAGAAAGATGTCGGTGATCTCCTGTTGAATATTCGAGTAAAGTTTTTCTTCGCGCCCTTGCAGCGCCGAGGTCGCAAGCATCACGATCAAAGCCGTCAGGAGCCCCTGCAAGGTGATGATGAAAGCGAAGGACAATCCGCCGGTCACGCCCACCAGGTTCTTCTTGATGATGGCCACATCATCGATGTCTCCGCCGAGGAATTGAGCGAAACCGCCGACGGCGACCGAAATCCCTATGACCGTGCCTATCAGCCCCAGCACGGGCAGAGCCCAGATGAAGGTCCTCAGCAGGTTGTAGCCTGCGCGCACCGACTCTTCATCGGTGGCGACGCTTTGCTGCAAAACGAGGTCGGCGTCCTGAAGGCTGGGGCGAATCATCCACTGGCGGATGATGGCCTGCAATCGACGCAGCAGCGGGCTTCGCTGACACTCTTCGGCTTCGACTTCCTTCGAGAGTTCCTCAAGCCCTGACGATGAAAGAATCCTCGCCGATTGCAGCAGCAATCCCTTGCTGGAGACGCGCTCAAGGCTGCGGAGCCTCAGCCAGCGCAGGCCGCATAGAGCGACAGACCAGAAGAACATGCATGAGATGGAAACCGGAATGATGGTGGCCACGCTTCGCAGATCGAACATGTGTCCCAGCATGCTTTCCTTTTTGGCTATCAGAGCTATGGCCAGCGAGACCAGGATGCCGAAAGCTGTTCCGGCGATCGCTCCATACATTTTCAATCGGGCCTCCGGCCACTGATGGCTCCAATGCACCGGGTCGGGATAATCCACGTTCAACTTGAGCGACTGCGCTGCCTGCTGCGCTGCGGGAGCGGCAGGCGGCATCGCCGCTGGCGGCGTCGCATCATAAGGCATCGCCACTGGCGGCGTCGCATCATAAGGCATCGCCGCTGGCGGCATTGCAGCGGGCGGGTATGGGACTGCGGGCGGCGGCGCGACAGGCGTGTGTTGCTCTACGGTCTGCAAGGGGAAGGTCGGGGGTTCTTCCTGCGCGCCCATGAGTTGGGTTTCGACGGACGGGCCGGGAGAGGCTGGCGACTGATAGAGATATCTATCGACCATTGCCGAGCACGAGGAGCACAAAATGAAGTAGCCCGATTCTGCCGGCGACCCCTGCGCCAAAGTCTCTCGCTGTCGCGCTACGGACGACGAGATGAGGTTGTTGAGAGATTCCGGCGCCCACATCCCCGCTTCGACAGCCGCTCTCATGTGCGCGGGAGAGTAAAACCTCGACCCCGCGCCTGTTTCCGCCTGACATAAATTACAAAAGCTCATGGTCTCCTCCAAAGTATGATTTTCAGTTTTCGGTTTTCAGCTTTTGGCCTTCACGTCTTCCGGGCGCGCAATCGGACAGACGGCGCGCTCTCTTTCCGAAGGCATCGTTTATAGTTTCACTGCTCGGCGGCTTTGCTTCCGCGTCCTGTCAGGTTGAATCGAATCCGTTTATCCTCGTTCATCGGCCTCCACCCTGTGCCGAAACTCATCTCGGCTATGGCGATGGCGCGAGCCGTGTCAAACACTTCGAGGCTGTCGGGCGACACCATGAAATGAACGAAGCGGTTCTTTCCGGCTCCGGCCCTGAGCGTCTGTCGGAAGCGCGAGCCATCGCTCTTTAGCTGCTGGACGGTTTCGCCTGCATTTTCTTTCGGAGTGAATACCACCGTGAGGTCGAGAGAGGCAGATTTATAGAAGCCCAGGTCGAATCGTTCCACTTCCCCTTCTCCGGTCAGCACGAAATAATCGTCTTCCATCCGCCGGGCATTGAACCTTCCGATCCAGGCATCGACCTGATAGTAGGAAGTGGGCTTTCCGAGCGGCTTGACGAAATCCTCGGTCAGGTCGTCGTTGATCGGCATTATGCGCCCGCCGAGGCAGACGAAATGCATAGGTTCGGCGCTGGTTTCGTGCTCCATCGGCAATCGCTTGGCCAGCACCACGCCGCCCGCCGTCAGCACGGTGAAGATTAGTATGAACACGATTATCCCCACCGTGTTGGTGAGCATATCGGCCAGAGGCACGAGCGATGGTTCATGGAATCCCCCGATTGACTTTCGTCGTCTCCTCATTGCTGTTTCCTTTCTTTGAGAAGCCTCACGGCTTTTTCCTGTTTTATCGGCTCATAGCCCACATCGATGTTGCGGGAGCGGAACTGATAGGAGAACTGATAGAAGTTGTTGAACCCCGAAGGGCGGACGGCGAACAGCGCGTAATGAGTGGCTTTTTTCTGAGAAAGTTCTTCGAGCAATTTCTGCAACTCTTCGCTGCCCGCTTCAGCCGTCGGGATCGAGGGCGAGAGTCCTCCGAAGGTCAGGGAGTAGGGCGCGCTCCATTTGACCTGAACCTTCCCGCCGCCTTCGCGGTGAATAGTGGCCACAGAGCCGTCCCATTCGATGAGCATCGGGATTTTTTGGGCCACCTTAGGGTTGGGTGTGGGGACCCAGCCTTCTCCCACTCCCGGCCCTATGCTCAAAGCCGCTATGCTCATCGTCACCAGCAGCAGGCATCCGAGCACGCACATCAGTATGGCTATGAACGGAAGCAGATCGAAATGATCCTTGTGGGTTTCGCGTTTGTTTGACATGGGCAGCCTCTTGATTTCGGAAGCGGGGGGTGTGAGCAGCGATCAATGGCCCCGCTATGAGTGAGAATCCAACCTGAGAGCGCAATCGATAGGTTTGCGCCCACACTTATAGTGAAGAGGAAAGCCCGGCTATTTCATTTCCGGCGAAAAAATCGCCCGGCGACCGCCGCTTATGGGATCAGCAGCAGCTTGCCCGTCGTCTTCCTTCCTTCCAACTGGCGATGCGCTTCAGCGGCTTCACTGAGCGGAAAAGTTTTTTCGATCCTCAGCTTCACATCGCCTGATTCGATCCACCCCAAAACTTCGCCAGCACGCCAGATCAACTCCTGGCGTGTGGCCGCGTAGTGAGCCAGCGAAGGCCGGGTCAAAAAGAGCGATCCCTTCTGCGCAAGCAGCGCGGGGTCGAACGCAGTGACAGGGCCGGAAGACTGCCCGAAGAGCGCAAGCATTCCGCGCGGGGCAAGCGAAGAGAGGCTCTTGATAAAGGTGTCTTTGCCAACAGAATCGTAAACCACCTCGACTCCGCGTCCTTCGGTTATGCGACGGGCTTCCTGTTCGAAATCCTGTTGGGTGTAAAGTATAACCTCATCGGCTCCGGCCTCGCGCGCAAGTTCGGCTTTCTCCTCCGTAGAAACCGTTCCGATCACTCGCGCGCCAATTTTTTTGGCCGCCTGAACCAGCAGCAGCCCCACTCCGCCCGCCGCCGCGTGAACCAGCGCCGTGTCGCCCCGTTTGAGAGCGTAGGTCGAAGTGACCAGATAATGCGCGGTCATCCCCTGAAGCATCGCTGCGGCAGCCTCGCGCGAGTCCATCCCCGAAGGGATCGCCACCAGTCGCCACGCCGGGACTGCTGCATATTCGGCATAGGCTCCCGGCGTCATCGCGTAAGCCACGCGGTCGCCCGCTTTCACTTCTGTGACATCTGCTCCAACTTCTTCGACCACTCCGGCGGCTTCCATTCCCGGCACGGCGGGAAGCTGAAGAGGGTAAAGCCCCGTTCGATGATAGACATCGATGTAGTTGACTCCTATGGCTTCGACCTTCACCACAGCCTCGCCCGGTTTCGGAGAGGGCCGGCCTGCGTCCGTATAATTCAAAACTTCAGGGCCGCCCGTGCTGTTGATAACGATTGCTTTCATTCGTTCACCTCATTTTCATTATTGCCGCGCGCACGCGCGCAGGGTTGGCCGATTCAGTCCACGCGAAAAAAATGTCCCGGCCTGATCGCGCTATCTGAGGAAAGCCGCTCGACCGCGCGGCTGAAGTCTCCGTCACCTTGATCGATGCTTCGAGCGTGCCGTCCGCTTTCACTCTCCGCGCTCTTATCTCCGCTCCTTTGCCTGCTCGCTCCATCCACACGACGAAAGCCGAGCCGTCATCGAGCATCAACACTTCGACTCGACCCATCGGAGCGCCGTCGTCTATCTGAACGGGAGCGCCGAACGACGCGCCTGCGTCGGTGGAAAAAGCTATCTTCGCTCGCGGCGCATCACGGGCCGCAGTGAACCACGCGACGGCAACGCGCCTGTCTTTAGCGGCGATTGAAGGGCCGTTGACCGGGCATCCGTTGATTTCCCATCCGTCGGCGTGAACGGTTCGCGGTTCAGTCCATCGCCCGCCCGCGAAGCGAGCGATGGAGATGTCGCGAATCTCTTTTTCAGATCGGTCGCGATAAACTACCACCATGCCTTCCGAAGTCATCGCCGCCGAAGTCTGACAGCACTCGCACACGCGCTCATCGATTGCCGCGTCTTCGCTCATTCGCAAATCGCGGCTGATAGTGGTGAACCGCAGAGTCATCTCGTCCTGCTTCGAGCCGTGCGAGCCGTGCGAGGATTTGAACTTGCGCCCATCGAGCCACGCGGCAGCGATCTGTCCTTTGCTCAATTCAACCATCGAGACGAATCCATGTTCGCTTTGAGTGCCATCGCGATGAGGCGTCAGAGGCTTGCTCCACGTCCGTCCGCTGTCGGTCGAAATCGAGAGTTTGACATCGTAGGCGAAAGTATCGGGCGCGCTTTTCGCCAGCCAGTGTGCAGCCATCGTGCCGTCGCTTGCAGAGATGAGCGAAGGGAAATCGGCCCAGTTGACGAACCAGTTATCGCCCTCAGCAACGGTGCGCGGCTCCGACCAGCGATTCGCTTCCCACCGACTGAAGCGGAGCGCGTGACGACGTTCGCCCGCCGCTTCGATCCAGCTAAGATAGACCCTGCCGCGGGAATCGACCGACAGATTAGGCTCGCCGCTCGCTGCGGCAGCGGGCGACGAGATAATCGTTATGGGCGCGCTCTGCCCAAAGGCGAAAGCAGCCGTGAAGATCAAAGCGAAAGCGGTTTGCAAAAATCTCGGCATTCGAAAGCCCCCTCGGAAAATGCACAGCCGTCGGCCAGCCTGCTGTTCCTTCAAATCTTCAGGTTTTCAACAGGCTGGCAGCCTGTAGTACCTCGAAGACCTCTCTGATAATTCATTCGGGCATTATATATCAGTCTGATGGTTGCTCAACCGCCTTCGCATCTGTAAGCTATCGAATCGACGCACAAAAAATTTCCGGGGGAGCTGCAAGGCTGAGAGTCCCGCAAGGGAGACCCCTTGAACCTGATACGGATAATGCCGTCGAAGGGAGAGTTAGAATAAGGCAAAAGGAAAAAGCGGTTCCTTGTTTTGCCTTTTGCCTTTTTACTTTTGCCTTTTCCTGTTCTTCCCTCGGCAACGAGGTGAAGCCATGAGCAAATCATCACAGTCAACCGACAAAACATTTCAGTTTCCGAATTCTCGAAGAGTCTATGTGACAGCAAACCGCGCGGATATCCGCGTCCCCATGCGCGAGGTCGCACTCAATCCCACACGCGGACTTGACGGATCAGTCGAAGTCAATGAACCCATACGGCTCTATGACACGAGCGGCCCGTGGGGCGACCCCGATCAAAGGCCCAGCATAACCGACGGTCTCGCAGCGATCCGACGCGAATGGATCGCGGCGCGCGGAGATGTCGAAGAGTACGAAGGCCGCGAGGTTCATCCGCAGGATGATGGATACCTGACCGAAGGCGCGCGCGAGTATGCGCTCGCAAATGCGCGATTGGAGCCATTTCCGGGGCCGCGCCGACGCCCGCTTCGCGCAAAAGCGGGGCGCGCAGTCACGCAGATGCACTATGCCCGACGAGGCATCATCACTCCCGAAATGGAGTTCATAGCCCTCCGCGAAAATATGGGCCGTCAGGCAGCTTATGAAGCTTCTTCGGATCGCAGCGCGCTTAACTTTCAGCATCGCGGCGAGTCCTTAGGCGCAAGCCTTCCGCCAACGATCACGCCTGAGTTTGTGCGCGATGAAGTGGCGCGAGGTCGCGCGATAATACCTTCGAACATCAATCACCCTGAAAGCGAACCGATGATCATCGGGCGAAATTTTCTGGTGAAGATCAACGCCAACATAGGAAATTCGGCGGTCGCCTCTTCCATCGAAGAAGAAGTCGAAAAGATGCGCTGGTCTATCCGCTGGGGCGCGGATACGGTGATGGATTTGTCCACGGGCAGAAACATTCACACCACCCGCGAATGGATAATTCGCAACTCGCCCGTCCCCATAGGCACGGTTCCCATCTATCAGGCTCTCGAAAAAGTCGGGGGCAAAGCAGAGGAACTGACCTGGGAAATTTATCGCGACACTTTGATCGAACAGGCCGAGCAGGGCGTCGATTATTTCACGATTCATGCGGGCGTCCGGCTTCCCTACATCCCGATGACTGCGCGGCGGACGACAGGCATCGTGTCGCGCGGCGGTTCGATTATGGCGAAGTGGTGTCTTGCTCATCACCGGGAGAGTTTTCTCTACACGCGCTTTCGCGAGATATGCGAAATCATGCGCGCTTACGATGTGTCGTTCTCGCTTGGCGACGGGCTTCGACCCGGCTCGATAGCCGATGCGAATGATGAAGCGCAGTTTGCCGAGCTTGAGACTCTTGGGGAACTGACGAAGATCGCGTGGGAGATGGATTGTCAGGCAATGATCGAAGGGCCGGGGCATATCCCATTGCACTTGATCAAAGAGAATGTCGACCGTCAGATGGAAGTCTGCCAGGAAGCGCCGTTTTACACGCTCGGCCCGCTCGTCACCGACATAGCTCCGGGCTACGATCACATCACTTCGGCGATAGGCGCGGCGATGATAGGCTGGTTTGGGACGGCGATGCTCTGTTACGTGACTCCCAAGGAGCATCTGGGCTTGCCGAATCGTCAGGACGTGCGCGACGGTGTTATTGCGTACAAGATAGCGGCGCACGCGGCTGATCTGGCGAAGGGGCATCCGGGGGCGCAGCACTGGGACAACGCATTGTCGAAAGCGCGGTTCGAGTTTCGATGGGAGGATCAATTCAATTTGTCGCTCGACCCTGAGCTTGCGCGCGAGTATCACGACGAGACGCTTCCGCAGGAGGGGGCGAAGGTGGCGCATTTCTGCTCGATGTGCGGCCCGCATTTCTGCTCGATGAAGATAACGCAGGACGTGCGCGAGTACGCGGCGACTCACGGGCTTGAAGAAGAAAAAGCCTTAGAGGCTGGAATGCAGGAGAAGGCGCGCGAGTTCGTCGAACTCGGCTCGGAGATTTACACGAAGGCTTGAGATGAGCGCGGACGAGCGGTAAGGATGCGATGGCTGTAATCGATTACCTTCGAAAGAAAGTCCGGGATCAGGAGTATGAATTCGCTATCCCGCACTTTTTCGAAGAGATGATCAACGATGATCTGATCTTTGCCGACATCGAAAGCGCCATTGCCAGTGGACGAATCCGACGTCGATTCACGCGCGATCCGCGCGGAACTCGTTATGAAGTTGTCGGGCCTGCGACTGACGGCAGAGAAATCGCGGTGATCTGTCGGATCAAAGAAACAGGCAAGCTTCTTTTTATAACCTGCTACGCTTTAGAATAGACAAATGAAAAAGAACTCGAAAGCTTACGACTACGGACGCTGCCCGGTCTGCGGCGAGAAGATGAGAGAACAACTCATCAATCAGGATTTCTGGATCAAGGGCAAGCTTCTGGTGATCGAAGACGTTCCGGCAGGGGTGTGTCCGCAATGCGGAGAAAGAGTTGTGCAAGCAGAGGTGGGCCGACAGATTGCTGTTTTGTTGAGCCGCCCTGCCCACAGGCGCAAGTCGAAATCCATCAGCGTGCCGGTCATCAGCTTTGTCGAAGATGTGGCCTGATCCGCAATCGCGCTATCAGGAATCCGTGCAACTCGGCTCGGAGATTTACACGAAGGCTTGAGACGGTAAGGAGCCTGAATTAGTGCCACAAGTTGTGGCACTAATTCAGAGCAGGAGAATCGTGCAACAGCTTGTTGCACAATCTCGCTGGCTTTACAACACCATCCTGCGCGATGAGTTGAGTGTGAACCTTATGCAGCAAACGCGAAAGCAATCTGCAAGAACTGATGATCTAATGTCATCGCTTGCGCTTGATTATCCTTCAGAGTTCGTTGGGCGTTCGCGCATCCTTCTTGCAGATTGTTTCGAATGGCTCAGTCGAATCCCTGAAAATTCTCTGCACGCCATAGTGACTGACCCGCCTTATGGAGTGAAGGAGTACGAATTCGATCAGATTGAAAAAAGAGCCAACGGCAAAGGCGGCGTCTGGAGGATACCTCCCTCGTATGACGGACACGAGCGCGCGCCTCTTCCGCGATTCACTGCGCTCGATTCACGCGAGCGCGAAGCACTGCGCCGATTCTTCATCGAGTGGGCAAAGCTGACTGTGCGCGCGCTGCGTCCCGGAGCGCATGTGTTCATCGCGAGCAACAGCTTTCTTTCCATACAGGTTTTTTCCGCTCTGGTCGAAGGCGGATTGGAATTTCGCAGTCAGTTGATTCGTCTCGTGCGGACGCTTCGCGGCGGCGACCGACCAAAAAATGCCGAAGAAGAATTTCCACACGTGTCATCGATGGCGCGCGGTTGTTATGAGCCATGGGGAATTTTTCGAAAGCCTCTGCCCGCAGGGATGACTGTGAGCGATTGTCCGCGAAAATTTCAAACCGGCGGTCTGCAACGCACCAAAAGTGACAAGCCTTTGAGCGACGTGATGATGAGCGAGCGCACCCCTCGAAGAGAAAGAGACATCGCCAATCATCCGAGCCTCAAACCTCAATCCTTTCTCCGTCAGATAGTTCATGCTGCGCTTCCTCTGGGCGAAGGCATCATAGCCGATCCGTTTATGGGATCAGGCTCCACGCTCGCGGCGGCAAATGCCGCGGGGTTGAATTCCATCGGCATTGAAAGACATCCGGATTATTACGAGATGAGTCGTGAGGCGATCCCGAAATTGACAGCGATGAAAGTGGAGTCAAACGCCAGAGAGCAGTTATCCTTTTTCTAATCTCTATGCGCATTCATTCACCTTGCCATCGAAAGCGCAAATGCCGCTCTCAATTATGACGAACTCTGATAAACCTGACCGCGACAAAAAATTTTTCAGATGGCGTGAAAAATCTTTCCCTTACCTGCTCGTCGCGCCCGCTGTGGCAGTGCTTCTTGCGCTTTCGATTTATCCGCTGCTCTACATCATAAAAATCAGCTTCCAGACCGGATCGGGCGAGGGGGTAAGATGGTCGCTTGCCAATTTCACAAGGCTCTTTTCAGACTCCTTCTTTCGAGACGCGCTCCTTCACACTCTCATCTACGCAGCGGTCGCGCTCACGGCTGAATTCCTCATCGGACTCGGACTCGCTCTGCTCGTTGATCGTCCGCTTCGCGGGCGCAGCGTGTTTCGCGCCGCCCTGCTCATACCGATGATGCTCCCTTCGGTAGTTGTCGGCGTGGTCTGGCGATTGATGTTCAATCCCAGCTTCGGCGCAATTAACGGCACGCTCAAATCCCTGGGCGCAAACACTGATGATTTGACCTGGACTGCATCGCCTGCGCTCGCTCTCATCTCGGTCATCTGTGTCGACGTCTGGCAGTGGACGCCGTTTATGTTTTTGATCCTGCTCGCAGGACTTCAATCGATACCGCAGGAGCCTTACGAAGCGGCTATGGTAGATGGCGCAAGCTGGCGGCAGACTTTTTTTCATGTCACTCTCCCGCTATTACGTCCTGCGATACTTATCGCGCTGCTACTGAGAACCATGGATTTGCTGCGCGTCTTCGATCAGATATTTATACTCACCGAGGGCGGGCCGGGATTCGCGACCGAAACCGTGAGCCTCTACATCTATCGCGCGGCGTTTCGATTCTTCGATTTCGGCTACGCAGCGGCGATGTCTTTCGTGCTTCTCGTTCTCACAAACGCCATAAGCTATGCCTACATCCGATTGCTTCAACGACAGGAAACCGCATGAAAGCAAACCACGCTCGACTCTCTTCGTTCGTTCTCGCTGCGCGCTACGGGCTGCTTGCCGCGGCTGTCGTCGTGGCCGTAGCGCCGGTCTACTGGATGTTGACCATATCCGTCAAGACTGAAGTCGATCAGTTCGCTTCGCCTCCCCGATGGCTGGATTTCTCTCCGACGCTGGCTCACTACACGGACGCTTTTTCCGCGCGCTCGTTCGGCAGCTTCCTTCTGACGAGCGCCATTGTCGCCGCGCTCTCTACTCTGTGCGCGATGACGACAGGCACTCTCGCGGCTTACTCTCTCGCGCGGTTTCGATTGCGCGCCGATCTCAACCGAAAACTTTCGCTGTGGATTCTTTCGACTCGCATGTTCCCGCCCATAGTGACCGCCGTGCCTCTCTTTCTGATGATGCGCGATCTTCGACTGCTCGACTCTATTGCGTCTCTGGTGGTCGTCTACACCGCGTTCAATCTTCCGTTCGTCGTCTGGATGATGATGGGATTTTTCCGCGAGCTTCCGCGAGAACTGGAAGAAGCGGCGATGATCGATGGCGACTCGCGGCTAGGCGCGCTTCGTCGCATAGTTCTTCCGCTTGCGGCTCCGGGACTTGCTGCAACGGCGGTCTTTTGCCTGATCGTTTCGTGGAACGAATTTCTGCTCGCGCTCGTCCTCACTCAAACGGAAGCGGCGATGACTCTGCCCGTAGGAATCGCGGGCCGCGTGACTCAGTACGAAATCAAATGGGGGGTGATGAGCGCGGCGGGCGTCGTTGCGATGATGCCTATACTCATCTTCGCGCTTGCGGTTCAGAAATATCTGGTTCGAGGCTTGTCGCTTGGCTCGGTGAAGGGATGAGACCTGCTCTGTTCGGATTCGACTGTTATGTTGTTTTTTGCCTGACGAGGTTTGAACGAAAGAATGACTATCGCCGCCCGAATGGGGCAAAGCGTCAGTCAAGTGGGTTGGACGTTTGCGGCAGCAGGAGTCATCCGATCTTCGCCTGGCGCAAACACCGCTTTTCGGCGAAGCGTTATCTATACTCTTGTCAGCCGCCGCTCTCTTCCGCGCGCGCGAACAGGCGCGGAGCGCCGGCGATGAGCGCGACTGCGGCTATCGCCAGCAGCAGCGCCGAAGGGTTCGCCCCAAGCCCCATGTCGAGCACAGGCGCGCGCGCAAGCGAGAGCAGTTGAGACAGCCCTATCGAAAGCAGTTGCGCCCACCACGCCCAGCGATGGCCCGTGCGGTAAGGCACGAGCACTATCAAAATCGATAGTATCGCCCAGCCGAGCGCCCAGGTGGCAGCCGTAGCCCTCCTCCCGCGATATGCCTTGACCGCCTCCTCCCCTCCCGCATCTTTGATCTTCTCAAGCGTTATCTGCTCGGTCAGGTTATCCTGCTTGCCATAGTAGGCAACGCCGAGCGATATGACTGATACTGTCCCTATGGCCAGCGACATCACCAGCAACAATATCCAGCTTGCAGTGAACAGATGCTTTTTCATCTTCCCTCCCCAGGAAAACAGTTTTCAGTTTTCAGTTTTCAGTTTTCAGTCTTTCGCACTTTCATATCGTCGTCACTGACGATATGAAAGACTCCTCGTTGGAAAGTCGAGAGTCAGACACCAGACTCCAGATTTCGGACTATTCTTTTCCATTGACTCCTGCCAGCGCGACTTCGAGCAGGATGATTTTCCTGATGCCGCGATATAACGGCTCTATCCAGCACCACTCGGTCTGAGCGTGCGCGTCGCCGCAGGGGGCTGCGCCGGTCGAAATCGCGGGCAGTCCCGCAAGCAGCGCGATGTTGGCGTTGTTGGAAGCCGTCGCTGTCACCGTCACGTTTTCAAAACCCATGGCCCGATGCACCGCTTCGCTCATCCGCACGGTGAACGAATCGCGATTGCCCGGTATCTGAGCCGCCGCCAGTTTTTCGCCCATCAGTTCCATCCTCGCCTGCATCCCTGCCCGCTCGGCCTCTTCTCGAACTATATCGGCTATGCGACGCTCGTATTCATCAATGAGCTTCTGATCGGTCGAGCGCAGATCGAGGGTAAACCATGCGTCTGCGGCTTTGGCGTTGACAACCTCCGCGCCGCCAAGCATTCCGATGTTGATGTTGACATCGGTGTCTTTGGGAAGTTCGAGCGCGTAGATGCGCTCTATTGCGCGGGCAAGCGGAAGAGTGGCCGAAAAGGGCGGCGTCTTCGAGCGCGTGTGCCCGCCCGGCCCTATGAAGTGATGCTTGTACCAGTTGATGCCTATCCCTCCGTAGGTCAATCCTTCATAGCCGCCGTCGAGCGCGACGTACTGGCCTATGCGCTCCCGGTTCTCCCGTATGAAATGCTTCGCGCCGCCCATCGAGGTCTCCTCTTCGACGGTGAAGACGAAGATGAGATCAGCGATAGTTTTGATTCCCGCCTCGTTGAGCGCGCGAATCGAGGCCAGCAGCGCTTCGACATTGCGAGTGTTGTCTCCGACTCCGGGAGCCAGCAGTTTTCCTTCTCGAACTTCCGCCTTGATCTTCAGCCCATCCTGAAAAACCGTATCCAGATGCGCGTCGAACACGACGGCCTTGCCGCCGAGGGTTCCTTTTCGGATGGCGATGAGGTTCCCTCTGGCATCGTAGTAGAGGCGGTCGAGTTTATAGGCGGAGAGAATCTTTCTGACCGCTTCGGCGCGCTCCCGTTCTTTGCCAGAGGGCGCGTTGATCTCGGTCAAACGTATCCATTCGGCTAAAATCTGATCCTTGTTCGCTTCGACCTGATCGAGCGCGCGGCGGACATCCGTGCGCTCGATGATCGTTTTGACCTGCGCAGCATAATCCTGAGCCTCGACGCTTGAGCTTGTGAGCAGCAGCGCGCAGGTCAGAGCGATTAAGAGTGTTCGCATGTTTTCTCCCGTTCGAGATGTGAGCCGAATGAGCGGTTATTGTAAATGCGCAGGAGGGCGAGCGCAAAGGCCTGATGGGAGCGCGGCTGCTTTGCAAGGCAAAAGGCAAAATCGGATTCTCATTTTTTGGCAGAACCTCCTGCTCGAAAAACGAGCAGTCGAAGCCTTGCAGCGCAGCCACGCGCTCCTGCGTTTCTGGAGGCTGTTATGAACCTCAGGCTGTGATAAGTCGGTGTAGTGTCACTAAGTGACACTATACGACCAGGCGTTACCGCAGGTATTTGTCGAAAAATTCGAGCGTGCGCGTCCACGCGAGTTTGGCTGACTCCGCGTCATAACGCGGCGTCGTATCGTTGTGGAAGCCGTGTTGTTTGCCCTCGTACATGTGCAGTGTGTACACCTTGTTGTTGGCCTTGAGCGATGCCTCATAAGCCGGGATGCCTGCGTTGACGCCCTGGTCGTTGCCAGCGTAATGAAGCAACAACGGCGCAGCAATCCTGGGAACATTCTCTGCGCTTGCCTGGCGACCATAGAACGCAACCCCGGCATTCAGATCAGCCTCCAGTCGCACAGCCAGTTGATTCACCATCCCGCCGCCAAAACAGAACCCGACCGCGCCTAGTTTGCCGCTTGAGTCCGAACGCGCCTTGAGCCACCTGGCCGCCGCGACGAAATCTTCGGTCATCTTCTTTCCATCTACGGTGCGGAAGGCTGCGGCGCCCTTCTCATCGCTGCCCGGATAGCCGCCGACCGAGGTCAAGCCGTCGGGCGCGAAGGCGATGAAATTGGCCAGCGCGAGGCGACGCGCGACATCCTCGATATAAGGATTGAGTCCACGGTTTTCGTGAATGACCAGGACTACAGGCAGTTTCCCACTTTTTGCCGGGCGTGCCAGATAGCCTTTGATCGAACCGTTTCCGTCTGGCGATTGCACGGTTTCGTAGCCCGCTTTGATGCGTTTGTCATCCGCCGGGACTTGCTGCGCCCAGGCGTAGTTCGGCTTCAAGCTCTCAAAGATCGCCATCGCAGTCAGTCCGCCGGTAGCGAATTTGCCAAGTCGATCGAGGAAGCTACGGCGGTCGAGGTCGCCGTGCTGGTACTCGTGAAACAGGTCCAACAACTCCTGTGGATACTCGGATGCTTGCTTTCGTTCCATTTTTTCTCCTTTACGGTCAATCTGGGTACTTGTATTTCCTAAGACGAACGCCTGGCCGCGCCGGTTTCAGTGCCTGCCGAACTTTTTCTCCAGCGGCGATAAGATTTCTGATCTTCATGAATTCCTCTTTCAATCCTGACTTGATGCTCATCAGGCATTTCCACTGTGAAAGCAACAACGCCAGGCATAGAACAACGAGGTGATCCGAGTCTTTCCGTAGCCCATTATTTTTAGCGGGCATTTGGCAAAGGAAGTTCACCAGGTCATCGGCTGCCTTTGTATGCGGCACGCCGCAATCAGGTTGTGAACGTAAGTTTTGTGAAAGGGACAACGGGCAATGCACACGCGCTGGGTCGAGGCGTCCAATGCTTGTTGTTCTTGCAGTGATAACTGGTAAGTCTCAGCCTCTGAATCTCACTCTGATACCTTCCTGCCGGCTCAGTGGTCTAACTCTGACGCCTCTGGTGAACTTTGACTCAGGATGGTCGCCACTTGCTTGACCATTAACATAGCGAAGGCTGAGAGAAGCCCGGTCAGTGAAGTGGCAGCCTCTCATCATCCCTCGCCTGCCGCTGAAATCTGGCAGGCGAAGCGGCGCTCGATGGTCATCAGGGTCAGTAATGGGTGACGAAGGCCCACTCCTGGTCACTGAGGTCGCTGGGATAAGGTTAGCGAAAGGCTCATAGCAGTCTCCAGGGATTTGCTGCGCGGCGTTTGATATCTTCACGGCGAAGCACTTCGTCTTCTGCCCTGGGGCGTCCCGTCACGCGCCACTCGATTCGCTTGATGGCCAGGGTCGCAGCGTTGGCCGTCTCTGCGCCTGAAGATCGCGCTATGGGTTCAAGCTCTCGAATGGTTTCCTGATTTCCTATGCGACCCAGTATGGCTATAACTTCCCGCCGCACGGTTTTGTTGCTCGATTGCAGATAAGGATAGAGATCGGCGGGAGAAACGACTTCCATAAGGTACTCGCGGGCCTGCTCGGCCTGGTCGGTGTCTAGTTTATTCACTATGAACTGGATGTTCGGGCGGCTGCCCATCCTGTAGAGCGCCCAGTGCTCGGCAAGCCTCGCGTCGCCGTCGCGTTCGGTCAGGATTATTTTCGAAATCTGATCCAGGTAGCGGGCCTCGCCGATGCGCGCCAGCCCCTCCATCGCGTAGCGGCGGCGGTCATCGTCGCGGTCGTTCATGTTTTCGACGAAGGTCTGCTCGGCTTTTTCATCGCCTATCAAAGCCAGCGCCCACAATGCGGCCTCGTCGCGCGTCGGATTGTAGGCGAAGGGGTTGCTCACCTTGCGCGCCACTTTGGTAATCGTTCCCTCTTTTTCCGGCCCGAGGCCGTAGATCGAAAGCAGCGGCTCGACTGCTGGTTTATACCTGAGCAGCCCGGCGGCGACCATAGCCTGAGTGCGCACTTTCTGATTCGAATCGCGGAAGAAGGGAACCAGGAACCGGCCCGCGCTGGCGTCGCCTATCTTGATAAAGGCGCGAATGACATCGATGCGCACGTCCTGATCTGCGTTGAGAGTTTCGCCCAGTTGATCTATCGCGCCCCATCCGCGTAGGACTCCCAGCGCGCGTATTGCGGCTATGCGAATTCCGAGGTCGCCGTCGCCGCGCGCCGTGTCGCCCAGATGAGTGATGATCGAAGGGTCGACTCGCTGATAAGGCTCGATGATTTCGCTGTCGTTGGTGTCGAGCAGCGGATTGAACCGATTCCACCCCACGCGGCGGTTCACTATGAAATCGATGTTGTGCTCGGTGTAGAGCGCGACCAGAGAGCGGACGGCTTCGCGGCGCACATCGGTGTTTTCGTCCTTGAGCGCGTCGAGCATTTCTGGAACGGCTGCGAAGTCTTTTATCATTCCGAGAGAGCGCACGGCTTCGCGGCGCACCTCGGCGTCTTCGTCCTTGCGAGCGGCAACTGTGAGAGCTTCCACTGCAAGCTGATTGCGGGCGCGTCTTTCGCCCAGTTTGTGAGCGGCATCACGTCTTGTTTTCGCGATGGGGCTTTTGAGGTAAGCAAGCAAAGTTTCAAGCGACTGCGTCTCAGCCGGAACTGAAAGCGCCAGCGTCGCACAGGCGGCGACGAGCGCAAGCAGGCGCGCGCAAACATTTTTGGGAGGCATGGCGATACTCCTGGAAAAACTGCTGCCCGAAGAACGGGCCGGTGGGCTATGATGCTGGGAACCTGTCGAAGTCATTGTTCTCCGCGATAAGGATTAAGTCAAGCTGCAAGCTTAGGGTTGATGATCGTGGATCGGGAGGGCGTTGCCAGTCAGCCTTTCGGCGCGAAGTAGCCTTTGCGGTTTCTAACCACAGCGCCCTGGCGCGAGACCTTCACCTCAAGCCTGCGCCACCGCCCGTCGCGCTTGTCGCTGGTCGAATAGTAGGTCAGGGTGTACTGATTGCGAAGCTCATCGATTATGCTGGCGAAAGACTCTTCCATCTTGTCTCCATGCGGAGAATGAACGTACTTTCCGCCGGTCTGTTCGGCGAACTGTTTCATATCGCCCCGGCCCTTGCGCAGAAACATCGCATCGCTCCCACTGCCCATCAGGTTGTCGTCCTCGATCAGATCGACCGAATAGACCACCACTCCGGCTGAGAGCGCCTTTTTCATCACCGAATCGAACGACGCCCTGTGGCTCGAATAATCCCACCCGTCGGAGATGAGCAGGATCGCCCGCCGTTTTTCTTCCCTTTTCGACAGCGCGACTATCGCTTCATCCATGCAATCGTACAAACGGGTCTTGTCCTCGGCCTTCGCATCCCAGATATAATCGGTGATGAGGCGCGAATCGGAAAATTCCTGAAACAGTCGCACCTGATTGTTGAACCCGTAGACGGCCACCTGATCGTTCTCTCGAATCTGTTCGAGGAAGGAAGCCGCCGCCCCGCGCACCAGCCCGAACTTGTAGCCCATGCTGCCGCTCATATCGATTAGTATCGCGGCGGCAAACGGGGCCTCTTCCGCCGAAAACGCATCGATCTGCTGACGCGCGCCGTCTTCCATCACGCCGAAATCTTTTGCCGTCAGTCCGTGCAGGTAGAGACCTGATGAGTCGGTCACGGTCACGTTCACCACGATGAGATCGGAGTGGAGTTTTACGGGTTCATCCTGCGCGGGCTTTTTCTTCTGGGCGGGCGCGGCGATGAGCAACAGGAGCATCCACGCAATGGCGCAGGAGGAGAGAAGCGGGCCTAGTCGTCTGCGCGCATTTTTGTTCGTCTGCGGGTTCATTTATTTCTTCGCGCGGCGAATCGATTGAGCGAGGTTGATTATCTCGTTGGAATTTCCTATGACCGACGCCGACATCACATGTCGGGTTTCGGCCATCAGGTTGGTTTTTATGGCGGCGGCGGCGACGCTCATCCGTTCGATGGCGGCGGCGGTCGAAAGCTTCTTCAAATCATTGTCGCCCACTTCGCTCCCCCCTGCGTGGGTGAGTATGCGGCGGGCGAGTTTTTCTATCGTCGAGAGCTTTTTGAGATCATCTGATGAGAGGCGTTTGTTTTCGCGATAACTGCTCGTCACCTCGCTCGACATCTCGTCGAGCTTCCTGACGTCTTCCATGAATTTGCGATGTTCGTCCTCGGCCCGCTCAATTGCCAGTCGGCTGCGCATTTCAGGGGGAAGGTTGATGTCCTGAGTCGCGGCGCGGTGCTCGCTCGTAGTGTCTTGCGCAGGCCGGGCCTGCTGACCGGCGACCATCTCGGCTTGCGCCATTGAAACAAGGATGGCCGCAAGTACCAACACACGCGCCGCTGACAACTTCCGCTTCATACCAAGGCTCCGAATGAGGGCGAGATTTCCGCTTGTTATGTTTTATCACAACCCGCGATGCCGCTTCAAACCATTGAAAGATCGCCTCGCGGATGCCTGCTTGCAGATTATCTTCAGAAAAGTTCACGGCATGATGATGCGGGTCTCGGCCTGCGGCTCCGGCCAGGGTATGTGGAGAGCGATGAATCGAAGGAAGTCGCGCGAGGCAGCATCGGTCGGGTTGCGCTTGATGTGAGCCTCTGAATCAGAGGCGATGTATCGGAGTGCGCTCAACATCTCCTGGCGACGGGGCCGCCACTCTGCCGCGACATTCCTGGCCAGATCGGCGAGCGATGCCCGAATGCGTCGGCTCACTTCCTCTATGCGCGGCGTAGCGGCGTGATGTTCGTAGATGATTCCGCTCTCTTCGGTCTCAAAGTTTTTTATCGCGTTTTCGACGGCTTCCTTTACCTCCGAGTCGATGAGGTTACGGACAGGCGATCCGTTGTGGCCGCGCTGGGTTTTGATGATGGATTGAAATATGAAATCGACGAGTCTCATCTCCCGATTGGTGAGGCGCGCCGGCGGGCGGCCTTCGGCTGTAAGCTCACGCTTGCGAAGCTCGGCCTTTCGCTCACTGGCCTGGCTGCGCGCGGCTGTCAGGTGAGCGCAACTTTCAGGACATACGAGTTCGATCATTCGATCCTGCGCGCAGCAGAGGGGGCATATCTGAGCGTGGAGCGCGGGGCAAAATCTCTTCGCCGCCCGCTTTTGGCATCTGAAACATTTCGCCATAACCCGGACAGCCTATCGTTTGCTCGAATGAGACGCAAGAGCGCAGGGGAGCAGGGGAAATGTGGGCGGAATAGATTTGAGCCGGATTATCAGTTTATTCCGCATTCCGCACTCGGCTCGCTGACCACTGACCATCTTCAATTGACGACGGTGTAGCTGGCCGCGAGTTTCCGCGAGCCTGATCCTCGCTTCACTTTCACGGGGATGTTCAAACGAGCTTCCTTGATGAA
>CAZPQE010000012.1:0-28311 GCA_964588615.1 uncultured Clostridia bacterium | reverse complement strand
CGGGATTGCAGGCAACTATGACGACGGGACTCCGGCAGAGGGTTACCGGCGACGGATCACCATATCCAATGTTCCTGACCCGATGCGCCCTTCTGCGACCCCCTCGCTCAGAAGGATAGACGTGACCATCCTTTACTCTGTCGGCGGGAAGCAGTTCGAAGAGACTTTCACAACCTTCGTGGCCAACTACAGAGCCGACGACACCCAGTAAGCACAGGGAGGATAAATGAGCAGCACCACACAAATCCATCAGGAGCAGCGGAGCAATGAGTCGGGGTTTTCGATGATTGAGCTCGTTGTGGGTCTGGTGATTTTCATCATCGTCATGGGCGCTATCTACGGGCTTCTGGAACTCGGACGAAACGGGCGACTCAACACCACTCAGCGATCCGAAGTCCTTCAAAACATGCGCATCGCGCTCAACACCATCGGACGGGACGCCATCAACGCCGGGGTCGATTACCCCAACTTCGGCGCAGCGATGCCTGACGACCGTCTGAGATCACTGCTCAACATCGCCAACCTCTCAGGCCAATCGACGGACAGCGACAACGAAGCAGACCTGCTCACTCCCGTCTACGGGCAGAACGACGTGATGAAGATCAACAATGTCGACACCGATCAGTTGACCATAACTTTCATAGACGACACTTTCAACGGCGGAGTGCAGTTGCCCATCAGTTCGATAAACAATTTCGGGGAGGAACTGGCCATCGGCGCGGGGGGCAGCCCCTCGGTCTGTTCGGTGGGAGACATTTATGTCATCACCGGGCAGAATGGATCGGCCATCGGCATGCTCACCAGCATCGATGGCAACAATCTGAAATTCGCGTCGGGCGACCCGCTGGGAATCAACGGCGAAGCCAATGCAGCAAACCCCATCGGGAACATCCAGGCTCCAGCTTCGATATTGCGAGCGCAATGGGCGACCTATTACGTGGCCGACGAGGACGGGAACGGAACCCAGACCGGCACGCTGCGGCGTCGCGTATTCGGCGGCAGCAGCGCCGGAGCCAGCGGCTTCGTCGATCAACCGCTTTCCTTCGGAGTCGAAAACCTGCAGGTTCAGTATGTGCTCGATGACGGATCGGTCGTCGATGTTCCGGCAATCGACTCCATGCAAACCATAAGACAGGTGAGGGTGAGCGTCTCGGTTCGCAGCCCTGACGTCGATCCGAAAACCAATCAGCCGTTCAGGTCGAACCTGACGGCCACCTTCAGCGCCAGAAATCTGACTTACGAGAAGCTTTGAAATTTAGGAGAGCATTATGTTCAGAACGGATTTATCGAGACAGCGAGGCACGGCGACCTTGACGGCAGTGATGATCATGGGGCTGCTCGCTCTGTTTGCTGCGGCAAGCCTTTCGCGCGTCACCACCGAATCGCTCGTCATGGGCAACGATCATTCGCACACGAAGGCTTTCTTCGCCGCCCAGGCCAGCCTTGAGTTGATGTCGCGGGATTTTGAAAGGGTCTTCGACGTGCAGTTGCGTCCGACCGAGGCCGACATAACGAGGATAGAAGCCGACAAGCCGGCAATCGATGGATTCCTCTTCGATCAGGACATAACGCAGGCAGGACAGGGGCAGCCGATTCCCATCGGAGGCGACAGCCCGTTTTCCGGGCTGATGTCACTCAGAACCCCCTGGCGAATCCAGGCAGTCGCCACATACGGAAGCGGCGCGCAGGTGCAGTTGACCCGGACTTTCTATAACCATCAGATTCCCATATTCCAGTTCGGCATATTTTATGAAGACGACATGGAACTGCACCCCGGCCCTCAGTTCAACTTCGGCGGTCGCGTCCATTCCAACGGACACCTGTTTCTGGCCGCAGGCAACAACCTCTATTTCAGGTCGCGGGTCACGGCAGCCAAAGAAATAGTTCGAGACGTGGTGCGAAACGGCGCTTCGGTCACTACCGGGTGGAACGGCAAGGTGTGGGTCGCAAACCAGTCGGGGGTAATGAAGGAACTGGTCATCGGCAAGGCCAGCGTCAAGCTCGGGCCGGACTACAATGGCACGGACGCCGACATGCCTGACGGCACTCAGAACACCGCCTGGTCGACGGACTCGGCCATATTCGGCGGCAACCTGCTCGCCCGTCAGAGACCGCTGCGATTGCCTCTGACCATAGGAACCAACAACGATCCGGTCGAAATCATCAAGCGCGGCAAGAGCGGGGATGACGACATACTTCGCGATTCTCGCTTTTACAATGAGCAGGGATTCCGCGTCTCTTTGAGCGACAGCCAGAGCCAACTGCCCGGAGGAACGGGCGGAGTCCGCCTGGATATGATGGATGCAGGCACGGGCGACACCGCGCCAGCCGGAACGCGCGGCTACCGTCCGCCGGCGATGGGCGACGGTTATCAGGCCACCCGGTTCAACGGGCATCGCGTCTACACCGGACCCAGCTACGACGGCAACCCGCGCCAGACCTGGATCAAAATCGAGATCGTCACCCGCGACCCGGCAACGCTTGCGCCGATTGAGACAGATGTCACAACAGAAATGTTGAGCCTCGGATTCACTGAAAGATCGGGCATAATTGGCAACGACGCCCGCGCCATCTTCAAGTTGCAGCGATACGAAATCTTCGGGCCGCCGGTCAAGGTCGCCCCCAGCCAGATATTCAACGGCAATACGGTTTCGGCTGCGATGACCAGTCTCAACGATCAGCGAGGCCCGGCAGCCTCGCCTCCCGTAACATTGCCGCTTCCGGTATACAGCTACAACGACACAGGCACGGTGGCGACTTCTTATAGCTATGTTGCAACCAGCGCGCTCACTCTGGTGACGATCGCCCCCGGAGTGCAGGAATGGCGATGGGTCGGGCGCAATGCGGCCAACTCGACTGCCGAAGCGACCGCGCATCTGGCGTCGCAGTCGACGTCGAAGACGCCCTTCGAAGAGCAACTGTCGCTGGGCGGGACGACGATTCGCGCCGTTCCTTTTCCAATCAAGATGTTCGACACCCGCGAGGGGCTCTACAACGACGGTCTTGCCACTACGGGAGGAACAAGCTGGACTTCGCTTTACACCAGCACCGGAGTTGTGGCTCCAAACACTGCCTCCGGATCCGTTAGAGTCCCAGTCAGCGGGGTGATGAGCGTCATCAATATCGATATGTTCAACCTGAGCCGGTTCCTCGGCGGCGCATGGAACGGGCTTATGCCGGCCAATCCGTCGCTTCCGGGCGGATCGCTCTCAAGCGATGACATTCCCGACAACGGCGGCGCAGGATGGATCGTATATGTGTCGGATCGTCGCGGCGACCGCGACGACGACGGCGAGTACGACATGGAAAACGTCTTCATCGCCAACTCGACCGACACCTCATTTCAAAAAGGCGAGGATGTCAATCACAACGGCTCGCTTCAGTATGACTACAACTGGGAGTCGCGGCGCTTTTCCGGGCAAACGGAAACCTACATGGGAACGACTTATGATGTTTCGAGCATCGAGAGCGACGTAGAGGCAGTCAACGGATTGAGCGGAGGCGGCGACGGACTTCAGGTTTACGCCGACCGCTACTTCCGTCGCGCATCGCGCATAATCAACGGCAGGACGCTCTCCGGCTCGGTGACGGTCGGAGGAGTCACCGCCAATCTGCCGGGTACTCTCAACAAAGGGTTCTCAATCAGTTCCGAAAACGCCGTATACATCCTGGGCGATCTCAATACTCAGGGCCTCATCAACCCTGCGGCTCCGGGCGATCCGTCGCAGCCTGCTGATTACACCGGGCCGGAGGTTCCTTTCGGAATCCTTTCTGACGCGATAATAGTTCTTTCAAACAACTGGCTCGACGGAAAGAGTTTCCGAAGCCCTATGCGTCGCGGCGACACGGCAGGCACGCGCCAGTCGACGCAAACATCGGTCAGATGCGCTTTCCTCATGGGCGACACCCTCAGCACCAGCACTATAGCGCCCAATCAGGGCGGCGGCGACCCGAACCTCTCGGGCGGGGTGCATAACTTCCCGCGCTTCCTTGAGCAATGGGGCGATCCGAACCGGTTGAATTACTGCGGCTCGCTCATCAACCTCTTCAACAGCCGCAACAACAACGGCTCTTTCAAGTGCTGCGCGAACGTCTACAGCCCGCCGCGTCGCAACTGGGTGTTCAACACGGCATACTTGGACATCAACCGCCTGCCGCCGGGCACGCCTTTCTTCCAGTACGTGCAGATGACCGGCTTCCGTCAGACAGTGCGCCAGTTGCAGTGATTTCGATCCGGCGCTTCTTTGCAAACGGCCTGATGACCTGAGTCATCAGGCCGTTTGTGTTTGCGGACACAAATGTATTTCTGCAAACAAATCCTGTGATATAATCGCTGACGCAGTGAGAGGGTGAGACTCAGAGAGAGATTCAATCCCTGAATGCTATGCCTCTTTCTCCGGCCAGGCATTGACCTGTGATTTGTCGGGGCAGCGCAATGCATCAGGTCGCGCCCGTAGGCATTCAATTTTCGGAGTAGCCCGCTATGGCCCCGCAAGCCCAAGAATCCATCAAACTGCCGACCGACATTGAGCGGTATCTTCAGGCTCAGGAAACAGGAGGACGCTCATGAGGCTGCTCATCGCCGACGATAATAAAGATGTCCTCCACGCGCTCGGAGTGTTGCTCTCTGGCATGGGATATGAAGTGATCGAGGCTCGAAACGGAGTTGAGGCGCTCGAAGCTGCGCGAGGCCGGAAAGTCGATCTGATAATCGCCGACATTCTGATGCCGGTGATGGATGGCTTCGCATTGTGCCGACAGTGGAAGGCGGATGAAACGCTCAGAGATATTCCGTTCATCTTTTACACTTCCAACTACACGGATGAAAGAGACAGGGATTTCGCCCTGAGTCTGGGAGCCGAGCGGTTTGCGCTCAAGCCGATGAGTCCGGGCGATTTTCTGGCGATGATCCGCGAAGTTATCGAAGAAAGCCACGCCAGAGTCGCTTCCCGCGAGCCGGTCGAAGGCGAGATCGAATACCTGCGCAAGTACAACGAAGCCCTGATCAGAAAACTGGAAGACAACCTCCTGCGCTCCGAACATCTCAACCGGCAGCTTGAGCAGGACATAGCCGAGCGCAGGAAAATCGAAGAGGCGCTGCGCGAGAGCGAGCTTCGCTTCCGCTCGATTTTCGACAACGAGCCGGAGTGTGTGAAGTTGCTCGACCCTGACGGCAGGCTGCTGGAAATGAATGCAGCCGGGCTGCGAATGATCGAGGCCGAATCGCTCGATCAGGTGGTCGGCCAGATGGTTGTAAACCTGGTCGTGCCGGAGCATTGCCAGACGTTTCAGACCATGATGGAGCGAGTGTTGAATGGAGAAGCGACAGAGGCAGAGTTCGAAATCATAGGGCTGCGCGGCTCGCGGCGATGGATGGAGTCTCATGCCGTCCCTCTGCGCAATCCGCAGGGCCGGATCATCGCCGTGCTCGAAGTCACCCGCGACGTCACAGAGCGCAAACTCGCTGAACAGGCTCTTCACCGGAGCAGCGAATTGATGAAAGCCATCAGCCTGGCGCAGTCCCGTTACCTTTCAAACCTCAATGTCCAACAGGTATTCGACCAGTTGCTGACCGCTCTCCTGTCTCTGACCGAAAGCGAATACGGGTTCATCGGCGAGACGCTCTATGACCACAATGGCGACCCCTACCTCAAGATTCAGGCCATCACCAACATCGCCTGGAACGAATGGAGCAGGGCTTTTTACGAAAAGTACGCTTCGACCGGACTGGAATTCCGCAACCTGAAAACGCTCTTCGGAAGAGTGATGACCTCTCGGCAGATGGTCATCTCCAACGACCCGCTCAACGATTCCCGCAGGGGAGGCCTGCCGGAAGGGCATCCTGCTCTGAAT
Organism: uncultured Clostridia bacterium; assembly: GCA_964588615.1. Taxonomy (GTDB): domain Bacteria; phylum Acidobacteriota; class Blastocatellia; order UBA7656; family UBA7656; genus UBA7656. Next base: position 22,458 of record CAZPQE010000012.1, on the reverse strand, counting down.
GCTTTTATGGGGCTGCCTTTCTTTCAAGGCGAGAAGATGGTCGGGATGGTCGGGATAGCAAACCGCGCGGGAGGTTATGCTGAATCGCTGGCGGAGTTTTTGAGCCCGTTTCTGACCACCTGCGCAAATATCATCGAGGCCTACAGAAACGACCAGCGACGACGCTGGGCCGAAGAGAGGCTGCGCCAGAGCGAAGAGCGATATCGCATTTTATTCGAGACCTCTCCCGACGCGCTGGCGCTCTTCGACCCGCGCATGAAACTCCTGATGGTCAATCAAAACAGCGTCGAGATGTATGGCTATGAGAGCGCCGAAGAGATGATAGGCAGACCGGGCCGGAGCTTTCTGGCCCCGGAAGACTGGACGCGCGCCCGCGAACAGTTCTCCAGCCTCAGGGAGAATGGAAGCTACAGGAATGTAGAGTTCACCGGCCTGAGAAAGGACGGCTCGCGCTTTCCGGTCGATCTGAGCGCATCACTGATAGTCGATTCCGACGGTCGCTATCAGGCAATAATCGGCGTGAGCCGCGACATCACCGAGAGGAAACGAGCCGAGGCGCTGCTTCGCGCTGCCGAGGAAAGATACCGCTCGATAATTCAAAACGCGGTCTACGGGATATACCTCTCTTCACCCGAAGGCAAATTCATCGAAGTCAACCCGGCGCTCGTTCGCATGCTCGGCTATGACTCAGCCCAGGAGCTTATGGCCGTCGATATCGTCAATGACATATACGTGGACAAAGATGAGCGCGCCCGTCTAGTAAACCATCATCGGGACAGTAAGTCTCTTGACGGGATCGAAGTCAGATGGAAGCGCAAGGATGGCCGTGTGATCGATGTACGGTTGAGCGGGGCTTTTTTGAGAGACGAGAGCGGGCAAAACAAAGGGGTCGAGGTGATCGTCGAAGACATCACCGAGCGAAAGCTCCTCGAAGAGCAACTGCGCCAGTCGCAGAAGATGGAAGCCATAGGCCGTCTTGCCGGCGGAGTGGCTCATGATTTCAACAACCTGCTGACGGCCATAAACGGTTATGCCGAGGTTGTCCTTATGCAGCTTACCCAAAACAATCTGCTGTATAAAGATATCGAAGAAATCAGGAAGGCTGGCCAGCGGGCCGCTTCTCTGACCAATCAGTTGCTTGCATTCAGCCGCCGCCAGATCATTCAGCCCCGCGTGCTGAACATAAATTCGGTGATAAACGACAGCCTCAAGATGCTGCGTCGTTTGATCGGCGAGGATATCGAACTGCTCACCAGCCTCAGCCCGGAGGCGAAAAGAATCAAGGCCGACCCCGGTCAGATAGAACAGGTGATTATGAATCTGGCCATCAACGCCCGCGACGCGATGCCCCAGGGAGGAAGGCTCACTATCGAGACTCGCAATGTTTATCTGGACGAAGGGTTCGCTCGAAAGCACTCAGGCGCGCGGCTGGGCCGGTACGTGATGCTCGCCATAAGCGATACCGGGTGCGGAATGAATCAGGAAACCCGGCTGCGGGTGTTCGAGCCTTTCTTCACCACCAAAGATGTGGGCAAGGGAACCGGGCTTGGGCTGTCGACCGTCTACGGCATAGTCAAGCAGAGCGGCGGACACATACAGGTCGAAAGTCAGGTCGGCGCGGGCGCTGTCTTCAGGATATACCTGCCGATGGTTGACCAGGAAGCCGAGGAACAAAGCTCGAAGCCTGCCGCTTCGAGTAACCTGACCGGGAGCGAGACCATTCTGATAGTCGAGGACGAGGAATCGGTGCGCAAACTGGCGCGGATAATACTCACCGTTCAGGGCTACACAGTGATCGAAGCCGCCAGCGGGCCCGAAGCCCTGGAGATGGTCCGTAAGAGTCCCGTCGATCTTTTGATAACCGACGTGGTGATGCCGCAGATGAGCGGGCGCGAACTGGCCGAGCGGTTTTCCAGAGAACACCCGACGATGAAGGTGCTTTATATTTCAGGCTACCTGGACGAAGTGATGGGACATCACGGGGTGATAGACACTGGATTGCCGCTCCTGACAAAGCCATTCTCGCCGGAGGCGCTTACGGAAAAAGTGCGCGTAGTGCTCGACGGTTGAGATCAGTCCGCTTCGCCTGCGCCCCGCGTCGCGTGCAGTTCGGTGCAGTAGAGCGCCGTTCCGGCGTGAGTGGCCAGCAGATCGAACAATTCGTAATCGAGGTCTTCGAATCCCGCCTTGTGCGAAAGCAGGCTGAATACGGCTATGGCTCCGGTCACTTCGCCGCCCAGGTTGAGCGGAATGCAGGCGACGAGGTTCGACTCATCGAGCGCGTCCTGCGCCGTGTCCCGCCCGGAAATCCAGGTCTTGCCTGCCATCGCCGCCTGCCCTATGAGGCTGTTTTTGACCGAAACCCTGCGATATTTTTCTTCATCCAGCCCGAAGGAAGCGACCAGATCGAGCGACGAACGATCCTGATTCAACTCATAAACGCCGAACTCCTCCGAGCCTATCAGATTGATCACTATCTCCTCGATGACCGCCAGAACCTCGCTCCGGTTCATGGTCGAGTGCAACTGATAGCTGGCCACATAGAGATTGGCCAGGTTGGCGTTGTGCTGTTCGACCCGCGCGTACTGATCGAGGAAGCGACGGCTCTCGGATTCTATCTCACGAAGGCGTTCCTGAAGGCGCACCTTTTCGGTTTCCCGGCGTTCGATTTCCTGACGCAGCATGCTGGCCTGAACGTCGAGTCGGGCTTCGAGGCTGCGCTTTTCATCTTCGAGCACGGCCACAGCCGACCGCAGCTTTTCGTTTTCGCTCAACAGGTCTTTTATGTAACGCTGAGTGTCTTCCCTGACTCGATGGACATAAGACCCTTTGTCATCACTCTTCATGCTCTCCCCCTTCACTCGCCGAGCAGTTTTCTGACCTTGCCGAGAAGTTCCTGGCTGTTAATAGGCTTTGTAACATAATCGTCGCAACCGGCGTTGTATGCCGCTTCGACATTCTGCGTCTCGCCGCGAGTCGTGACTATGATGATGGGAATCGATCTGGTCGCATCGTTGCCGCGAATCGCCTTGCAGGCTTCGATGCCGTCCATCGCCGGCATGACGATATCGAGCAGCACCAGGTCAGGCTGTTCGGTCGCGGTTTTTTCTACGGCCTGCCGCCCGTCACGGGCTGTTATCAGGTCGTACTCCCTGCCCAGTATCATGCGCTCAAGCACCAGAATGGTTTCTGCGTCATCGACCAGCAGTATCTTTTTGCGAGCCATAGTTTTTACCTGTAAGTCCTGAAACTGAGTGGCCATCGAGTCATCGCCCCTTGCTGCGCGATGCCCGACAGAATCTAGGATACAACGGCAACCAACGCGCCGCCATACATAAAATTATCGACGCCCGGCCCGTCTTTTTTCGCCTCTGACTCACAGTCATCTCACCAAAAGGCTTGCTCGTTAGACATCGCAATCGCTGAGGCAGCTTGCGTCACTCGCAGTCGATACAGCGCATCATCACCGCACATCTTTTGAAGCGGATTGATTTGCCTGTCGGGTCGATGTATCGTCTTGCGTTTCGATCAGCCTGATGACAAAAGCATGCTGAATGAACAGGAACGCAACGCCTGAGAAAGTCATAGCCTTATGAGCGCGCTTTCAGCGGGTGAAGACACTTTGCCGCTTCTGTGGGCCAACAACGTAGGCTGCTTCAGCTTCACGCCAAACGGGAACCGCGATCAAAAATTCGGCTACCTGACAGTCAACGACCGCACACGCGCTCTGATTACGCGCGGCCAGTGCGCGCTGGTTCAAAGAACGACCGCAAAGGAGCAACGCCGTCGCATCGTGGCCGCTTTTCCCCTCGACTGGCAAGAGCGCGCAGGCTCATTTTTCGTCGAGAATCACCTGAATCTCATCGCGCCGATCAGAGGAGCAAGCCCGCTTCCTCTTGAGTACATACTGGCATTGTTGAATTCTCGATTATTCGATTTCATTTTCAGAGCATTCAACGGCAACACCCAGGTTTCCGCTACCGAGTTGAATGTCCTGCGGTTCGCCGCGCCTGATCCGTCATCAGTCGAAGAAGTCGTCAAACTCGTTTGCCTTGCAGAGGAAAACAGAGATGCGAGGTCTCAGTTTTCAGAGTTGATCGAAAGCCTTGACCAGATCGTTTATCGCCTTTATGGTCTGACGCCGGAAGAAATTCGAATCATCGAAACCAATACGCAGAAGGCAATCGGGTGAACAAATCACAGCGCAGGCAGCTTGACGCAATAAAAGAGATTCTTCTGGCCGCGTATTTCCCCGAACAATTAGCGACAGATCAAACAGCCATTTGCCTTATCGCGCTGACAGATCGACGCAGGCGCGAAGGATTGCTGTCAGGCAAAACCTGTTTGCGAGAAGGCGCGCGCATACGCAACATTCTTGATTTCGCTCGCTTGGATTTGAAGAAGCCAGTTGCTGAAAACACTCGCTAATCGTATCGTAAACAATCGCTCAAGCCGCTCTATGAGGCAGGAATAATCGAATTGCATCAAACCAGCATCAACGATCCCAACACTTTTTACACCATCAATGATGATTTCGCGCTCATTCTTGAAGCCAGCGGCAAGTCTGCTCAAAGCAATCTGATACAACGATGGAACGCATCTCATCAGGAAAAGCTTCCGACGATAAGGGCAAGGGCTTCGCAAAGCGACATTGCAATTGAAATCGGCTCCCTTTCGATTTCCCTGAGTTCCGGAGCGCATAGCCAGTTGACCAAAGAGGTTTGTGAAATATTCGCGCCCGCCTATATTTCAGGATTTGAACCGATCTATGTCAGCGATACGCGTGACAAACTGCTTTATGTGAATTCCGCATTAACTGCCGATCTCAACATCTCGCTGGACGAACATGACAAATTGCCTGATGTGATTCTTTACCGCCGTTCGATGAATATCGTTTATGTGATAGAAGTCGTCACAAGCGTCGGGCCTGTGAGCCAGTCCAGAAAACAGGAACTCAACAACCTCTTGATGAAAAAAGGCGCGCTGACATTTGGCCTGGTTTATATAACCGCTTTTCCTGACCGTAAAACTCTCCGTAGATTCATAACAGACATTGCCTGGGAGACGAAGGTTTGGATTGCCGAGGAACATTTTGGCATTATTAACTTCGACCTGATAGCTCGAACCCTTTGACCGCTGAAAGGTGCAGTATGGCGAAAGAAAAAAGTTTTGAAGCCTCGCTCGACGAGCTTGAGCAGATAGTCGCTCAACTCGAGGCCGGCGATTTGCCTCTCGAACAATCGCTCGAACTCTTCGAGCGCGGCGTCCGCCTCTCGCGCGAGTGCCAGAAACGACTCGACGACGCCGAGCGCAAAGTCGAATCGCTCCTCAAAACCCAGGACGATTCATACAAAATAGTCCCATTCGACGAGACCGAAGAATGACCCAGTCCACAAAAGATTACCTCGCGCGTCGGGCCGAAGAAATCAACTCCTGGCTCGACACCCTCGTGCCGCAGGAAACCGCACAGCCATGCCTGCTTCACCAGGCCATGCGCTACAGCCTGTTTGCCGGAGGCAAACGCCTTCGCCCCACGCTCACGCTGGCAACCGGCGAAGCGTTCGGAGCCGAAACCGCTGACCTTATGCCTGCGGCCTGCGCCATCGAGATGATTCACACCTACTCGCTAATTCACGACGACCTGCCCGCTATGGACAATGACGACCTGCGTCGAGGACGGCCCACCTGTCACAAGGCTTTCGGCGAAGCTGCGGCCATACTTGCGGGCGACGCGCTTCTCACTCAGGCTTTTCGAGTGCTCGCGGCAGACTTCCCCTATCGAGACCCGGCGCGACAACTCAGAGTGATCCGGGAAATAGCCACGGCGGCAGGCACAGTCGACGCCCTCATTGGCGGGCAGATGGCTGACATAGAAAACGAAGGCCGCGAGGTTGCTCCCTCGACGCTCGAATACATTCATCGCTCGAAGACCGGCGCGATGATTCGCGCTTCGGTCGTCGTGGGCGGCATAATCGCGGGCGCAAACGAAGACCAGATCGAAAAGCTCTCTGAATTCGCCGATTGCATCGGCCTCGCTTTTCAGATAGCCGACGACATTTTGGACGTGACATCGACGAGCGAAGAGTTGGGCAAGACTCCCGGCAAGGATCAGGCCGCGCTCAAAGCGACTTATCCCGCGCTCTACGGACTTGCGGCCTCGCGCCAGCGCGCCGCAGAACTCGTAGATGAAGCCGTGCGCGTAATCTCTTCGCTTCACATAGCAAGCTCGGAGCTTGAAGCCATAGCGCGTTTCATCATTGTCAGGAATGCCTGAAGCGGTTATTCTCTCAATGACGATTCGTAACGATGGGGCCTCCACATGAGTTGCGTTTTACGGTTTACCCTTTACGACCCGGAGAACTAATCATAGCCATGAATTTGCTTTCACAAATCAACGACCCGGCAGACCTTCGCAAACTTCCTGTTTCGAAACTCCAGCCTCTCGCCGACGAGATACGCGACTACATGATCGATACGTTGTCGAAGATAGGCGGACATACCGGAGCAAGCCTCGGCCCCGTAGAACTCATACTCGCTCTGCATTATGCTTTCGACACTCCGCGCGACAAACTCGTCATCGACATCGGCCATCAGGCTTACTCGCACAAGATCATCACCCATCGCCGCGATCAGTTCCCGACCATACGCCAGTACGACGGATTGAGCGGTTTTCTGCGCCGCGAAGAATCCGACTACGACGTGTTCAACGCCGCTCACGCCGGAACCTCCATCTCTTCGGCGCTCGGCATAGCGGCGGCGCGCGATCTCAAAGGCGAAGACTTTAATGTGATAGCTTTCATCGGAGACGCCGGGCTAACGGCAGGCATGGCGCTGGAAGGCATCAATCAGATCGGACATCTCAAAAAGAAAATGGTCATACTGCTCAACGACAACGAGATGTCTATAGCTCCGAACGTCGGCGCGCTTGCAGGCTACCTCAACCGCATCCGCGTCGCGCGCCCTTTCAACGAGTTCAAACACGAAGTCGAAGAGATTCTCAAATCCATTCCTGCCGTCGGCGAGATGATGCTCTCGCGGGCAAAGGCGCTCAAATCGGCGCTTGCCCGCGCCTTCATACCCGGCGCGCTGTGGGAAGAACTCGGACTCAAATACCTCGGCCCGATCAACGGCCACGATATCAACTCGATTCTTCAAACACTCGAAGACGCAAAGAAGGAAGAAGGGCCGGTGCTCATTCACGCGCTCACAGTCAAAGGCAAGGGCTACGCTCCGGCAGAGCGCGACAAGGCTGCCTGGCACGGCACTTCGGCGTTTGAAATATCGACGGGCAAATTTATCAAAGAGCCTGACGTCGCTCCGAGCTACACCGCAGTGTTTGCGCAGGCGACCATCGAGTTGATGAAGCAGGACGAAAGCATAGTGGCCATCACCGCCGCGATGCCCGACGGCACGGGACTCAACAAAGTTATGGATCAGTTTCCAGACCGCACGTTCGATGTCGCTATAGCCGAGCAGCACGCCGTAACATTCGCCGCAGGAATGGCTACCGAAGGACTCAGGCCAATAGCCGCGATTTATTCGACGTTCCTTCAAAGAGCGTTCGATCAGATTTTTCACGATGTGGTATTGATGGGATTGGATGTCACATTCGCGCTCGACCGCGCGGGAGTGGCCGGAGCCGACGGCCCGACGCATCACGGGTTGATGGATTTCGCATATCTTCGCCCGATGCCGGGATTCGTGATAATGGCGCCAAAGGATGAAAACGAGCTTCGCCACATGCTCAAGACGGCTGTTTATTACGACGGCCCGGCCTCGGTTCGCTACCCGCGAGGCAACGGCCTGGGCGTTGCGATGGACGAAGAGATTCGCCTGCTCGAATTAGGCAAGGCCGAAATCCTGCGCGAGGGCAAAGACATCGTGCTGCTGGGCATAGGCGCTCAGGTGCATTACTGCCAGCGCGCCGCCGAAAAACTTGCGGCTGACGGAATCGATGCGACGGTCGTCAACGCGCGTTTCGTCAAACCGCTCGATGAAGAACTCATACTCGCTCTTGCGCGTTCGCACGGGGCGATAGTGACGGTCGAAGATCATTACCTGACGGGCGGATTCGGAAGCGCGGTGATGGAATTGCTTGAGCAGAACCGCCTGAGCGATGTTCGCCTGTTGCGTCTCGGATTCCCGGACAAACTGATCGAGCACGGGCCGCAGAATTTATTGCTTGCGAAGTACGGGCTTGATGCTGATGGAATTTATTCGCGTGTGAAAGATTTTGCGGCGAGCCGGTTGAGTTTCAGCCCGGTTCATTCGCGTTAAATGCTCAGTATGTCGACATCAGCACAAAATCTTCTGGATTTTTCGACCTTCTGCCAGAGGAAGAAAAACGAGAAGTGGCTTATCAGATCATTGGTAGCTCCCTGAATCCTGACTTGCCGCGACTCTCGGATGATGACCTTGTTTCAAACGCAGAAGCAGTTTTTCCTGAGCTAAATCGAACCGCAGCCTGAGAAATCAATCTCCACAACATCTATCGGATCGAAGGAGAGATGCCGAGCGATAATCAGATTCGCGGCATCCTTGAACACTTCTCTTCGCCCAGGGCGCATTGCTGGAGTTGCACTACTCGAAGACATCGAAACGGGAAAACTTATTATCACCATTCGGCTTTGGCCGCCGTCATCGTCCATCCTCAGCAGAAGGAAGTCATTCCGCTCGACTTCGATCCCACTGCCGAGGCAGAATCGAAGGATTCCGTTTTTGGGTTTTGCGCACCCTCAGAATCCCAAATCCGCCCCCTATCATCTCAGCCCAATTGATAAAACACGCGGGATCAGATGGAGCATCAATGACGGGCGACATGTTGGCTTATGAATCCCACGCTATGACCGGCTGAACTAGGCCGCCATCGGTGTGACGCCTGCTCCTGCCTTCACCGCGCCTCGAAGCTTGCGCTGCATCCTTGCGCGTGATATGAGGGTTCTTATGAAAAGACGACGTTTCATTCAGAGTATCGCCGCTGCGCCAATCGCGCCCGCGCTGCTTCGTCAGCCGCCTGTCGCTACGGCTTCGGCTCCCGCGCCATCTGCGGCTCAGGCTGCTGAAGAAGCCCCTAAACTGGAATTCGCCGCTGCCGACGCCGCGGCAGAAACCATAACGCGCTTCTTCGATGCCGAGCAGTTCGCAACCCTGCGTAAACTGAGCGACATTCTCATGCCCGCGCTCGACTCAAACCCCGGCGCGCTTGACGCTCGCGCTGCGGAGTTCCTCGATTTTCTCATCGGAGCATCGGCGGAAGACCGACGGCGGATTTATAAAACGGGGCTCGATCTGCTCAACGCGCAGGCCAGGAAACGATTCAACAAACCGTTTTCGGAAATCGATGCGGCGCAGGCCCGATCGCTGCTCGCGCCGCTCGCCCGGCCCTGGACCTACGAGCCTCCCGCCGATCCTCTGGCGCGCTTCCTCCGCGAGGCCAAGCACGATGTGCGGAATGCCACAGTAAATTCGCGCGAATGGAACACGGCTGATTCCGGGGGCGGTCGTCGCGCAGGCGGGATCGGTCAATACTGGCACACCATCGAATAAGGTGAATGAATGGCTGAGAAAGAATACGACGTTTTAATAATCGGCTCCGGGGCTTCCGGGGGCATGGCCGCTCACACTCTCACACAAAAAGGCATCAAGTGCCTGATGCTCGATGCCGGGCCGCCGCTCGACTTCCAGCGACACCGCACGCTCAAGCCGGTCTATGATCTTCCCTTTCGGGGCCTCGGCAAGCCCGGCAGGCTGCCTCACGTCTTTCAGGCCAACGAGTTCAACGCCAACATCTGGGCCGACGAGGAGCAGAATCCCTACACCCACGATCCCAAAGAGCCGTACAACTGGGTGAGGGTGCGAGCCATAGGCGGCAAGTCAAATTTCTGGGCGCGAATGTCTTTTCGACTCAGCGACTATGAGTTCAAGGCGAAAGACCACGACGGCTTCGGCGACAACTGGCCCATCAGTTATCAGGACCTTGCGCCTTTCTACGACCGTGTCGATCCAATTTTTCGCGTCACCGGGCGCAAGGAGGGATTGCCTCAGTTGCCCGACGGATTGTTTGTGGAAGACAACTCGCCCGACAGCGAAGTCATCCGTCGGTTTGCGGCGGCGGCCAAACCTCACCAGATACCGGTCACCAAGATTCGGCGCTCGCTCGGCAACGGCCAGCTTGCCAGTTCGGCCAATCTGCTGCTGCCCGATGCTCTGGCCACCGGGAACCTGACGATAGTTCCAAACGCTGTAGTCCGCCAGATCACCGTCGATAAAAAGACCGGGCTGGTCAATGGGGCTGATTTCATCGACCGGCGGTCACGCCGCGAGCTTCACGCCAAAGCGCGAAGGGTGGTCGTTGCGGCATCATGCCTGGAAAGCACCAGACTGCTGTTGAATTCCAAAATAGCCAATTCGAGCGGCGCGCTGGGTCATTACCTACACGATCAGTTTTACATAACCAACAGCGTGGTGGCGGTCGTGCCCGAAGCCCGCGACGGCAAGGCCGGGCGCGGAATGACCGGCGGCGGAGCTTACATTCCGCGATTCCGCAACCTCGACAAAAAAGAGAAGAATTTCATTCGCGGTTACGCCGTCGATTTCTACACCGGAGGAACCCCGGACGCCAGATACTTTCCGCTGTGGGGCGCGGAGTTGCAGAAGGAATTAGACAGTTGTCGCGGAGCGGGCTTTACAGCCACCGTCATGGGAGAGGCGTTGCCTCGCTATGAAAATTACGTTTCCATCGATAAGACCGTCGTCGATGCCTGGGGCATTCCCGTTCTGAACTTTCACGTCCGATACACCGACAACGAATTCAACATGGCCAGAGACGGAGTGGAGACGATAAGCCAGGTGTGCCGGGAAGCAGGCTTCCAGGTGATTCACACAAACGACAAGATGTTCCCGCCCGGATACAGCATCCACGAACTGGGCACGTGCCGCATGGGCGATGATCCGAAAACCAGCGTGCTCAACAGGTGGAATCAGAGCCACGACATCAAAAACCTGTTCGTCGTCGATGGGTCGAGCTTTGTGACCGGCGGATCGCAGAACCCGACGCTGACCATACTGGCTCTCTCGATGCGCGCCTCCGAGCATCTGGCCGAGCAGATGCGCAAAGGGAACCTGTGAAAGGATGAAGACGGTTTTTTATCTCTGTTGCCTTGCAGTCTGCGCGCTGGCGGCCGCTCAGACTGCAAAGCCGCCCGCGCAGCCCCTGCCCTTCAGCCATCGCGCGCATGCAGGAGAGATGCAACTCAAATGCGGCACATGTCACAAAAACCCGAATCCAGGCGAGCGTATGGGCTTTCCTCCATCCATTGTCTGCATGCAGTGCCACTCGGATATCAAGACCGACAGCCCGGCGATTCAGAAGCTCGCCTCGTCTGCCGAAAGCAAGCGCGAAATCCGCTGGGCGCGCGTCTACGAGATACCCACTTACGTCCGATTCAGCCATAGGGCGCACATCGCGACCGGAAGCGTCTGCGCCGATTGTCATGGCAAGGTCGAAGAGCGAGAGCAACTCTATCGGGAAGGCGATATCTCGATGGCCGGGTGCATGAACTGTCACCGGGCGAGGAAGGCCAGCATCGATTGCCTCTACTGTCACGACCAGATGCAGCAGTGACGGAGACGCATTCCGACGTGCGAAATCGCTCTTCCGGCAGTAAAATAACTGCGCGTTATTGACTACATCATTATCAAAAGCCTGGCGCAGACTATTATGGAGGCAGCATGCAAATCCCCAGGACTGTTCTTTCATCCGCGCTCACTCTCGCTCTGACGATTCCCTTTCAACAAACCTTCGCGCTGACCTGTCGACAGGAACAATCCGCAAGACCGATTTGCGATGAGCAGCGCGCTTTGATGCTCATCCATCAGCAGGTCGAAGATACCAAAGCTCTCGATGATGAGGCCCGTCGAGTTGCCGTACTCATCCGCGCAGCCGATCTTCTCTGGCCCGGTCAGGAAGAGACGGCGCGGGATTATTTCACGCGCGCTTTCGAAGCGGCGGAAAAACATTTTCAGGAGCGCGGCGACGACATACGCAAAGACGGAAATCTGACAGTGGAAAAAGGAGACCAGCAATTCTCAGTCCTTCGCGCCATAGCCCGTCGCGATTCGGCGTGGGCTAAAAGAATCGCCGAGCGCATCGCCGAAGAAACCCGACGCGATGCTGAAAAAGCGAAGCTGGATTCTGCCAATGCTGCAACCTCCGCGCCGAAGAACGATTCTGTTAAAGAAGTGGCTCAAAATACGCTCGATCTTGCGATCTCGCTGATTGCGACCGATCAGAAAACCGCGATCCTGCTTGCTCGAAGCGCGCTTGGCCAGGCGAGCGCGCAAACTCTGCTGAGGTTCTTTTTCAAGCTCGTCGTATCCGACCCTGCGGCATCCGACGCGTTTTATCGCGAAGCGGTCACGGCTTACGCCGTCGCATCTTTTGAAGACCTCTACTTTCTATCCGTCTACCCGTTCGCGCTTGAACGCGTCAGAGGGCCTGCGGGAAGCAACTACGGCTATGGGCAGACGCCTGGGCTTGCGCCCAACGCTGCATTGCAGCAACTCTTCCTCGAAACTCTTTTCCGCCGCATTGAGCGAAGCGTCAACGGGTCGGCTGCGGCCCCTGACGCGCAATCGGTGAGATACATGTCCGAGCCTGCGCAGATGTTCATCGCGCTCAACCACCTCGAACCTATAGTTGCCCGGCATCTGCCTGCTTACTCCGATCAACTCGCAAGAGTGAAGGCTCTGATCGGAGCGAGCCTCACCACCGATGATCGACAGAACGCAATGGGTTCGATAGAACGGCAACAGACGGGGTTCGGAAGCAGTTTCGAAGGCAACATAGAAAAGGCCGAGCGCGAGAAAGACCCTGAGAAGCGAGACACGCTCTTATGGTCTGCTCTCCTCAATCCTCCGGAGGGCGAAGCCGTCGAGCGGCTCATCGAACTGGCGCAAAAGATCAGCGACACCAGCGTGCGCAATCAAACGCTCAATTATGTTTATTTCAAGGGAGCGCAGAAGGCCATCAAGGATGGCGACTTCGAAGAGGCCCGCCGACTTTCGGAAAAAGTCGAGCAACTCGATCAGCGCGCTTATCTCTCATATCAGATCGCCGCAGAATCTTTGAAGCGACTCGACGACAAGCAGCGCGCAAAGGAAGTGCTTGACGAAACAGCCCGCTCTGCGTCGAAAGCTCCCAACACAAATGAGAAAGCTCGCGCGCAACTCGGCATCGTTCATCTCTACGCCCGTCTGGATTCGGTGCGCGCATTCGAAGTGTTGCGAGATGCTCTTTACACGATCAACCACATAGAAAACCCTGACTTCAGCAGCAGCAACATCATCCAGAGGGTGGAGGGAAAATCTTTTTCCAGCTACCTAATGATCAGCCTGGAAGGATTCAGCCTCGAAAATATTTTCCGTGAGCTTGCCCCATTCGATTTCGATGGCGCGCTGATGGCGGCTCAGAGCCTCGAAGACAAAGCCGCGCGAGCAACCGCGATACTCGCGCTTGCGGCTTCCTGTCTTGAGAATCTGGAAAAAATGAAGAAGCAACGACCGAAGCAGGAATCGCCCGAAGAAGCGAAGCCAGCGTCGAAGAAACCGGCGTCGAAGAAACCTGCAAAACCGAATCAATGAAACTTCGTCACTGGCTCATCACCGGCACGCGGATGTGCGAAGGGAATCGCTTTGATCGAAACACCCGCTGAGTCGCTTTCTGATAATCCGAATCCTTCGCATTGAAAATGTTGGGGACGAACTTCTGCGGATTGCGATCAATGACCGGAAACCATGTGCTCTGCACCTGCACCATTATTTTATGCCCTTTCCGAAAACGATGGTTGCAGTGATGCAGATCGACCGTAAATTCATTCACCTGATTCGGCGCAAGCGGTTCGGGCTTCTCAAAGCTCCGGCGGAAACGCGCCCTCATCACGTCGTTTGCCACCATCAACTGATAGCCGCTCATCTTTGGCTCTTTCTTGTAATCTTCCGGGTAGACATCGATCAGCTTCACGATCCAGTCGCTGTCAGTCCCCGAGGTCGAAGCGAACAGGTGAGCCACCACATCGCCGGTCACTTCAACATCTTCGCTGAGAGGCTCGGTCTCGAAGCTTAAAACATCGGGCCGATTGTGCGCGAACCGCTGGTCTTCGACAAGCCATGTGTACCAGCCCGATCCGCGAAAATAATATGTCGGCTCGATGGGACGCTGTCGATAGGGAACAGGACGGGCAGGATCAGACACGTAAGAATCGAATTGCCGTCCGACTTCACCGGGCGCTTCCCATGAAAGCTTTCCATCGGCATGAAAGTAGAGGTTGCGGTCGCGGGCATTCTTTCTCGGCGGCCATTCCGAATAAGATTTCCAGGTGTTTGCGCCGGTCTGAAATGTGTGGGCTTCCAATTTATAAGGCTCGCCTTTGTCCTTGAGAAAGTAAGCGAAGAACGGGGCCTGTATTTTTTCGCGGAAGTGCCTGCTGGTCTCGCTCTCGAAATCCAGGCGTCCGAGCTTGCTCCCCGCGCCTCCGGCCCAGCCTCCGTGATTCCAGGGACCGGCAACGAAGTAGTTCAATCCTTTCGAGTCTTTCTTTTCGAGCGTCTCATAGATTTTGATCGGCCCATAAAAATCTTCCTGATCCCACCAGCCGGCGACGTTGAGAGTCGGCACTGTGACTCGATCGAGATAAGGCGCAACGGATTGCTTCTGCCAGAACCAGTCGTAGTTGGGATGCTCGACGAAATCATTCCAGGTGGGCAGCTTGCCATGAAAATATTTTTCATTCGCGTTGGAGAGAGCGCCCAGCTTCAGGTACCACTCGTAGGTGTCATACTTGTCGAACTCGAAAGAGTAGTTGGTGTTGGACGTTTCCATCATCGAGACGTATTCGAAACCGTAGCTTAATCGAAACGCGCCGTTGTGATGAAAATCATCTCCTAAGAACATGTCCGCAGGCGAGGCCTGGGGCGATGCGGCTTTCAAGGCCGGGTGCGGGTCGCTTATGGCCATAACCGTCAGCCAGCCGCCGTAGGAGATGCCCAGCACTCCGACGCGCCCGTTGTTGTTCGGTGTGTTTTTTATGAGCCACTCGATGGTGTCCCAGGTGTCGGTGCTTTCATCAATCGCCTTTGCGTCTTTTTTGTCGCGCGGAGGGCGCATCATCACGAACCTGCCTTCGGATTTGAACCGCCCGCGAATGTCCTGAAAGACGAAGATGTATCCGTCATCGGCAAGCTCGCGGTAAGAAGAAGCAAGCGCGGGATGGAACCCCTTGCTGTCGTGAGCTATTCCGTAGGGCGTGCGGGTGATGAGAATGGGCAGAGGCTCGCGCGCGTCTTTGGGGATGAAGATTTCAGTGTTGAGTTTCACGCCGTCGCGCATCTCGATCATCGCTTCCCGTTTGTCAAACTTGTCGCTTGAATCGGCAGCGCGCGCCACCTGCAAATGAAAGAGCGATGCGACGACCAGGAATCCGACGATCAAAACACGTTTGCGCATGGAGCCTCCTCTGAAAGAGTCCGACAAGCTGGCAGCTTGTCGTGTACTCGTTTTTCAAACTTTCAGGACGCGGGCAATCTGGCGGATCGCCCGATCTGTAGGGATCCTCCAGAATGTCCGATCATCAGCCAGATGGTCGACCTCTGCGCCAACGACAATCTGGCAGATTGTCGGACAAGCGGCGCGACAATTTTCAGGTTACAGACTGTCAAAGCGCGACTTCAGCCATCGCGCGGATCGAGTCGATGTCGCCTGTGGCGCAGATGAGAGTTTTCACTCCGGCCTCGCGCCAGGCAGCAAGCCGGTCTTTTATTCGCTCGCGCGGGCCGCACAGCGACACTTCATCGACGAGTTCATCAGGCACCGAGGCGATGGCCTCTTCTTTTTTGCCCGAAAGATAAAGCTCCTGAATTCTGGCCGCCGCTTCTTCATAACCGTAGCGGCAGGCAAGCTCGTTGTAGAAATTTTTTCCCTTCGCGCCCATCCCGCCGATGTAGAGCGCAAGATGTGGCTTGACCTTCGCCCGGCATGCATCGATATCGTCTCCGAGGATGACGCTCACTGTAGGAGCGATGTCGAAATCATCCATCGTTCTGCCGTCCTGCCTGCGAGCCAGCCCTTCTTCGAGCGACGGGCGAAAAGCCTCCATTCGCCAGGGCGAGAAGAAGACCGGCAGCCAGCCGTCGGCTATCTCGGCGGCCAGCGCGACGTTTTTCGGCCCTATCGCCGCGACATAAATCGGGATGTCTGCGCGACGCGGATGCACGATGAGTTTGAGCGGCTTGCCCAGTCCCGTTCCGCCCTGCACGGGGATATCGTAATACTCGCCGTGATGTTCCAGGGGTCGCTCGCGTTTGAGGATTGCGCGGACGATTTCGACATACTCGCGGGTGCGCGTGAGTATTTTTCCGTACACGACGCCGTGCCAGCCCTCGACCACCTGCGGCCCTGACGCGCCTATGCCGAGCAGGAATCGCCCGTTGCTCAACAGGTCTACGGTGACGGCGGTCATCGCAGTCATCGCGGGCGTGCGCGCGGGCATCTGCATGATGGCAGTTCCCACGTTGATGCGTTCAGTCTTTGCCGCAAGCCATACGAGCGGCGATACGGCGTCCGACCCGTAGGCTTCGGCAGTCCAGAGAGAATGATAGCCGAGCCGTTCGGCTTCCTGCGCGACAGCTACATTGTCGGAAGCCCCTGCTCCCCAATAACCGAAATTGAGTCCAAGTCGCATAACATCTCCTCAATGTACAGCGGGCTGGCAGCCTGCTGCTTCCATAATATTCATACCTTCAGTGTGTCAACAGGCTGGCAGCCTGTTCTACATCAACGGTCTTATTGTCAAAGCTCCGGCATACTAATTCAACGCCGCGCTCATTTCAAGCAAACCGCCAGGCGCGCTCAGGGATGCGCCAATTCTCAAACCATCACCCCGTTCAAAGTCGTCGGCTATCAGGGCGAGTCTTTGCTCTTCAACGCTCTGGGTCAGGACTTTGCGGGTCAGACTGTTCAGGGAGTTCGATTCTCTTGGGAGCCATCTGACACCGATAAACTTCAAATTGTGCCTTTGCGGCAAGCCGGCGTGACTGAGCCTGCCCTTTTCGGCCACCCACTAATAAACTCTTTAATCAGTGCTTGGCGCGTAAATTTTATAGCGAGTTGCATTTGCGTGAACAGGATGAATACAAGGAGTGTAAGCTCGGCCTTCTCATTGACACCGCGATTGATCGCGGCGAAAAGCGAGGTACCAGAATCCGAAACTGTTTTAACAGTTTTCCTGCCCGTGCAGATGTCAATCTCCATAACGACTGCGCGCTTGGTGATCAGCCAAAGAATCAAAGAGAGGTGGAAAGAAACTACACCGCGATCAATCGCGGTGTTAATGAGAGGGCGACCTGTTCGCTCAACTGCAAGCCGCTGTAATCACAAGAAACCCGATCATAGAAGGAGCATCCCTACCACTCTTGCGCATTGTTAAAGAACCTTGCGCGCTGAAACACCCGGTCATCGAAGTAATTGCGCAGCAACTCCACGCGATAGCCTTCCGGTTCGGGGATGACCGTCACCACGTCATAGCGAAAGGGTTCGTCCGCGACTCTCATCAACTGGCGATAACGACGCGCTGCCCGCGCGATCTGGCGCTTCTTTCTCAGATCGACCGCCGACTGGGGCGCGACTATTTCATCTGATGTGCGGGTTTTAACTTCTATGAACGCCAGCGTGGGGCCGTCATAAGCGATGATGTCGATTTCGGAAGTGAGCTTCTGCCCGCGCAGGCTGCGGCCAACCGGCACGAGGAAGTTCGTGGCCACTACTTGATAGCCTTCGCAGTCCTGGAGATAGCCGACGGCCACCCGCTCGCCGCGTGCGCCCAGTTCGAGGTGAGCCGCCCGACGGGATTTGAGCCGTTTTATGGCCTTGAATCGCTCGATCATGGCCTCTCCGGGGAAACGGATAATAATACTTCCATCGATTCATGAATATGATAAACTGGCGGTTGTTTCAACTCTGCCCTCTTGGCATAAACCGAAGGTTGCCGGAGCTTCAGGTTCAGGCGACGAGCTTCCCCGCCCGGTGAAGCCTATGTTGATGACCAGTGTGCCAATCCCCGCTAACGAGAAGGCGCGATTGGAGGCCTTGCGCCGCTACCAGATCATGGATGGGGAGCCGGATGAACTCCTCGACGATTTCACCTCTCTTGCAGCCGAAGCCTGCTCGACTCCATTCGCAATGTTGAGCCTGGTAGACGCCGACCGCGTGGTGCATAAATCGAAAGTCGGCATAAGCTGGGACGAGCTTGCCCGTGAAACTTCCTTCTGCTCATGGGCTGTTCTCAAGCCTGATCTTTTCGTGGTCGAAGACGCGCTCTCTGACGCGAGATTCAAAAGCTGTCCGCTGGTCAGGGGCGAAACCGAAGTGCGCTTTTACGCCGCAGCCCCGATAATAACGCCGGACGGACATGCGATAGGCGCGCTTTCTGTCCTCGACCGCGCGCCGCGAATGCTCACTCCCGCCCAGGCTCACGCGCTTCAAACGCTGGCCGCCGCCGTCGCTCTCCAACTCGACACCCGACGCAAGAATGCGCTGCTCGACCGCGCGCTGGCTGACCGGCAGAGGCTCGAAGAAATGCTCCGAGTGAGCAACAAGATGCTCAAGCGCGTCGAGCAGCGCCACGTCGAAGTTTCAAACAGCTACAATCAACTCAAGAAACAAATCACCGAGCGCGAGCAGGCACTCGAATCCCTGGCGGCGAGCGAAGAGCGATATTCGCTCGTAGCCCGAAGCGCAAACGACGGACTGTGGGACTGGAATCTTCAGACCAACGAAATTCATTTCTGCCCGCGATGGAAAGCGATGCTCGGTTATGAAGAAAACGAAATCGGCTCGCATGTCGATGAATGGTTCACTCGCGTACACCCTGAAGACTTCGAGCAGTTCCACGCCGAAATAGTCGCGCACCTTCTGGGATTGACTCCTCAGTTTCAAAACGAGCATCGCCTGCGCAGCCGCGACAGCAGCTATCGCTGGGTGTTGAGTCGCGGGATGGCCGTCTGGGATTCCAGCGGCAGCGTCTATCGCATGGCCGGAGCGATAACAGACCTCACCAGGCAGAAGGAAGCCGAAAATCAACTCCTCCACAACACCTTCCACGATCAGTTAACCGGGCTTCCAAATCGCGGGCTGTTCATGTACAAGCTCAACCGGCTTATCGAGCGCAGCAGGACCCGCGAAGATTATATGTTCGCCATACTGCTCATCGATATGGATCGGTTCAAGGTCATCAGCGACAGCCTGGGTCATCAGGTTGGAGACCAGTTGCTGGCCGCCATAGCGCGAAGGTTGGAAGGCGCGATGCGGCCCGGCGACCTCGCCGCGCGAATGGGCAGCGACGAGTTCGCCGTCATACTCGACAACCTCAAACAACTGGCCGACGCCACTCACTACGCCGGAAAGATTCAGTCGGAACTCTCCGCCCCCTTCGAAATCGAAGGCCAGGAAGTGTTCATCACTGCCAGCATAGGAATCGCCCTGAATCTGTCGAACGAAGAGAAGCCCGAAGATTTCCTCCGCAACGCCGACACCGCGCTCAATCGGGCCAAAGAACAGGGGTCGGGCGGGCTTGAGTTATTCGACATAGGAATGCTCACGCAGGCGGTCGAGATGATGCAACTGGAAACCGACCTGCGTCGCGCGCTCTCGCGCAACGAGTTCAGTATTCATTACCAGCCGATCATATCCGTAGACAACTGGCGCATAGCCGGTTTCGAAGCCCTGCTGCGCTGGCAGCATCCGCAATTGGGGTTCATTCCTCCCCTGCAATTCATTCCGGTAGCCGAGGAGACCGGATCGATAATTCAGATCGGTCAGTGGGTGCTGGGCGAAGCCTGCCGCCAGTTGCGCGAGTGGCAGGACGATTTCCCCACAGAACCGCCTCTAACGATGAGCGTCAACCTTTCGGGCAAGCAGTTCGCCCAGCCCGATCTGATCGAAAGGATCGAGCAGATTCTGACCGAGAGCGGGCTCGAAGCCCGCAGCCTCAAGATAGAGATCACCGAAAGCACCATCATCGAAAACCTGGAAGCGGCTACAGCCACGCTCAAGCGGCTCAAGGAACTGGGCATAAAAGTTTCGCTCGACGATTTCGGCACGGGCTATTCGTCATTGAGCTACCTGCACCGCTTCCCCGTCGACACCTTGAAGATCGACCGCTCGTTCGTCACCCGCATGAATCTGCCCAAAAACAGCGAGATCATACGCACGATAGTTTCGCTCGCTTCCAATCTGGGAATGGATGTGATAGCCGAAGGCGTGGAGACCGGCGAGCAGGTCATACAGCTTTCCGGCATGAACTGCGAGTACGTGCAGGGCTTTTTGATTTCGCGCCCGATAGACGCTCGTTCCGCCCGCGCGCTGATAGAAGAGACCAACCACCGAGGCCGTCACGCGGGCGCGGCATAAATCGAGCCACACGATATTTCATCACAACGAGGAAAAAGAACACTATAATCTGTTTGCCGATGCCCGTTTCTTCCCGCCGGAATTTGGGTATAATCAAGCCGGAAAGCGAGGAGCAACCCAATGCCTGCTGACTCTGAATTCTCAATTGCCGCAAATCAATCCGGCGCGGATGGGCCTTTTACAGAGTCCGAACTCAAGGCTGATCCTGCCTTGTGTGATATGGTGGTCAACGACCCCATCATGAGGTTGCTTTTGACGGGACAGGCGCTCAACATCCGTGAAGCGGAAAGAAAGTTTCTCGACGACAATGTGGACTCGATCACGGAGCAGGTGATCGAGTTGGTAGCCAGCAATCTCAGCGAAGATGAATTGAGTCTGCATCCGCTGACAATGCTCCTGCGCAGTCACGGGAGCAGGCACTGGGAAGACTCGTTGTTATGACTATTGTCGAGCGATTGATTGAAATCGTTTCCTCTCTCGATGATTTGAAGGTTCCTCATCTGGTCATGGGAGACCACGCCGTCCGCTACTACGGCTTCAACCGCGATACCACAGACCATGATTTGCACATTCCGGTAGACGCCGGACACAATCTCACTGAGCCACTCAGCAAACCCACCCTGTTCGCCGGTATCCCGAATGAAACAACGACATGGCGCGGCGAAGACTTCCGGCGCTTCGTGCTGGGAATCCTCCCCGGCGGGAAGGAAGAACTGCTGGAATTCTGGATTCGGAATCATCTGCTGGATGACTTCGATGCGCTCTACCAAAGGCGTGAAGTGGGGAGCTATGGGGAAAGTTCAGTTTCGTTTCTCTCCCTACCCGACCTGATCCGCAGCAAGGAGACTGAACGCGACAGCGATTGGGATGATATTAGAATCCTGGAAGAGATTCTTGACCAGAGAAACATCGCCCGATCATGGCAAAGCGGAGAGGCTGTCGCTGCTTTGAGCGCGATGCGGAGCATTCGCGGGTTGGATGCGGCGTTTCGTGCGGGCCTGCTCGCCGATCATTCGGTCGTGGTGACAGCACTCAGGGGCGCTAACAACCCGATAACCTGCGCTTTCCTGTTGCCTTTCGCGCCTTGTTTGGAACAGGAAGTTCCGAGCAGCGAAATACTGCCTGTAATGCTGAGGGAAAATCTCGTCCGGGTATCCCCCTGCAGCGCCCGGCATCAATTACTGATCGAAGCAGTGCGCCTCGGATACAAGCGAGCGATGCAGGCAATTGACCGACAGGAGAAGATAAATCGCCGAAGGCAATAGGCGTTTCAGGCCATTTATGAAAATCATCGGGGGCAGACGCCCAGCGCAATCACCAGCAACTCTACACAGACCGCATCCGCGATTTGCAGCGCGACTGACAGCTTGTAAAAGTTCAGAAGGGCAGGCTAAAGTCAAAAGTTTGTTATGACAAGGATGGAGACTACAAGCGACGCGCTGCCGACCGTCGTCATACTCGGACGACCCAACGTCGGCAAATCCACACTGTTCAATCGACTGACTGGCTCGCGCAGGTCTATCGTAGGCGATGAGCCGGGCATAACCCGCGACCGAATCTATGGCGCGGGCGAGTGGCGAGGGCGCGAGTTCCGCGTAGTCGATACAGGCGGAATCATCCCCGACGAAAAAGAACTCATACCCGCAAACATCCTGCGACAGGCGCGGACGGCTCTCGATGAAGCCTGTCTGATACTGCTCGTCGTCGATGCGCGGGCGGGCATCACTCCTCTCGACGAAGAACTGGCCGCGCTTGCGCGCTCAATGCGCAAGCCGGTATTTGTCGCCGCAAACAAAGTCGATAGCCCCAGACTCGAAGCCGACGCTATGGAATTCGAACGATGGGGCATGGATGAAGTCTTCCCCCTGTCAGCCGAGCACGGCACGGGCGTGGCCGAATTGCTCGACGCCGCGCTCGAAATAATTCCTGCCCGTGAAGCGCGCGGCGAGGAGCGAAAAGAAATCTGTCTGGCCGTAGTGGGCCGCCCCAACGTGGGC
>CAZPQE010000011.1:25511-29363 GCA_964588615.1 uncultured Clostridia bacterium | reverse complement strand
ACACCTCGATTCATCGAGGTGTCCGTCGGCCTGACACCCTCTCGAACGGTTTCAACCGTTTTTGAGTCTCAAACTGTTGAAACGGTTTGGAGAAGGTGGGCTGCTCGAAAACACATTGATGAATCGGGGTGTTAATGAGAGAGTCGGTTTTTGACCCCACAAAATCCAGCGGCATCAGCAAAATTCAGATGAATCGGCATCACCATACATCTCCAACGTAAGGCAGCGCGCGGCTTCCTTCAACGCGCACCATCAGCGCGTCTTCAACACCGATTTCTCGCGCTTTGCGGGCCACCTCTTTCAGATCGAGACCCTGCGCTAAAAGCCTGTCTCCATCGAGCGCAACCCATTGCCCGTCATATTCGTCCCGATGTTGCCTGATCCATTCATGTTCGCGCGAACGATCTTTGACGGAAAATTTCTGGCAAGGATGCGCGGCTTGAAGGATGGTTCTGAGGGGACATCCGATTTCCCCATGTTCAGTTTCTCTTCCAGAGCGATACGCACGAATTCATTCTTGCTCAAGCTTCTGCGTCCGGCTTCGGCCTCAAGTCTGGCTTCGATTTCGGCGGGGATTTCTATAGTCAAAGTCATTGCATTCCACCTTATGCCACATTTGGACGCCGGCATTTTATCACTGCTGCGCGAGAACTTCGACAATGGCGATTTCATTATTCGCTGACAGCCCTTCACGCCTGCCCGAAATAAAGCGCATAAGCCATCCTGGCCATCGTCCACAATCGCTTCCATTCGAAGCGGCCTGTGCGCGCGTCGCGCAGAGAATCCATCGCCAGTTTCTTCAACCGAGAGGTCTCCTGTCGGAA
Source organism: uncultured Clostridia bacterium (assembly GCA_964588615.1). Taxonomy (GTDB): domain Bacteria; phylum Acidobacteriota; class Blastocatellia; order UBA7656; family UBA7656; genus UBA7656. Next base: position 28,539 of record CAZPQE010000011.1, on the reverse strand, counting down.
CAGGTAATCGCGGACGAACGGGCGCGCAACCTCGAAGAAATTAAACTCAGGATTCATGATTATGCTGATTCCTTCGAGCGTCATCAGCGCGCGCATCAGGTAAGTGAACCTCGCGGGCGTGCGTATCGGGTGCTCGTAGACGACAGGCGCAAGATCGTAAGTCAACTCCTTGAACCGAACCTCGCCCAGCTTCAGATTCAACTTGCGCGCGAAGACTTCTGCCACCACAGCGCGTATGGCTTCAAGATCGGCTTCAGGAGCCAGAAATCCCAGCCCTATCAGATCATCGACTATCGCTTCCACATCGCGGTTGTAGAGATGAAAGAACGCTTCGATTATCTGCCCCTGAAGTTGCGGGCTTACGCGACCGGCCATTCCGAAATCGAATATCGCAAGCCGCCCGTCTTCTCTCACGAGCAGATTGCCCGGATGCGGGTCGGCATGAAAGAAACCGTCTTCGAGCAGTTGCTTGAAGTATGCGCGATACAACAACTCGTTTATGCGGCGCGGGTCGTGACCGGCGGCGCGAAGCTCTTCGAGATCAGTCACCTTCGTGCCGGTGACGAATTCCAGAACCAGCACGCGGCTTGTCGAAAGATTTTCAAATACGCGAGGAACATGGATGCCGCGCCAGTCCCGGAAGTTCGTTCGGAATTCCTGAGCATTGGCCGCTTCCAGCCGATAGTCCATCTCTTCGTGAATCACCCGGTCGAATTCGTCAATGGCCCCGAGCCACTCCGCGCCGGGAAACAGATTCGGATAACGGTCAAGCGTCCGGGCGATGGAGCGAAGCAGATCGAGGTCCGAAGCTATCCGCTCTTCGAGGCGCGGGCGCTGGACTTTCACGGCCACTTCTTCGCCCGAAATCAAAACCGCGCGATAAACCTGGCCGAGACTTGCCGAGGCGACTGGGCGCTCGGTTATCTCTTTGAACAGTTCATCGATTGGACGGCCCAGTTCCGAACTGACGAGAGCCATCGCCTGATGACTGGAAAACGGCGGCACATCATCCTGAAGCGCGCTCAACTCGATTATGTATTCGAGCGGCAGCAGGTCGGCGCGCGTCGCAAGCATCTGCCCCATCTTGATGAAAGTGGGGCCGAGACGAATGAGTCGATGGCGAAGACGCGCTGCCTGCCTCCTCAATCTCGCTTCGCGCTCCTTACTGTTTCGATTGATCCATCCCTTCGAGTCGAGATAGACGTAAATAGCGAAACTGATGAGAGTCCACAGCACGAAAACGCGCCGCGATGTCAATCGGAAAGTTTCCTTCAGCCTCATATCCTTATATTAACCGGCCAGAGCATTCGGCTCAATCAATGAATTTGCCGACCGACGGCGCGGCGAGTATTAGGAAAACGCATAGTACGCTTAATTTTTTTTAATTTTTCATCGTTCGAGCGTGTTGGTAGAATCAGACTGGTTAAAACCATAGCTGACGGTTTGGACCCGAACACAATTTTTCAGCCCTGGTCTATTCAATCAGGCACAGGAGCATCGATTATGATTGAAACCATTGATGACCCATACAAGAGCGAAGATGTAATCGACCTGGCAGATGAGTTTGAGGAAGAAGCCGAGTTTCAAAGCGAAGGCGATATCGACAGGACCGACCTGTTAAAACTCTACCTGCGCGAAGCGAGCCGCACCCCGATGCTCGACGCCAAGGGAGAAGTCGAATCGGCAAAGCGAATCGAGCGCGCAAGGAATCTGCTGATGAAGCTGCTCGCGCGCTCGCCTCTGATCGCCTGCTATTGCATCGAGCTTGGCCGCGCGCTGAGAGCAGGTGAGGAGAACGCGGGCGATGTAATAGAATCCGCCCCCGGAATCGATGCCTCGTCGGACCCGGCTGCGCGTCTCGAAGCAGTCGAGCGGATTCTCGCCCAGGTCGAGCGGCTTTATGAAGAACTGCTCGCCCCCTCGCGCAGTCAGAAGAAAGTCGTGGCCCTTCGAGCCGCGCGCGCGGAGAAGGCCCGCAGGATCGTGCGGCTTTCCCGCGCCATAAGATCGCTGGTCTTCAATCCGGCGGTCGAGCGCAATCTGGTGAAGCTGGTTGAACAATCCATAGCGGCGATACGGTCGCTTTGCAAAGAGACCGGCAGAGAGTCGCTGTCGAAAAAACTCCCGGAGTTGTCGGTGTCCGCCGAGGAAAGATCGAAGATAGAAGCTTCGGTCGCGTGCGCGCTGGCGAGCGGACTCGTCACTCCATTCGAGTTGATCGATCAGGCGGGCGGGATCATGGCAGCAGCGGCGGAACTCAATTACGCAAAACAGCAGATGACGGAAGCCAATCTCCGACTGGTCATCTCGGTCGCGCGTCAGTTCACCGGACGGGGATTGACGTTTCTCGATCTGATTCAGGAAGGCAACATCGGACTGATGCGGGCGGTGGAAAAGTTCGACTGGCGGCGGGGATTCCGGTTCTCGACTTACGCGATGTGGTGGATAAGGCAATCGATGTCGCGCGCGCTCGACACTCAAAGCCGCATCGTGCGATTGCCCGCTTCCGAGATCACTCTGATAAACAAAGTGTTGCGCGCGGCCCGCTCCATAAGCGAGACGACTTCCGCCGGGGCGTCGGCCTTAGAGATAGCCGAGCGATTGGATGTCGAGCCGGATCGCGTGAGCGAAGCTCTCGTTTTTGCGCAGCACACCATAACGCTCGACGCTGCGGCCAACGACAACGGAGAAACGGCAGTAAACTTCATCGATGACAAGGACGCGGCAAATCCCTTCATGGCTGCCGTAGAGAGGTCCCGGCGCGACGCCATCCGCAGCGCGCTGACCCGGCTCACTCCGCGCGAAGCCAGAATTCTGCGCCTTCACTTCGGGCTTGACGGCGCAAGCGACGCTCAGACTTTGGAAGAGATCGGACAGGGGCTTGCAGTCACGCGCGAGCGCGTCCGCCAGATAGAAGCCGGAGCCTTCGCAAAACTGCGCGAGATGGAAGAGTGCCTGAATCTGAAGGAGTATTTGACAGTGGCGTGAAGAACGCGGCTCTGAGCTAAGGCTTTGAAGCGCGCATCGC
>CAZPQE010000011.1:0-25501 GCA_964588615.1 uncultured Clostridia bacterium | reverse complement strand
GAGGATCGCTTCGTCGTCGTTGACGTAAAAAATGAAGGTCGTCCTCCTGCCCTCGCGTTCGGTTTGAATCAATCGGACGGCTCTTTGAGGCGCGGGAGTGAGCGCCGGAGGATCGTCTCGCAGGCTGTAGTAGTCGATGGCAATCAGGCTGCCCGCCGGGGCTTTGATGAGCCAGGTGTGATAGCAGGTCTCCCCAAGAGAGTTGTTCCCGAAGAAGTGAGCTTTGTACCTGTCGGAATATTTGCTGCCGAAAAAAATCAGATCGTCATAAGAGTCGTCCATCTTGCCAAACCACTGCTCGACGACTGTCGAAAGATCGGCGTCAACCGGATATGAGATCAGATCGTTATTGCCATAGGCGACGGGGAACGCTTCGCTCATCTCTTTTCTGTAAACCGGAATCAGCGGCCTGCCATATTTGCTCTCAAGATAATCATCCTCTGCCCGCGTCACGGCGAAGTTCTTCGCCTCCTTGTCATACTCGCCTTTCCAGGGTTTGCTGACCACCTTGAACGCAGTTCCCTCCTGCGGACGGGAGAGGAATTCGTGAAACGAGATTATATGGCCCGTCCTGTCATAATCCGGATTCGAGTAAAAGAACAACCCGAAGGTGGGATCGAACAGATGCCACTGACCGTCATAAAACACTTCGGCTACCACGTGGCTGTCGAGCGTAGGCAGATACTTTGCCGAACATGGTCGGGCTGCCATCCCAATGCTGCGGCACAGCATGTTGAAGACGCGCGCCATGCCCACGCACAATGCGACTCCGTCTTTGATTATCTTCGTCGCAGTCCCGCCTTCGGCCCCTCCCTTGAGCTTCAGCGAACTGGAAACGTACTTGAGAATTTCTATGCTTTTCTCTTCGTCAGACAGGCTCGCCCATCCATGCGGGAAAATGGTTTTCAAAATGTTGTTGAGCGATGAAGCGTCTTCATCCCCCGGCAGGCTGGTTTCAGAGGCAATGGGATTTCTGTCATGGCTCGATCTGGGATAATGAACCGTTGCTATATCAGGGCGACGCTCCGGCTTTTTCGCTTTCAACGCTTTGATCGTATAGCCAAGAACCGACAGAGCCAGAATCGTGGTCGCGGCGATACAGATCGCGTAATTCCTTTTCTTCATACTACGATTCCAGAATCACCTGAGCCATCGCCATCTGGCGTGAATGCGAAAGCGACAAATGCAATCGATTGCCCCCGATTTCCTTCATTCTTTCAAGCGCGCGCCCGCTCAATCTCAATTGCGGCGCTCCCGATTCGCTCCTTACTACTTCTATCTCGCGCCACGCCACGCCTTCGGCCCAGCCCGTGCCGAGAGCTTTCATCGCCGCTTCTTTGGCGGCAAAGCGCGCGGCGTAGCTCGCAAAGCGCGACGCCACGCTTTCGCAGTAAGCTGACACCGCGTGGGTGAACACCCGGTCACGGAAACGATTGCCGCGCCGGGAAAATATTTCCTCGATGCGCGAAATCTCTATGAGATCGATTCCGGTGGCGATGATCATACCTCGACTTCCAACAGGTCTCTGGCCATCAGCGTGTCGGGAAAGACGGCGCGCGCTTCTTCGAGCAGCGGATAAGCGTCCGGGTAGCGCGTGGAGAAATGAGTGATGAGCAACCGCTTCGCTCCGGCTCGACTGGCGATGGCGGCGGTTTGCGCGGCGGTCGAATGGCCGAAGTCCTCGGCTTCCTGTTCGAGCTCCTGAGTGTAAGTGGCTTCGTGGACGAGAAGATCAGCGTCGCGGCCAAGCTCGATGGAGCTCTGGCAGGGGCGAGTGTCTGTGCAATAAGCTACAGTTTTTCCCGGACGCGGAGGGCCGACCACTTCCGACGAATCGATTGTGCGTCCGTCGGCAAGTTGAATCGAGTGGCCCTTCTGCAATCTGCCGTAGAGCGGCCCCGGAGGGATGCCAAGCTCTTTTGCGCGGTCGAGGTCGAACCTGCCGGGTCGAGGACGTTCTTCGACCCGATAGCCGATGGCGAAGATGCGGTGATCGAGTTGCGCGGCGCTCACCACATAAGCCGGAGTTTCATAAACTACCAGGCCATTGGAGTCAGTCGCTCTGAAATCTGCCGGGGCGAGTTCGAAGACTTCGACCGTGTAATTGACATAAAGAATTTTCAATCGTCCGAGCAGATCGAGGTACTGACGAATACCAGCAGGGCCGATGATCGTCAGCGGTCGCTCGCGCCGGTCGAGTCCCATAGTTGAAACGAGTCCGGCCAGTCCGTTGAAATGGTCTCCGTGCAGGTGAGTGATAAAAATCGCGGCAAGTCGATTGGGCGAAAGGCCCGCCCGCGCTATCTGAATCTGGGTGGCCTCGCCGCAGTCGAAGAGCAGCCATTCGCCTTCGCGGGCCACAGCCAGCGCGCTCACGTTGCGCCAGAGAGTGGGTTTGCCTGAACTCGTCCCGAGGGGAATGACTTTCATAGACGAGTTACAATAGCATAACGGCGCGCGGCCCGGCATCCGTCGGATGGTCGGGAGTCAGTGGTCAGTGGTCAGCTTATCTCACCCCTGCACCCCTGCTCCTCTTCATCCTTTCAGGGAGTTGTCGCTGACGATACAAACGATTCCTCATTCATGTAAATTCTGTTTATCTGCGCGATCACACTTTGATGTCTATCTTCTCGCCCAGGAATCGGGGCTTGGTGTGAAGAATGTAGAGGTCGAGCGCGGCTTTGACTCTCGCGCCGTATTCGCGCATGCGCGACCGCGCCGAAATCCCGAAAGGGACAGAAGCCGAGCAGTAAGCCACTGCATCGATGCCGTAATGCCTGCTCAGAAAAACTGCGCGATAGGCATGAAACTCGTCGGTTATGATCGTCAGCCTCTCCTGGCCGAAGACCTCTCTGGCGCGGACTATGGAATCGAGCGTGCGGAGGCCCGCGTAATCGAGCGTCATCGCCGACTCAGGCACGCCAGCAGCCATCAGAGCCGATTTCATGGCAACAGGCTCGTTGTACTCGCGGAGATGATTGTCTCCGCTCAACAGCAGGTGTTTCACTTTGCCCGCGTGATAAAGCGAAGCGGCGGCTTCGATCCTGCGTTGAAAATGAGGATTGGTCGCTCCGCCTGCGAGCCGGGGAGTGGTTCCCAATACAAGCCCGACATCGTTTTCAGGCAAACGGTCGGCCTCTCGAAAAACGAACGGCTTGCTGCTGCCGATCATGTGAAGGTTGACCAGAACGACTGCGCCAGTCAGCATCAGCCACAGGGCGATCAACGCGCGGGCGGGGCTTTTGAGCTTCGACAGCAGAGCGACGACAGGGCGAAAGAGGGCCGAAGCCAGCAAGTGAATTCTCGCAAGCGATGATTGCAACCAGCCGGACACTTTGCCGAAAACTGCCTTCAATCTCTCCTCGACACCTCACCACGAATAAGTCACGCGCTCGATCATCACCCCGCTCGCTGATTCGCGGCGGATTCTCATCTCACGAAAAGCGGTCGCGGCGATGAGGCTCGATAGATTATCGCTGAAGAATCTCACCGGAGTCGACTCCTCCTCGCTGGTCGGCACAGGCCCGTCGAGTTTTTTCATCAACGTATCAAACACCGGCTTTGCATCGGCGATGCGCACGACGGCGTAAAAGGAGGCCGGGCCATCGATCTGCGTCTGCGTTCTGGCCGCCTGCAGTATGTCGCGCACCATTTCGCGGCTCGAAGACAAAACCGCGTACCTGCCCGAAATCGAATAGGCCGCGCCCTGTTCCAGAAGCGACTGCGCGAGGTAGCGCACGCCAGCCTCTTCCTGCCATTGAAGCTGCGGATCGATTCCGGCCACTACGAAGCGCGAGCGCATCTCGTCGGTCACTGCGCGCTCGAATGCGGCGCGATCAATCGATGCCCCCTCTTTCATCTCGATCACCACTGCGCGCTCGAATCGCACGAACGGGCGGCCTGCTTCCGCGCGAGAGCGCGCCATCTCGCAATACCCTACGGGAGATGCGGAGGCAATCGCCGCGTCGATAGTTTTTTCGAACCCGACGACAGCGGGTTGAGGCGCAGGTTGCCGCGCCTGTTTGCCGGGACGGGGCGCGGCTTCGTCATCGACATCGATGTCGAACCGCGTGTCCAGTTTGCTGTAACGCTCGGCGCGCGAACTGCTTTCGTCCTCCGAACTCGAACGGTCTGAAAACTGATTGGAGATAGAAGCTTCGTCGGGCAGTTTGCCGAAAAGCGTCTGCGAGACCGCCGCGTTCAACTCTTCACGCGAGACGGAAAGCGCGCGCGCCTCGACAAGTTGAGCATTGGCCGGAGCCATCCTGATCAAGCCGCTCGCCTGCTCGGCAGTAAGCATCGCGCCGCTGCTTTGATCTTTGAGCGTGAACCATCTCCGCTCGCCGAGCGCCTGCGGAGTGATGCGGAGATCGATCAGCCCGGTCTGAATGTTTGCCAGCGAATTATGATGTATCCAGTAGCTTCGGAAGTGCCGGTTCTGATTGAGCCGCGACTGATCCAGCCACAGCGTCACTTCGTTTGCGGTAAAGTCTGATGCGCGGTCGGCTGTGGCAAGCACATCCGCGAGCGCGGAGTCATCGCCCGATTGTCGGACGTTTTTGAGAGCGCGAATCATCAACCCTTCGGTCGTGGTGACTATCAGTTTGCCGTCGGCGTAGGCGAAGCAGAACTGCTGATTGAGGTTCCCGTTGTCGGTCGTGAACTCTCTGGCGTAGTAGGCTCCGGCATCGGAAGACCGTTCCTGAAACTGCGGCAGTTGTTTGAAGAGCGCGGTGGCGATAGCGCGTTCGCGGGCGACTTGGGTTACGAAGACCATTTCGAGTTTGCCTATGTCGTAGATCGAGACAGCCGACGCGCCGCCCGCAAGCTCTCCGAGCCGCGCTTCATCGATGCTGACGCCGACGGCTTTTTCGATGTCCGCCTTGCGATCCAGAAATTTCAGGTAGACGCGCGATTCGGAAAACGCTTTGAAGCTCGGGCTTGCGCGGAACTTCTCTCTTATGGGCGAAGCGAGCCAGGTCTTCATCAGCGCCGAGAGGTCGCGGGCCTGAACGTAGACGAGCGCGCCGCGAGGCATAACGCCTGCGAGTTTCAACTGATCGCTGGTCGAGCGGGTTTGCTGCCCGTCGGATTGATGGGCGAGAGCCGCAGCCAGAACGATCAACAAAATCCATTTGCTTGTTCTCATAATTTGGTCTCCCCTCGCGCAACTCATTTGAACTCATTGAGCCACCGAACCTGATTCTTCAGTTCGCTGGCGGAAACGCTGTTCAACAGTTTCAGCAGCCGATGCAACAAAACGCTCATAGACTCTGCGCTCGATAATATGATTCCCCAATGATCCTTGCCTTGCGCAACGTAGTTTTCATTCAACACGACGAAGTCGCTGAAGTTGAAAGTAACGATGGCTCGCTGCTCAGATACAGCGAATTCCATTATGCGGCGGCATGAGAGTGATGCTCCTGCCAGTATTCGTAGCTGTTGCGGTGACGCGCTGTATCCACTTCGTCCCTGTTGTCGTGATAGTAGGCCAGCGCGCTGAAGACCTGAGCGGGCGTGAGGTAATCCCACTCCGCCAGAATCTCTTCCGCCGACATGCCGACTTTGTAGTAATAATCGACGATGTGCCACACAGTTATTCGCGTTTCTTCGATTATCGCTTCGCCTCCGCAAACGCCTTCGGCTTTTACTATGTGCGGATAAGCGGTCTGATCAATCGTCTTTTCATTCGCGTTCATAAATGAGCCTCCCGGTCAGACAGAAACGACTACCTAATGAATTACTTCGCGCTCAATCTCTCGAATAATCGCTGACACTTCCGCGCGCGATTCGATCTCAGGAAACGGACTGCGCCATTGCCAGCCTGTCAATTTCAATTTCCTAAGCCTTTCTAGACGCCTTATCGTTATCTCCGCAAAAAGGGGATCGATATCGAGAGTGAACACTTTCCTGTTCAACTTTTCTCCCGCAATAAGCGTCGTTCCCGAATGCGCAAAAAAATCAGCAATCAGGTCTTCTTCTTTGCTGCCCGACAAGACTATTCTTTCAATAGCCTTCAACGGTTTCTGCGCGTAACATCCGGGGACATTTTCTTCCATCCTGTAAAACACCTGTTGAACATCGACCCACACGTTTCCGGCCCTGATGAATTCGGATTTGCTCCTCTCGATATTTTCCGTCCGTCTGCCGCCCACCTCTTTGTAGTAGCCTCTGAGTATCTTTGGAATGTCTGTGTATTCGGCCTCGATATTGAACCGAGGATTCCCAATGGTGTAATGAAGCAATTCCTGTCTGACCCACATCCAGTTCTTCTGTGTTCCATACCCTCGCTGGTTTCTCAGAGTTATGAAATTGCGCGGTTTGAGCTTTTCAAACTGCCGCATCAGAATCATGAAATCCGGCAGCGGTTGAAAGTTATCGCGATAATCGGCTCCGAGCCACACGTAGAAGTGTGCATCCGCCGCCATCGCCGTGACAGCACTGCTCACCCAGTTTTTTGAGAACACAAGATAGCTTTCCAAATCCACTTTCGAGATGTTCGCGGTGTTCGCGTTGCCGACCGTGATGTTGTAAGGTGGATCGTGTACTGCGAGTTTCGCCCTTTGCCCGCCAAATATCTTTTCGACATCGGAAGCGATGGCTGCATCAAGAACGCCGACCCTGTGTCCCTTCACCGGGTCTTCCCAAATCTGTCCGCGCTTGAGCCTGCAATGAGGCAATAAACGCTCTCTGATCTCGCCATGAAGATCGAGCCTTACGATCTGCTCTGTTGTTTCCCCTTTTTGCTGCTCTTCTGGAGAAACATCGCATTCGAACAATTTCAGATTTTGCTGAGGCTTCATCTCTTTTTCCCCATCCGAATTCAAAGCCTTAACCGCCCGTAATGCGCGCGGCGTAAATCGATGGCGTGGCGTTGGCCTTCCCCACTCGCAGAAGCGCCGAGGCTCGCGCCTGACTCGCCTGACGCGCCGCCATCAGGTCGGCTACGATCTTTTCAATCGCCGCCTTCTCTTCAGGCCTGGCTTCGACAGAACGCCTGCGCTCGATGGCTATCGCTCTGTCGAAGTCTCCGAGCCGGGCCAGCGATTGCGCAACCATCGCAGCAAGTCCGCTTTGCTCTCTGGATGAAGCCGCGTCGTTGAGTTCAGCAATCGTCCTCAACCCCTCGCCGCGCGCGCGCGCAACATCGAGCGAAGGCTCGAACACCACGCCTGACACGTTGGCTTCTCCGCTCTGAGCCATCGCGCCTATGAGCGTCCGCTGAGTCGCGCCGTCGCCTTCGGCAAGTCGGACGGCGGCGATGTCGCGCCCCGAACGATTGTAAAGCCTTATGAGTTGAACTCGCGGCCCGGATGAGCGAAACGCTGTCTGATCAGTCATCGCCCCATCGGCATCAAGATAAATCGCACGCTCGAAGCTCGCTGCCGCATCAGCATCGCGGCCAGCAGCAGCGGCGATCAAGCCGAGTTTGAGATGAGCCACAGCCGCAAGCGGCCCGCCCGCGATGCGCGCAAGCGCCGCGCGAGCTTCCTCCACATTGCCCGCCGCTTCGCTCGCAGCAGCCAGCGCAAGCAACGCGCCCGCATCGCCCGATGCCGCGCGCGCGTTCAACGCAGCAGAAGCGCGAGCGGCAAGCGAACGATCGCGACGAACTATTTCGCCAATCGCTTCGGCTGCCTGGGCGCGCGCGCTGTTGGGCATCCTCTCGCCGATCAATGCGGCCAGTCGTTCGATAGCTTCCTGACCTCTTCCAGCAGCGGCCAGCGCGCGGGCAAGCTCAAGTTTGTTCTGCGCATCTTCGGGGTTGGCAAGAGCTATCTGCTCGCGGAACTGCGCGGCATCGTTGTAGCGACCTGTTCGCGCCGCCGTTTCCGCCGCAAGCTTCAACGCTCCGGCATTGTCGGTCGATCTCTCGACCAGCAACTTCAACAATCTGGTCGCTTCATCCGGGCGATTGCGCCGAGCTTCGATCTCGGCAAGGCCGGCAAGCGAGGCGTCGTCGGAATAACGCGAGCGCGCGGCGGCGCGATACGCGTCGTAAAGCAGCGTGTCGGCTTCCGCTTCTTTTCGTTCAGCTATCAACAGCGCGTAAGCCTTCAAGCATCGCTCGCTCAACCCGCTTTCACCATGCAACTCTTTGCCGTCGATCCCGCAATACTGGCGCAACTCCGCGATGGCCTTAGCCACGTCGCGCCCGCTTCTGATCTCAATCGATGCGACGGCCAGCGGCAGCCACTCGTAGCGGTCTTCGCGGTACTCGTCTTCATCGTCTTCGAGCGCAAGCTCAAGGTCGGCCTGCTCCTGACGAATCGAAGTGATGAGCAGCCGCGCTTCATCGTAAGCTCTGGTTCGAATCAGGTAATCGAGCAGTCGTCGCCGGAATTCCGAGAGTTCTTTCGCCGGGTAGATGAACTCCGTCCCGTTCCAGTATCCGTTTTCGTACTGCGAAGTGCCAAATACCGCCTGAGCCTGATCGGACAATCGCTGATGCATCGAGCGATAGACCGGCGCAAGCGCGGAGTCGGCCATCAGGCTTTCATCGATCATCATCCTTCCGATGACGAGGTCGCCCTGCGAGCGGTTCACAATATTTTGCAGAGTTGCCGCAATATTATTCGCCGCCCTCGCATCTCCCGCGCCGCGTCCGGCTATCTCACGAATCAGCGGCTTGATGGCTTCCAATCGGTCTTCGCTTTCATCATTGCGGGCGCGACGATTGATGTAAGCGACCAGGAAGTTTTCCATCTGGGGCAGGGCTTCGACCGCAAGGCCATTATCGGCCATCACTTTGAAATATGTCTCGGCGTTTTCGACCGTAGCGCGACCGCTGATGAGCGCGCCCCATGCCTCGACAGCCCCGCGGCGGTCTCCGCGCGCAAGAGCCACGAGGCCGCGCATCACGACCACTTCACTGGCGCCCGGCTCAAGCTCGGCGGCCAGTTGCGTATGCTCTGCGGCCCGCGTCGTATCCTTGCGGTCGAGGTAATAGGCCGCGAGCTCAAGCTGCGAGTCCGCGCCTCCGGGGAAGCCCTCGACTTCAGCAAGCGCATAATGCCGGCTCTCGGCCTGGCGCGAAGGGTTGAGGCCGAGCCAGTAGCCGTAGTTGCGCGCAGCCGAGTACCAGTCATCGCCGAGAAGCGAGCGCGCCGAATCGACCTTTCGACCGAGCATCTCGCCAATGGGCCGAATGTCGAGCGCGGCTTTGAAGAACGCCTCGTACTCGACCGAAGAGTCTTTCAGAAACAGGCCCACTTCGCCGCTGCGCGAAGCCGTCCACGCCTGAGACTGATTGGCGCTTGCGATGGCTTTGCGGGCCAGAGCCTTGTCGTTTTTATCGATCAAAAAGTTTATCAGTTGCAACTGTCGCGGATTATAAGTCGAAGCGAGCCGCTCAATCTCCGCTTTATCGCTCGCCTCGTAAACCATCGACAGATATCTATCGACCCAGTCAGTGTTGCCCTCGACGAGCGAGCCGCTTGAGGCGGAGTAAGCGGCTCGCAGCCACTCCATTTCTTTAGCCCGGTCGCCCGCCAGTCGATACTGGTTCGCTATCTGATTTTGATAATCGAAGCGATCCTTGTATCGGTCGGTCGCGTACTGAGCCGCAAGAGTTTCAGCGCCGCGCAGGTAAGCGGCCCGGCGATTGTAGAATCCCACCAGCGCGCGAAGCTCGTTGTAGCAGGTCGTATCTTCAGGTCTGGTTCTAGCCTTGAATGCGGCTTCCTTGATTTGAATGTAAAGCTGCTCTTCCACCTCGACCAGCCCCGCGCCGTGAGCTATGCCGAGATAGCGCAGCAACTCTTCGCGGTTGCCGTAAGAGGTCAACTGAAAAGTCGTCGAACGGATCGCCTGAGCCAGCGCCGACTGATCGGCAGTCGTTGCGTAATCGATGACACCGCGCCCGAAATCTGTCCGCAGCGATTGATCGATTATCGCCACGATGCTCCGCGCCCGATAGCCGTCCGAATCCTGAGAGTTCTTAGCAATCGCGTCGTACTGCGAGCGCATTCGCTCGATCTTCTGAAACGCCGAAGCAGCAGGTTCGACTCGCACCAGCGCGCGTATGTAGTTGTCCGCTTCGCCTGAGTCAACGTAAACGTCCTTGAGCGTCTTAGGGAGTTCTGCGAACGATTCTTCATAGATTCGAGCCGCCTCCGCGTCGAGTCCCCACCCGGCGAGTTGCCCGGCCACCCGCATTCGATCCGTCACCTTCGCGTTTTTGTTCGAGGCCAGAGCCTGACGAACGGTTTGCGTAGCGTCGTCGCGTTTGCCCTGCTGCACCTGAATGCGGGCTACCTCGATCAACCACTGCGGGTCGCGCCCGGCAAGCGCCCAGCCCTCGCGCAGCACGGCTATCGCTTCATCCAGTCGCCGCTGACGGGCGAGAGTCGAAGCGAGAAAAAACCGCAGATCGACCCGCTGAGGCTCGTTGGCCACAGCCGCGCGATATTGATCGGTCGCGCCAGCCACATTCCCGCGCCGCTCGTAGATGCAGCCCAGAACGAGTTGCCACCGATAATTCTTGAAAGACTCTCTGGTCAGTTTTTCATAGTAAGCCGTGAGCCTATCGATGAGGCTGTGACGTTCAGCGTAATCAATCGCCGTGGCCAGTTGATCGTTGTTTTCAGGATAGAGGTTGATGATTTCGATGTACTGATCGACCGCGTCCTGAAATTTACCCAGGCTGTCGAGCGTCTTTATCATCCCCTCGCGCAGAGTGAGGATGTCGCCGACGCCCGATTCTTTTGCGTCTTTGAACGCCGCGCGATAAAGCTCGGCAAGTGGTTCGAGTTTGTTTTGCGCGCCGAGATTTCGGGCAAGCTCACCGAAAATTTCGCCATCGTCGCGGTTCTCGTTGTAATAAGCGCGGAGTGTTGCTTCAGCGTCGGCCAGACGGCCCGCGTCCGACTGACGGCGCGCGAGTTGAAGGACGAGGCTGCGGCGATTCGGTCCCTGCGCTTTTGCCAGAGATCGCTTGTAGAGATCGAGCGCGCGGTCGCCGAGTCCCGCTCGCCAGTAAAAACGGGCTGCTTCTTCTATCACGCCGACATTCGTAGGATATGCTGCAACGAGTTTATCGATTATGCTTATGGCTCCATCTACCTGTTTGTGGCGTTCGAGGAACGCGGCAAGCTGAAGTTGATAGCGCATGGCTTCGCGCTCATCGCGCCCCACCGAAGCGAGCCGCGCTATGACCTGCTGTTCGTCTTCGGGCCGGAGGATAGCGCGGAACAGATCGCGGACGGATTCCAGAAACGCGACATCCGAAGATTTCGCCACCTCGCTTCTCAGCAATGCCAGCGCGTCCGCCGTCTGGTCGCGCTCCGCCTGATAGACCGCATAGCCGATCGTCATTTGCCAGTCAGAAGGGGTGGCCGCGCGCGCGCGGTTGTATGCGGCGGCTATTTTTTCAGGCACGCCCTTTCGTCGCGCCAGTTGAGCGAGACGTTTTGCAACCGTGTCGCGCCCGTCGCCCGGCTCGCTGAGGACTTTGACATACTCGGCGATGGCCGAATCCATATCGCCTTTGCCCTCATAGACCGCGCCCATTCGATAAGCGTAGATGGTCTGATCGCCGGTCGCGTCGCGCAGTTGTTTGAAGACTCGGATCGATTGATCGAACTGGTAGTAGTCCCAGTAGACGGTTGCGACTTCGAGATAAGTCTCCCGCTCGCCGGGTTCGGTCTCGATGAGCTTGTCCCATTGCTCGCCTGCGCGACGGAAGTCACCCATCTCGGCATAGACCTCGCCCGCCTTGATTCGATAATCGTGATTGACGGGGTAGACTTCGGCCATGCGCGAGTAGACAGCGGCGGCTTCTTCGGCTAACTTGTCCGACTGACCGGCAAACGAGCGAGCCAGATCGTGCAGACGTTCAGCGTACTGTTTCTCGCCGGGATAGAGCGCGACCAGATGGCGATAAGCCGCGACCGCTTCGTCGTGATGCGAGAGCCAGGCGGCGGCGTCGGCTGCGAACACCTGATAAGCAGTCGGCTGGGCGGAAGCGTCTTTCGCCGTTTCGATATCGGCTATGCGAGGTTCGAGGCTCGAAAGACCCGAAGCGCCTCTGGCCTGTTTGTATCGGTCGCGCAACTGATTCTGCTTCGACAGCCACGCGAGATAAGGCTCGCGGATCGAACGGTCGGCGAAGTAATACTGAGATGAAAGCTTCGCCCACTGAGCCGTGTCGTTTTTGCCGAGCCAGGTGAGCATTCCGCGCACGAAGAAAGTGTTTCGCGGAAAGCGATTGTGCGCATAGCTGTAGAGGTCGTAAGCGAAACGCTCGTTCCAGTCCAGTTGATCGCCCGCCGCCGTAGAGCCGTAGCCCGCAAATCGCAGAAGGTATTCGCTGATTTCTTCCTCATCGAATATATCGATCAACTGGCGCGAGTAGCGCGTGAGCTCGCGCCCGCGCTTTTCGCGCACGTACCAGCGCGAGAGGCGATGATACCAGGTGTTGGAATCGAACTGGCGTATGGCCTGATTGTAAGCCTTCAACTGTTCCGATATGAGTTCCGCCTGACCCAGCCAGCGGAGGAATCGCTCATAGAGTCCTTCTTCTTTGGGGTGCTTTTTGATTTCGCCCCAGAAGAGAGCGACGGTTTCAGTCTTCTTGTCATCGGTTGCCAGCGAAGAGATATACCTTTCGAGCACGCTGCTGTAGGTCGGGCCTTTTCGGGGCGGGGGTTGATCGCCGAAGGATTCTTCTTCCACCGCGTTGCTTTCTTCTTCGGCGGTGTCGTCATTGGATTCCGTAGGGTCGAAGGTGTCGCTGTAGGCTTCGATGTTATAGCTTATGCGGTCGATGAGTTGATCGAATCCGGGAGAGATTCCGTAAGTCCATCGCTTCGAAGAAGCAGGGATGAGCGGTTGGCCTTTGGCGCGCGAGCGAGCGAGGCGATCAAGCAGAGAAGCCAGCAGCGCGCGCTCGGCGGCGCGATCCTTGAGCGCGACAAAGGAATCGGCCATTCGCAAAGAGACGTCAGTGAATTTCGGAGAGTCGGGAAAACGCTGTTGAAACTCACGACCCGCTTCGATTGCCAGTCGGTGTTCGTCGAGCGCGGAGAAGACGTTGATGACATCGAGGTACATTTCGCCGAGTCGGGGGGATGCGACGAATTCCTGTTTGAACGAAGTGAATATGCGATAAGCCAGCGCGCGGTTGAAATAGCTGGCGGCGGTTTTTTCTTCGGTTGCGAATTCCTGGGCCGGGTCTGTGCCTGAAAGTATGAGCGACAGAACTCCGTTCATCACTCCGGGGTTCTGATCTACCTGAGCGACATCTTTATAAAAAGAGAGATCGCCCGCAGCTATTCTCGTCTGCGCGCCCGTTGCATCGATCAGGACTTTGAACAAACGATAGAGAGTCTGCTCGCGCTGCGGCGACGAGGGTTGAAGCCCTCCGGTCACGTAGAGCGTGTAGAGATAGCGCGATGCCTGATCGTAATGGCCTATGGATGAAAACATCGCAGCGATGGTTTCAAGCTCGCTCGCCGTGTAGCGCAGGCTGACAGCCTGTGGGCTTGCGGCTCTTCGCGTTTCAAGCTCGGTGAGCAGTCGGGAAGCCTCTTGATTATTGCCTTCATAAGCGTAGACGCTGAAGAGCCGCGAGGCTGTTTGAAGGTCGGTCGCTCCTGCGCGGACTTTTTCCTGCAACGCGCGGCGCATTGTTCGATAGCGCCCGAATCGTCGGAGCAGGTCGTAGTAATCAGATGAAATCTGTCGCGGCCAGTTGGGATCGAAGACAGATGAGTAGACTTCTTCGGCAGCGCGGCGGTCGGTCGCTTCCAGAATAGCGGCGCGGGTCTTGAGAAAGTAAGCAAGCTCTGACGGGAACCTGGGTTGAAAAGAAGTCAGCACGGAGAGAGCTTCGCGGTTCTGATTCGAGAGGGTGAGTTCTTCGACGTAATCTTTTACGGGTTGAACATTGTCGGGGTCTGCGGCGACGAGTTCGGCGAAGAAGTCAGCGGTTTTGAACTGAGCCAGCGAGCGAGTGCGCGCAAGTTCTGCGGCGCGTTTGTAGATGGGCGCGCGCTCAGAGACAGGCAGCGATTGCGCGAGATCGCGCATGGTTTTGACTTCATCCGAGAAGCGGGCGCGATTGTGATAGAAGGCGGCGAGTCTTCGCAGAGAGTCAGGCGAGCGACGTTTGAGGTCGGCGTACTGATTCATCTCGCTGGCAGCGCGGTCGAACTGGCCATTTCTTTCGGAGAGGCGCGCGGCGTGCAGACGCAGGCCAGCGTCTTTGGGGTATTGAGCGATAAGCGCGCTGACACGTTCGAGGGCGACCGAGTATGGCCGCACGACAGTCGCCTGATTGCCGAAGAACTCTTCAGTGACATAGAGCGCGTTGTCGACAGCGGCCTGCGGCGCGCGATTGGGATCAGCGGGGCGCAGCGGCGCGGCAGTACTGCGTTGCGCTGCGGTGGTCGGAGTTTTCGGAGTCGCCCCTTTAACTCCCTGCGCCTTTCGTTGAGCGACGTAGGTCGCAACCGTGATTGACGCCAGCGAGAGCGTGATTGCTATTGCTGAGTAGATTCGTTTCTTCATATCAAATCTCTTCGACTGCATTTTAATGCGCATTCGGTCAGGCAGACCCATCAATGATTCTCCCCTCCCGCGCAAATCAACCGACCTCCGGGACCGATTCCCATCCTCTCAATCCCCTGCACCTCTGCACCTCTTCACCCCTGTTCCCTGTCACCTGTCACCTCTTCATCCGCCGCCGGTGACTTCTATCGTCAACTCGGTCACGCTGGCATTGTGGGCGAAGTCCTCTGCCGTCACCTGAATCGTGTATGTCCCGGAAGGCAAGCCCGCAGGTATTCGCAAATATCCGACGTTCGCTTTAGCCTTCGCGTCCCACACCACCGGCACAGGCAATGCTCCGAATATCCTCGCTGCGATGCGCCGCGTGTCGCTGTCTGCTCGAACCGTGATAACTATGTCCTGGCCTGCGCGCGCCACGCTCTGATTCGCCGACGGCTGAAGTTTCGGCGGGCGGCTGTCGATGACGAAACTCTTCTCTTCCTGATAAGCGCGGCCCTGACGATCTACAAGAATCAATCGGCAGTAATAAACTCCGTCCTTCATCTCACGCGGCGCGATGAAACGGGTCTCCCACACATCTTCACCCTTGAGATATTCGAGCCGTTTGGTCAACCCGAATGGAAAAACAGCCGTCACCTGGGTGATCGAACGATCAGCTCGCACTTTCAAAACAGGGTCGCCCGGTCTTATGACTCGCGGGCGAAGCAGCGAACGCGGCGCGGCCAGAAACGACGTGTAGGGCGTGACGAATTTGTATTTCTTCGACAGCGCGATTATCTCGTCCACCGCCTCTCGCGTTTCGCCTTCGAGCGATATCTGCCGGAGCAACGCATCGACTCTGGCCCGCGCCCACATTCGCGGGACGTGAGGATGCGAGTCGTCGCGTTCGGGCAACTGCACCTGCTCGGTCAATCGTACCGCTTTGCCCCTGGCATTGCCGCTTATGCTGAGAGCAGCAGGGCCGGGCCGCTTGTATCGCCCCACGAACCCAAGTCGCGTGCCGTCATAAGCCACCGCTTCGTAGTCGGGATAGACCTGATAGAAATTCGTCGAGTCGGGATTCTCCAGCCTGAGCGCGTCAATCGGCTCACGCCCGATCTTGCTGATGAATGATTTCAGCTTGAACGAAAGATCGTCCGTCTCACGAGTCCAGTCGAAGACCCCGCGCGAAGCGCGCGCCAGTTCTCCGAGCAGTTGAAGATCAGTGTCCGATCCGACGCCGAAGACGTAAAGCCGCGCTCGCGCGCCCGCGTCGTTGGCTTTCTGAAATCGCTCGACTATCGCTTTCGTCCGAGTAGTCGTCAGAGTCGTGTTGCCATCGGTTATCATCACTATCGCGCGCTCTTTTCCCGCAGGCATGTCTTTGGTGAGTCGCGCCGCCCGCTCAAGCGCCGCGCCCAGGTCTGTTCCTCCTGAAAGATAACTGGCCTTGACGAACCCTAGAGCGCGCTCTATCTGATCGGGCTGGGCATCGATTGATTTATCGTTGAATGATTGAACATCGTCGTTGAACAGCACGAGGTTGAAAGAGTCCTGCGGAGTGAGCGAGCGCAACAATGCTTCAGTCGCTTCATAAGCGCGGTCTAGTTTTTCCCACTGCATCGAAAGCGAGGTGTCGAGCATAACGAGAATCGAGCGAGGAGGAGGAGGCTCCGATTGGCCGGGCGCGCGGGCGGCTTCGTTGAACAGGGCAGCCGCTTCGAAATAACCGTCAGGCTCGCGCTCGGCCAGCCGCGGGTCGCGCAACTCTTCGGCCCTGATGCGCTCCGGCGCGCGATAAGCCAGAAAGTGAAACGCGGATCGCGGCGCATTCAAGCCGTAGCTGAACGCGAGGTCTTGGGTCAGTTGAAGATTCGAAGCCTCGAAGACGGCTGACTTGTACTGAGGCGAATTCTCTATGAAGTTGAGCTTGTAGAGCGCGCTTATCAAATTGAGGTCGGTCATCTCGAACCGGCTCGATATCTGAAGTCGGATTTCGAGGTGGCCGACCGATTGAGTCCCGTACTCGCTCGGCTTGAAGGGAAAAGAAAAGTACGATTCGAGATTATCGACTCTCAGCAATTCGGTGTATTCAATCTCAAGCCGCTTCGTGCCGTAGGCCGGAATTGGAGTAACCTCGACGGTGAATGCGGTCGCCGCTTCTTCTTCATCTTCCTGTTGGAGCAGTCCCGGATCGATTGATTGAAGCGCGAGGTCGCGGTATATCTCTTCGGCGCGTCGCTTTTCGAGTATTACGCCCGGAATGCGCGTGTCTCCATCCCAGACGGCGAAGTCGGAAATCGATGCGGTCGCAGGAATCAGGAAGATGTATTTTCCTTCTCTCGCGCGGTCTGTCCGGTTGCCGAATATCTGCACTACTCTCACCCGGGCGAACTGGTTATCGATACTGATATTGACGAGCATCTCGTCGAGCGCAAGCACGGAAGGGTCAGGCTTCTGCGCGTCGGAAGGAAGAAGCACGCCCGATTGCGCCTGCGCGAAGGCCGCGCCTGAGAGCAGCAATGCAAGGATTGCGGCTCTTTGAATGAAGAGGTAGATCGTTTTTTTCATGATGACTTACTCGATTATTCGCTTTTCGATTCTCATCAATCCGTTCAGCGTGCCGACATAGACGAAGCCCTCGTCCGAGGCAATCGCGGTGACATTTTGAGACGGAAGCCCTGAGATGATATGACTCCATCGGCGACCGCGCGTATTATACACCAAAAGCCCGCGATCGGTTGTGCCGACATAAATTCTCTCGCCGTCTCGATGCATGGCGTTTTGATTGACCTCGAATTTTCCGATCTCATCCGAAAAATTCACCCACTCGCCTGTCGCAAGCAGCACATCGACTCCGCCGCCGTTCGTGCCGATGTAAAGCGTTCCTTCGTCTTCAATCAATGCGGTCACCCAGTCGTGCGAGAGACGCGAATTCGAGGTCTTGTAGGTTCTGACCACTCGCAGCCCTTCGAGCTCTACCAGCCCGGCGAGACTGCCAAGATAAAGCCGCGACCCGGCGGAAGAAGCGCATTAGAGATGATTGCTGGCAAGCCCGTGAAAAGCAGTCAGCGAACGCGCCCGCCCGCCTGAAATCTCGGTCATCCCTCCTCCGGTCGCAAGGATAGTCGTGCGGCCTCTAGCGGTGTCGGTGAAAATCACGTGCGCTACGGCATCGCTTATCAAACCGTTTTGCTCGCGAGTCATCACCTTTGGAGCCGGAGAGCCAGTGAAGACCGCCAGCCCGCGCGAAGTAGCGGCATAGACTCCCTCGCGTGAAGCGATGAAGTTGACCTCTCTCACGCGGTCGTCTTCGATGCGAGAGAGTCGCTCGCCGGTCTCCACAGACAGCACATCGATGCCGCGATCGAAGTAGCCGACCCACAAACGGCCCTGCTCGTCGAAAGCCAGGGTGGTTATGTGGCCGGTCGTGAGCGCGCGGTCTCCGACCAGGACGGGTGCTACAGGTTTGAAGGCCGGGCCGGAAGAGTTTTTTTCTCTGACGAACGCGCCTTCGCTCGTGAGCGCCCACAGCCCCGCTTCGTCGGCAAAAACAGTGGCCGGAACCGCGCCAGGCAGTCCGACTATTTCTCTTTTACCGGCGTCCGAGAGAGAAACCTTTTCGTCCTCGCCGCCGAGTTCCGTCAGGCCGCCGCTGAAGAGTCCTGCCCAAAGCCTGCCGCCGCTTTCAACGAGCGAAGTCACGTTCGGCTGATCGGACAACGACTTCACTTCGTTCGATTCAGTCAGCATCACCACTCCGAAGTCGGTGGCAACGACTACCTCCCCGCTGTCGGGCGAAAGAGCGAGTCCGGTCACGCGAGGCGAAGGCAGGCTCTCGATGTGATCGATCTGCGCCTCGCGCCATACATAAAGCCCTCTGTCCTGCGTGCCTATGTAGAAGCGCGAGTCTGAGGCAAGCAAAGCGGTCACGCGGTCGAAATCGGCTCCTGTGGCCGAATTCAGGCGACGCGAAAACCGCTCGCCATCGTATTCGAACAAGCCTCCGTCGAGCGCGCCGATGAACAACTGGCTTTCGGTCGCAAGCAGCGCGCTCACTCGCGTGGCCTTCGGTTTTTCAAACCTGTAGCCGGCGAACGCCTGGCCATCGAAAGACATCAGCCCTGCGCTCGCCGTGCCGATGAAAAGTTTTTCCCTGAAGACGGCCAGCGCGGTCAGGTCGTTATCCGCAAGACCATCCATCGTCGTGTATCGTCGTTTGATCGCCCCGCCCGCGTCGAGGGCGACCAGCCCGCCTGAAGTTGCAAGATAGCGGACGCCTTCGAACTGAGCGGTCGCCCGAACATCGGACGCGCTCAGGTAAAGAGTCATCCCGTCGGCGGCAGGCGCGCGCAGCGGGGTTTGGCGGACTTCGACCCGCGCGGCCTCGGCGAGTCGCTCTCGTTCCTCGGCGATGCGAGAGTTGAGCCGCAGAATGAATAACACGGCGGCGATGATGACTGCGACCGCGACGGCGAGCCACAGGCGCGGGCGAGCGATCTTCAGTTTTGTGAGCATTCCAGGGATTTCAAATTTCACGCTTGAGATTTGAGACCAGCCATCGAAGCTCGGCTTGCAGTTCTTCAACGACCGGCTGCTTTGATGTCAGTTGTCAGTCGTCAGTTGTCAGTTGTCAGAAAGAACCTGCGCTGAGGCCAGATGGCTGAAAGCCGAAGGCCGGAAACTGAAAACAGGAAAACTGAAAACTGTCGACCGACCAATTGACATTATTTTGACGCCTCAATATAGTCAAGAGGCTGAACGGATGTGCCTCGCAGAGACTGCATTCATTTAGCCCGATGACTGAACCCTAAAAGCAGTTTGCAGGAAATCATAGCTTGAATCTTCCAAACGCGCTCACTTTATCGAGGATATTCGTAGTTCCGTTCCTGGTCGTCGTTCTGCTGACAAAAGCGCCGAGCGACTGGCTGGGCGTGCCTCAACAACTCCTCGGCCTCGCGCTGTTCGTGGGCGCGTCTTTTACCGACTGGCTCGACGGCTACATCGCCCGCAAGCGCGGGCAGGTCTCTACACTTGGCATTCTCCTCGACCCCATCGCAGACAAGCTTCTGATCTCCGCCGCTCTGGTTTCGCTCGTCGAAAATCGGCTCGCTCCCGCCTGGGCTATAGTCATCATATTGTGCCGCGAGTTCGCCGTCACCGGATTGCGCTCGATAGCCGCAGCCGAGGGTTTCACCATTTCGGCCTCGCGCAAGGCCAAATTCAAGATGCTCTCTCAGGTGGTCGCAATCACCCTGTTGATCTTCGGCAGCGCGTCGGGAGGCCCTTCAGGACTTCAGCCGCCTCCGCAGGTGCGACCTGACGTTTCGTTTTCATCCTTCACCGCTTCCTGGCAGGTTATGGTCGCCTTCTTCCGCGACGGCTCGATCACCTTCGACGGATTCCGCATACTCACCTACGGCGCGGGCCGGGCCATGCTGTGGATAGTGGTCTTCTTCGCGCTGTGGTCGATGTACGAATACTTCACCAAGTTCTACGGCAAGGTGCGCGACCGGATAGAAGTGCGCCAGCGCCGCCGCATAAAACTCCTGCGAAGAAAACAACGCAAGCAGGCTCTTCCGAGCGGATCGGAAGAACAGGTGAAGGGGTGAAGAGGAGCAGAGGAGAAGTCATCTTTCATTACTCGTCGTTTCCAGTCAGAGAGGCAATAAGGCTGAAACTTCCCACAGACGAGCGCGTTTCGGTATAAATTCCATAGTCGCGGAATTCGGTCGCGGTTATCGAAGGCAGCAGTTTTTGAAACGCTTCGCGCGTTGCGGGCTGATGGAGCAGTTCATGAGAGCCGTCGGTCACGCGGGTGAGCTTCGAAATCGCCAGCATCATCCACCCCGCATCAGCAAAATCAGGTCGGCAGGAAATCATCATCGCATCGCCGGGGCACGCGAGAAGAACTTTCCTGAATCGCTCGTTGACTGCCACGTTTTCGCCGTTCGAGGCGACATCGATTATGCGGGTTATCTGATCGGGCGTGCCTAAAATCACGAAGCCCGAAACGAAAGCTGCCGCGCGGCGGTCTCTATGCGAAGAGACTGAAATCTCGATTCCCGCATGCCGCTCGATTGAAACTTTCGACCTTTCCTGCGCAAGGTATCTCGACACCGTTGGCGAGACCCGCGACTGGTCGATGATGCGGACTATCATCGCTGTCGGCTCCTCGTAGCTGAATTTCACAAGCGCAACTTCGCTGCCAACCGCGCCCGCGAGCGAATCGTTTTCCTCAAGCCCAAGCTGCCCGCGCAGGCTCAACACGAATTCCCTGAGCGCCACTCCGGCCACAACATCGAGCGTGGGCGTAAGATGCCTGAGCGCGCGCTCGGGGAGATCGCCCGCGCCTTCGACATTCAGCAAAGTGAAATCCTCCACCGAATCAGGAATGAACCTGAGCGCCTCAGAACTGGCCGCAGGAGCCGGTTTTATGGCCTGCGACAGCGCCTCTGCCACCTGCGGGCGAAGCGCTGTCAGATATTTTTCGCGCGCCCTTCCTTCATCGAATGAAAAACTGTAAAACAATCCGACTATGGTTTGTTTCGAGAGATGGCCGAAGAGATTCGAGACCGCGCTCACGCGCGCGGGGTTTGTGGTCAGTCGGCTTGCGAAGACCGCCGGGCCGAGTTCCGACAACCTTTCGACTCCTCTGGCGGTCATCATCGCAAACACGGCGGAGTCCTTGTCGACTTCCGAGCGCAATCGTTTGAGTTCCTCGTCCGCGGCAAGCGAGCCAGAGCGGCCCGCCACGGTGTCGAGGCAGGATTTTATGGCCGACTGGTGATTGGCTATCAGAATGAGGCTTCCCGCCGAGGCGGCTACGAGTTGTCGCTCAGGCTGCGGACCGCGATAAATCTGAAGCCGGACGCCTGAGTGATCCTGAGTTTCTTCGACCACCGAGGTTCCGAAGATGCGCGAAGCGAGTATGGAAGCGCGCTGGCGCACAACTCTCTCTGCCACTTCGGCTGAGGAATGAGTTTCGGCGATGAGGCAGAATCGCGGTTTGAAATGCAGGTAGGGGCCGTCATCGGTCGCGCCGGTTTCGGCCTCGATGTGTGTGAGAACTATCGCATACTGGGCGCGGGCGGCGATGACCGCTTCCTCCGGGCCGATGCCTGAGCGGCCCATAATATCGGCGGCCAGTCCTATCTGGCGAAGTTGGCTCGACACTCCGAGCGCGGGCGCAAGATTCTGCCAGGCCGAGGTGTCGGTGAGGCCATCGATGAGATCGGCGAGATTGTAGATTTCTATCAGCGCCAGAGACTCGGCGGGCGCGTAGCGATCCATAGCCGTTCGCGGCGGGCGGCGCAGCAGGAAGTAGGCCGACGCTGTGAGAGCGAGAGCGAGAGCGATGGAGGCGATGAGCAGGTTCCTTCGTGTGAGCAGAGATCGAAAATCCATACTCTCGAATGCTAACACAATGGCTCTTCATGCTATAATCCCGGCGAGCCTCCCGAAATACGGCGACGCTGACAATTGCGTCGTCAAGGAAAGCGAGATCACTTTGAACCAGGATGTCTTGAATTGCCCGATTTGCTCGCGGCGGACTCCTGCCGCTCGCGGCGTGTGCATCTACTGCGGGGCTGCGCTGCCGGTGACGGAAATACATGCGGCCCCGCATCAACGAAATATCGAGCCATTCGAACGCGCTTTCAACACCATCCTTCTGCCCGCAGGCGCGAGCTCGGATTCGAAGGATGCGGCGCTGGCTTCGGCGCTCGGCATAGAACTCGATCAGGCTCGCGGGTTCGTCGCTGCCCTGCGCCCGCTGCCCATTGCGCGAAGTCAGACCCGGCAGGAAGCCGAAATGATATCGCAGCTTGCGCGAAACTGCGGGTTGAGAGCAACGGTGGTCGCTGACGAAGACCTCCGTCTGGAAACGCCTCTCACGCGCGCGCGCCGCATCCTTCGACGGGGCGATCAGTTTGAGGTGCATCACGTCGGCGGCGCGCTTGCAATCCCGGCATCTGCTCTGAAACTGATGGTCATAGGCGCGTTGAAAAACATACGCGTCGATTACACCGAAGCTTCGCCGGTCGCTTCGGAAAAAGTCAATGTGTTAGACACGGCGGAATTCAGAAGCGAGGAGACGCTGCTCGACGTTTATGCGTCGAGCCTCGAAGAGAGTTTTCGCATCAAGGCCGATGCGTTCGATTATTCGAGCCTGGTTGAAAAGCTTTCATTTCGCGCCGAAGAGAATTTTCAGTCTGTTATCAGAAACCTGTGCGGCGCGGCTCCGCAGGCGAAGTTGGATATGGAATTTGCCAGAATGAGAGGGCTGCTCGCAAGAGCGTGGCCTGAGCGTTCGCACAACGAGGCGCAGGGAATAAAGCGAACCGGCGCGTCTTATCGTCCCGTGTCGAAATCGAGCATCATCAGCGACAACCGCGATCAGTTCGAGCGGTATTCGAGGCTGATGTTCCTGATGAGCCAAACCTGACTCAATGATACATTTCCTGGCCGTCGAGCGCGCTCAGGAGCACTCTTCTTATTCCGCGCTCGTGGCGCAGTTCTCTGAGAGCTTCTTCCATCTCTTCCAGGACTTTTTTCTGAGACCGGCTGTGCCTTGCGGGTTGATGCACCAGTTCATCCGACAACGCCTTTATGATCATATCGAGCGAACTGACTTGTTTCCTGAGATCACCTGTGTTCATCATCGTTTTCACCCCGTTCGAGATTAGAGCAAGCATTCCTCTTGCAGATGAAGAAGGTCGATTTAAGCGAGTCGCAGAGAAAGCCCTGGCCCCCGTCACCGCAATCCCTGCGACTCGCAACGGAATTATCAATCCGCAAGAGCCAACAACCCTTATCAACCTGGCTCCTGCCAAGAAACTACAGCCAGCCAAAAGGCAACCTGTGTGCCAGTGCACTCCTACCTGCGCGGGGCAGCATTAAGTCCTTTATAAATAATGCGGAAAAGATTCGACCTACCTGCGCAGGTAACAGAATGTGGAATCCCTGCGATTACAAATCACGTCACTTTGACTGACCCGCGTTACAGGCGCTCTCATTCTGATTTGACCTGCCACAGGGTGTGGCATCGAGTCACAAAGAGAGTGGACTGAAATGTTGAATAAAACAACAGCCGCGTGATCCGGCTCAGGTTATTCGCACGACGATGACTGAAGAGTTGTCTTCGCCTCCGGCTGAGTTGGCTGCGACGACGAGTTCTTTGGCGGCGGTCGTCGGGTCGGGGTTGACCATCAGGATGTCGCGTATCTGATCGTCGCCTATCATGGAATTGAGTCCGTCGCTGCACAGCATAATCACGTCGCCGCTCGTCAGCTTGCGTCGGATGATGTCGATTTCTATATCTTCGTCCGCGCCTATCGAGCGATAAATCACATTGCGATAAGGGTGGATTCGCGCTTCGGCCCTCGACAAATTGCCGGTGTTTATCATGCGTTGAACCAGAGAATGGTCTTCGGTCAGTTGAGAGAGGCGCTCGCCGCTCAGGAGATAACAGCGGCTGTCTCCGACGTGGGCGATGGTGAGCACATCGCCGACCATCATCGCCACCGTCACGGTAGCGCCGAGGCCGCGCGCTTCGGGGTTGGTGCGCGCATAAGCCAGCACTTCCTGATTGGCGTGGATGACGGCCATCTGCAAAAGTTCAGTGGTGGCTATCTCGTTGCCGTCGGCGACGGCAAGCCTCAATCCTCCGGTGTGAGTAGGGGCGGCGATCTTCTCCTCGCGCGTGGATTTGAGCGAAGCCGAAATCAGTTTTTCGGTCACGAGTTCGGCCACCGCGCGGACAGTCACCCGGCTTGCGACTTCTCCGGCTGCCTCGCCTCCCATTCCGTCTGAAACTATGTAAACGCCTATCTGAGTTTGAACCGATTCGTAATACTGAGTGAGGTTGAGCGCAAGCACGCTGTCTTCGTTGAGTTCGCGCACCAGGCCCACGTCGGTGAAGTGGCCCGATTGAAGGACTATGGGCAGGTTCAATGCGGCCAGAGCTTCGCGCAACTCGACGACGCTGCGGAAACGATCAGCCGGGTCTTCGGAGAGCGCGCGCGCAAGGAGCCTTTCGAAATCAGGAGTGACGGTCGCTACCGGGTAGAGGCTCAATCCTTCGCCCGGCCCCAGGCTTTCGCCGGTGAGCAGGAATTGCAGCAGCGCGCCTATGGCGTAGACATCCATCTGGTAATCGTAGACGGCCCCGCGCTCGAATATCTCAGGCGCGCTGAACCCGCGACTCGGATAAATCGGCGCGTCATCTACGCGCGCGCCCACCTGACGTGCGCGGTCGAATCCTATGAGCCGGACTCGGTTTTCCAGATCGAGCACGATGTTGTAGGGATCGAATCCGTTGTAGACCCATCCGTGTCGGTGGAACTGCTCGGCCAGCGAGCAAAGCTGAAGCCCTATGGCGCGCGCCTCTTTCTCGTCTGTCTGATCGAGGTGTCCGAGAGCCTGCCCCTGTATGTGCTCGAAGACGATGTAGCGGATTTCTTCTTCGATGGCATGCTCCATGGGCTTGAATATGCCGAAGCGTTCGAATGCCGCTCCGGCGTCTTCGAGGCTGCCCGACACTTTGAGAGAGCCGATGCGCGGGCCTGCGGCAGACGCTCCGACGGGCGAGATTTCGGCAAGCGGGTCGTCGTTTAACAAGTACTGCTCGATGACTGTGTAGCTTTTGCCCGGCGCTTCTACAGAACTGGCCGAGTAAGCGTTGTAGGTGGTTGCAGTCCACAGCAGCGAATCGATGCGGTAGCGTTCGCCGATTATGCGACCGGGATTGCAGAGGTTCGGTGGGGGAGGCGGAAGCGTGAGGCTCGATCCGAGCCTTGAGCCGCACACCTGACAGAAACTCGCGCCCGGCTCATTTCCGGCGGCTCCGCAGTTGACGCATACTCCCTCCAGATTTCCCAACTGTTTGCTCATATTAAGGGCTACAAGAATAACACAACGACAACGGAGTTTGAATTCACTTTATCGGCGCGCGCTGAGGGGGGTGCGATTCAAAGTGCGACACAATGGGCCGGACGAGGGTAATATGAGC
>CAZPQE010000010.1:0-31556 GCA_964588615.1 uncultured Clostridia bacterium | reverse complement strand
GAACTTCATCCCCCCAAGGTCGCTTACCTGGAAACATTCAAGGGAAGAGTCGAGATCGTAGGGCGACACAAGAAACAGACCGGCGGGCGAGGCCAATTCGCCGAGGCTACCTGCGTGTTGGAGGGATTGCCGCGAGGCGAGGGCTTCCAGTTCATCGATAAGATATTCGGAGGCTCGATACCTCAGAACTGGCGTCCGGCTGTTGAGAAGGGAATCAAGGACGCCGCCGCTCAGGGGTCGCTGGCCGGATACCCGGTAATCGATTTCAAGGTCGAGTTGATCGATGGCAAATATCACCCGGTAGATTCCGACGATCTTTCGTTTCAGCTTGCCGGTCGCAAGGCGTTCCGCGCGGCTATGGAAAAAGTCAAGCGAGTGATACTCGAACCGGTGATGAATGTCGAGATAACCGTTCCGCAGGAATCGTCGGGCGACATACTCGGAGATATCAACTCTCGTCGGGGGAGAGTTTCAGGAATGGACTCGAAGGGACAGCAGGCGGTGGTAAAAGCTCAGGTTCCGCTCTCGGAGATGCTGTCTTATCAATCCACGCTGAATTCGATCACCGGAGCGCGAGGGTCATACACGATGGAGTTGGATCATTATGACGAAGTGCCCGCGTTGATTACGCAGAAGATCATACAGAAAGCTCAGGAAGAAGGGCGCATCCGAGCGGTTGAAGAAGATTGATCGGCTCGACGAGACCAGAAGAAGCGGTAGGCGAAAGTATGGGGGTCATCACCAAATCGGTCGAAGTGGAAAAGGATTTGACGCTCTTCACCGTAACGGGGGAAACCGATGCCGAGCAGATACTGAGCCAGATTCTCGCGCTTCTGAAGGAGGAACCGACGCGGCTCGTACTCTGGGATATCAGGGCAGGAAACTTGTCAGGCATTTCGAACAGAGATTTGCAGGCGATCGTTCATAGCGCAAAGCCGTTCGCTGACAGTAGAAAAGGTGGGCGGACAGCTATTGTTTGCTCAAGGGACGTCGACTATGGCCTCGGCCGAATGCTTCAAACCTTTGCAGAACTTCTGCAAACCCCGTTCGAGATTCTTGTTTCGCGGAACATGGAAGAAACAAGGCAATGGCTCGATGATGCCGGGAAAGAGTAGATGAAACCAGGAGATTTTGCGAATCGGGGAGGACTCTCTCTTTCCTTTCGCTTTTCAGATGACCGGTTCTCGGAAAACGAAGCTGTAGCGCGAGGCGACGAAAGGCGCGATGCCTCCTCGACCGGCAATCGCTGTGGGGGTCGCTTCAAGCATCCTCATCATCATTTCGACGAATGCGTCGCGCGCATCCTCAGTGTCAGGCGTCCGGCCTGTAAAGACCGAGTTGAACGGCTCGGTCATCTCTCCGCGCCTCTCCTCCTTTTTTGCGCCTGCGATCAACCTGGCCGCCGTCTCAAGATGAAAATCGTCGCGATAGACCAACACGTTATCCATCCCTGCGAAAGCTCGACCGCTGCTCAAATATGAAGCGTTGACGCGGAGTCGGCCCGAAAGAGCGCGCAAACATTGCGCGCGGTGCGAAGCGTCCTCGGTCTGCGGCCAGAAACTTATGGTGTGGCGCGCTTCCTCTCTGTGCTCGTTGATCCACTCGATGACCGGATTGTGAGGCAGCAGACGCTCGGGCAACTCGATATCTGGGAAGAAGAGAAACGGGAGCCTCACCGAGAGTTTGGGCACGCGAGGGTCGAAATCGACCTCGCCTATCAATGCCTGAGCCGCTTCGCCCGCCGGGAGAAGTCGCCCTCCGCTTGCCGGAATTTCGAGAATCAGTTTTCCTCCGCGAGTGATGCGAATAAGTTCCGAGCGGGTGAACTTCACTGCCGCCATCTCCGCCTCGCGCAGCGAACAGTAGCGCGAAACTATGTCGGGGCGATCTATCCCCGGAAGGAACGATTCTCTCATCACCACTTTGAACGGAGAGTCTTCATCGAGAAGGCTGAGTTGATCGTGAATGCGACAGATATACCCGAGTCCATCGGGGTCATCGATCAAGCCGTCGTCTATGAAAATGGCGTTTGCGGTCGGATCCTGTTCTTCAGAATGGTTGTGGAATTCGAGCGCATAGCTTTCGCCCGGAGCCAGCACCCGGCTCGTGAACAGGCCTCCCATCGCGCGCCGCCGGCGCGCGCTTCCTGCATCCCTCCACGCCGAAAGGTTTTCATCCTGAAACTGGATGAAGAGGAGATTGCCCGTTTGAGGCTGAACGGCTGAGAGATCGGCTTCGGGGAAAGCGTCGGTGAAGTCGTGAGGCTGCAGCCCGGCAAACATCTCGATCATAGCGAGGGGCCGCGCGCCTATGAGAAAGATTTCTCTCTCTGAATCAAACAGCAAAGAGCCGGACTGGTCTCGCCAGGAGAGGACTTCCCGCCGCAGACGATGAAAAAAGTCCGCCGGGCCGGTAGCTGCGTCGCCGGGGAGAATGCAGGGCTTGATTTCGTAGCGGGTTCGGCGAGGGTCAGCCCGGAGCGAGCGGCCCGGAGCGCACTTGAAATGAAAGCAGACATCACGGCTCGCGTCCTGGATGCGGTGACCTTCGGGAAAATCAAAACCGCGCTCGCTTATGAGTCGAGCCAGACGGATGCCTGAATCGAAGGCGCAGAAGATGCCGGTGGCCGGTTCTTCGTCCCTGTAACCGCGAGCGGGTCTGCTTTCATACTCGCGCTTGAGTTCGACTGCGCGACTCATCGCCATCCGGCGCAGGAGAGGATCGTCTCTGCGCGAGCGATCTTTGAAGTCGAGCATCAGCAGGGCGGAGCAGTGAATCAGGTTTTCGTCCGTGTGAGCCATAAGAAATCCGCAGCGATGAGAGGCGACCTCTGAGGAGCCGCCTCTCAGATCGGAGTTTGAGGTTGATCGAGCGGCGGAGGATTATCCGCCTCCGCCTCCGCCGTGTCCGCCGTGCGACCAGGGAGGAGGCGGATCGCCCTGATTGGGCATCCAGTAATTCTGGCCTCTGAGTTTGAGACCTTCGCGATAGAACATGGAGGCCGTCGAATTGTTGGCCAGTATCTCGATTTCGATGCGCCGTCTGGTGGGACGGTCGGAGCTCGACCAGACGGAGTTTCCGGCGTTGTCAACCAGGGTCAGGGATTCGCCCGCTGCCAGGTCGTAGTGAACGACTATGTCGTGAGCGATGGGCCGGGTCGATTGAGTTTTGCCGGTGGGCTGATTGGTGTTTGCGTCGTACTCCTTGAATGTCCGGGGCTTGACTTTCGATGAGCAGAAGTGGCCGGAGTTGAAATGGAATTTACAATCGAGTTTCGGCTCATCGGCCAGCACGATGTGACCGTAGAGGTCTTTGAGCCTCAACAGATCATTGAGAAGAGAAACCGAAAACCTGATTCCGCCGCCGGTGGGTTTTCCTTTGTCGTCGAGCTTTCGCACATTGATTATGCGGCAATTGGTTCCGATGGTTGCGGCATCGATTTCCTCCGCCTTTTCTCCATCCCGGTAAACGGCGATGTGAGGGGTGAAATAGCCGACCTCCGAAGACGTGAATTTGTTTGCTTCCTCGTCAGTCAGAAACAACCCGCTGTCGAGAACGATAGTCACCTGCAAGGCATTCCCCGCTTTTGCCATAATCACTCCTTTCGGGATTCAGGGTTCAGTTAAGGGCACGAAGAAGGCAAGAGAAGAAGCGAAACAGAATGCTTTCAATCCTTTTCTGTGCCCCGCGACCTGGCCGCAAGAGCGGCCAGAGATAATAGGGCGTGAAAAAAAACTCGACCGGTTAAACAAACCTGCCCAGTCATCTCGCGCTGCCGATGGCGATGAACGGCGACCAGTAGAAAGGGTGATGCCCGCTTGAGATCATTTTCATCTGCGCCCTCCGCAGAGCCTCTCCCGTCCTGCCGAAAGAAAGTTTTCGCTGCCTGTGGAATTCGATCATCAGATCGGCGGTCGCGCTCGAATCGACCGACCACAGGCTTGCCACCACCTCCGGCACGCGCGCTGAGATCAACGGTCGCACTATGCTGACGATCCCCTCCCCGCGATAATATTGCCCAAGCGCGGTTTCGCAGGCCGAGAGCACCACGAGTCGGGTTCGTGGCAGGTCGATCTTATAGATTTCATCAAGCGTGAGCGCGCCATCATCGCTGCCCGTCCCCCCCTCAGACTTGCGCCCGCCGGAGAGAATCAATGCGGCAAGCCAGGGCGATTTCTCTCTCACCAGGCAATGAACACCCAGATGCGCCACATCGCAATCGCTCAACGCCCTTGTGACCCGCGCTTCCGTAGCGTCCGCTCGCTTGAGTATAGTCGAATCGGAATAGAAGGAAGCCGACTGACTCGCTTCGCGCTCGGCGTCAGGCAGAGGGTCGAGATGAGAGAACTCGCCCTCAGAAAGATCGGGGTTGGCGATGGCAAGTAGTCGCTCGGTCGGGGCGGCGGATTTCTTTTTTTGTTCCTCGTTGCAGAAAGCCAACACGGAGGCTGAGGGAGCATAGCTCAGGCTGAAGGATTCGACCAGGTAGCGGTCAGAAGGAGTGACCAGAGCGGCGAACGGAATAAAATGCAACGACTTGTCGGGCACTATGCAGATTCTCGAATCCTTTCTAATGCGCCCTTCCACAGGTTCGACGAGGTGATGAAAAAGCTCGCGCGCCGTGTCGTTGAGCGATTGAAGGGAGGCAGTCTTTTTCATCTCTGATACATAATCGCTGACGAGGCGATCGAGCAGGTCCGAGGCTATGGGCGAGACGACCACTTCGAAGTTCGAATGTGTGACGACGAAGATAAAAACCCGGCCTTCGGTCACGGAGTATTCGAGAAGCGTCAGGTCGTCAGGCAGGGCTGATTGCACTTCTTTGAGTGTCAGAGGGCCGGTGTTTTTCGAGAGCCCTGCCGAGTGAGGCGAGCGAGGGCGGGATGAGATTTCATCCAGCAGCGAGCGGGCACGCCCGCGCTCGCTCATATTGAAGGCTTCGTCCGGGCGACCGAACGCAGTGGCGTTGAGCGAGATGGCTTCATCGAATGCGCCCTGCGCGGCCTCAAGGAAACTGCTTCGATGCTCGCTCTGTGATATACGCAAGCGATAGTCCTCGATTTCCTTTATTGCGCGGGCGATATCTTTTCGCGCCTCCTCGACCTGCCCCATCTTCGCGTGAGCCGATGCCCGGCCTCGCAGCGCGTTTATGAGATGAAATCTTCGATCCTCGATCTTCGAAGCCAGAACTTCCGCCCTGTTGTAATGCTCTATGGCCTGTTGTGCCTGCCCGGCGGCGAAGGCTATCTGCCCGCTGCGAATCAGTATCAGTGGCTCGGTGTAGGCGCGCGACCCGGCATCAATCTCTTCGATCATCTCGATGGAGCGTTTGAGTCCCGAAAACGCCCGATCGAATTCTCCGAGCATGGCCTGTTGGTGGGCGATGAATGATACTATCTGCGCAGACCGATTGGCATCCTTCGCGCTGAGAGCCAAGGGCAGAGCCTCCTGAGCGTAGAGCAATCCAAGGCGCGGGTTTCCCCTGAGCCAGTAAATGTGGGCGATATCGAGATAGGTATAGGCGAGGTCAGAAGGTCGAGGCAGGCTTTGCAGCATGATGCGGAGTGACTTGAAGTCATTGGCGAGCGCGCTGTCGAGATCGCCATAGCGTCGGTATGCCACGCTGAGAAACTGTAGGGCTTTTGCCTGAAACTGCCATTCACGCAGACTGCCCAGTATCTCGACCGCCTGCCGACAATACTTCAAAGCGATTTCGTCGCTCCCCAACCGCGCGCGGGTTATGCCCAACTGGTTGAGAACCCATGCCTTCTTGTAGGGCCAGACGTGACTCTCGATGACCGGAAGATACTTTTCCAGGTAGACGAGGCTCTCCTCAAGTCGGTTGGACTCGTAGAGGTAGGCGGCGTATCTGAGATCGGCGCGTTCGGCGCGCTGGCTGTCGCCGGTAAGAGAGAAGCGAGCGGACAGCCTTTTTATCTGTTCGAACCCCCGACGTTTTTCGGAAACATTTATCGAGTTGGCCGTATTGATAGCCTCTATGTACTGACGCACCAGGCTCAGTTGTTCTTCCAGTTTTTGAGGAGGCAGGTTCTTGAGGTAGAGGGCGGAGTCGGCGACGTATCGGTCGCCTTTGGTCTCGGCCAGAAAATCGCCTATGGCGACTATCCTCGACAATAGACCGTCGCTATTGCGTCTGTCTCCGGCCACAGCCGCTCTGAGGTATTCGAGGGTAAGATCGCTCAGGGCATAGCGGATGAACAACTCGAAATTCCGGTCTGCGATTTCTCTGGCATCGGTGGCACGGCCTTCGTCCATCGCGGAGTTGAAATCGCTGAAAATTTCCTTCTCCGATTTCATCGCGTCGAGAGGCCGGGATAATTCTTCGATGCGGTTTCACATTTCAGACCGCCAGCCGCCGTCGGGTTCTCGTTCTGCGATCCTTATGTACTCATTGCGCGCCGCCTCCCTCAACTCCATGCGCTCGTAGCACAGCGCGCGATTGAACATCGCCTCGGCCATCTCAGCATTGGCTTCGAGCGCCAGGTCGAACTCTTCGAGCGCCGATTCCATCTCGCCCTGCTCGAAGAGGCACACTCCGAGATCGTTGTGAAGGTAGGTGTTTGACTTATTGGCAGAAAGCGATTTTTTCAACAATCTTTCGGCGTCCAACATCTGACCGTCCAGGATGAGCAGACGCGCTTGTCCCAGCGTAGAATCGAAAGACGGTTCCAACAAAACAGCGTCTTCTATCAGATTGCGGGCCTTATCCAGTTCCGATCGGTCTATGCCTTCCGAGGACTGGCGCGAGGGATCGAATCGGGCTGCGAGAAACCCGCCGGTGAGCCTCGGCTCAAGCATTCGCCTATGGCTGAAAGCCGAGACAAGAGATGAGCGGGCGCGCTCGGCTCTCGGCGCGCGGGTGATGAGGAAGTAAAGGAATCCGAACACTGCGAGAACAACGCCTGAAATAAGGATGATGACCATCAAACCGGGCAGAAGTATGCCGCCGGGTCGCGGGTGACGAAAGATGTGTTCTCCTTTGGCAACCGCCATCAGGCCGCCCCCTGTTCGAAGTGCGTTTTTTATACCACATTGAAATACGGAGCACAATCCCAAATTCGCCCCACAGCGCGCCACTGGGCCAGAGCCATCTGCGGCAGGGCTGGTTGACACTGAACCTGATGCTGAATTACGGTTTGTGTCTGATTTCGAGAAAGGCGCATCAATAATGGCCAACAGCAAAAAGCTCGCAGCCCTGCTCATCTGTCTTCTGCATTTCTGGATTCCGGCTCTTTCTCAGTCGCCCGTTGAACCGATCCCCGCTCCAGTCCGACAAGTCCGCGCCGTCGAAGCCGGCCCGCCGAGGCTGGTGGTGGTCATCGTGATCGATCAGTTTCGTTATGATTTCCTTAACCGCTTCGGCGACCTTATCGGTCAGAATGGGTTCAACCGCCTTTTGCGAGAGGGGGCAGTGTTCGCCAATGCCAACTTCGATTACGCGCAGACCTTCACCGCGCCCGGCCATGCCGCAATCTTCACCGGCTCCATACCTTCGCTCAACGGCATAGTCGGCAATGTCTGGTATGATCGCGCTGCCGCGCGCACTCGCGTAATGGTCTCAGACGCGGAAGCGCGAATGGTGACGAGCCGGGGAGTCGAAGGAGAGAAGGGAGCGCCCAGCCCTCGCATCCTCATCGGCACTACGATCGGCGATCAACTCAGGCTCTCGAATAATTTTCAATCCAAAGTCGTAGCCATTTCTTATAAAGACCGCTCGGCTGTGATTCCCGGCGGCTGGAAGCCCAACGGCGCTTTCTGGTTCAACACCCCTGCGGGCGAATTCGTAACCAGCGATTATTACTCGACTGAACTTCCTGACTGGGTTAAGAAGTTCAACTCTACCGAAAGGCCCGACAAATACTTCAAGGCTAAATGGGATCGCCTGCTCCCTGAGTCTGCATACAAGCGCGCGCAGGCCAGGAACTTCGACCTTCAGCGGTCTCCGGCAGGAAGCGGTTTTCCTTACACCCTGACCGGAGGAGATGAAAAGCCCGGCCAGAAATTCTATGACGCATTCCAGTACACCCCGTTCGCTTCCGAGCACCTGGCCTCGTTTGCCAAAGCGGCCATCGAGGCCGAGCGCCTCGGCCAGGACCGCTACACCGATCTGCTTTCGGTCAGCTTTTCCACTCCTGATCTCGCAGGTCACTTCTACGGGCCTGACAGTCAGGAAGTGCTCGACACTTATGCGCGACTCGATAGAGTCGTCGCCGATCTGTTGAATTATGTCGATGCGAAAGTGGGGCTTGCGCGGGCGACCTTCGTCCTAACCGGCGATCACGGAGTCGCACCCGTGCCTGAGTACGCCCGTTCGCTCGGATTTGATGCTGCGCGAATACCGGCGCGCGCCGTGCCCGATGCCGTGAGAAAGGCTCTGGCAGAGCGTTTCGGGGATGAGAAGCTTTTTCTGACCTTCATCAATGAGCAGATTTTTCTCGATCATCGGCTGATGGCCGAAAAGAAACTCGATCCGTCGGAAGTCGAGCGGGTTGTCGGAGAAGCCGCCCTCCAGGTTCCCGGTATAGCGAATTACTTCACTCGCTCTCAGATCATCGAAGGCCGCCTTCCTCACGGAACTCTCTCCCGGCTGGTGATTAACGGATTCAACCGCGCGCGGTCTGGCGATGTGTGGGTTATAACAAAGCCGTTGTGGTTCGTCTCCGAAGGCGCGCTGCCGACGACGCACGGGTCGCCCTACAGCTATGACCGGCACGTTCCGGTCATCTTTTTCGGCAAGGGGGCGAGACGGGGGCGTTACTTTACAGAGTGTTCTCCTTCGGATATAGCTCCGACGCTTGCCGCGCTGCTTGGAGTGGAACCGCCCTCCAGCCATGCGGCCCGCGTGCTTGGCGAAGCCATCAGCGGCGCAAAGTGAAAGAGGTGTTGATAGATGTGCAGTCTGTCTGCTTGCGCACTGTCTTGTCTTCTGGCCCTATCGATTGTCGTCAGCGATGCAGCGGCCTCTCGGGGCGCAATCGCCTTCACTCTTCAGGCCAGAAAAAGCAAGAAGCAAACCCGGCCAGCCCCCCGAAAGCCGCAGAAGGGAAAGGCCGTCAAAAAACCGCCTGCCCCCGCAGTCAAAGAATCGGCCTCCGACGCGCTCGAACGCGCTCGCTCGTCTGCGACACAGGACGAGCGCATCTCGCTTCTTGCAAAATTCCTCGTTGCCTACAAAGGGTCTGAGGAGGCGAGTCAGGCCCGCGACCTTCTCATACGCGAGTACACGCTGCGCGGCGAGCAGCGCCTCAGAGAAGGGTCTCCGCAGAGGGCGATCAAGGATTTCCGCGCGGCGTTCAAACTCGTGCCTGACCCCGTGACCGACCGCACCTTCGGGCAGTTCATTTTCCCTATGCCGATAGCGATGAACTCGTTCGGCTTCCGCGCCGAGTCCGTAGACCTGATGCGCTCATTCGAAGGGCGATTTGCCGCAGACTCCAACCGACTGGTTCAGATAGGGTTCTTCTATATTCAGATAGAAGCTCCGCTCGAAGCGGCCCGCGTGCTGGAAGGGGTGGTGAAGTTTGCGCCCGATGACAGCCGCGCCCGCAACGGACTGGGCACGGCTTACCTCATCAGCCTGCGGCTCGACGAGGCCGCTGCGGAATTCGAGCGCGCCATAGCACTCAACCCCAGAGATGAATTTGCCAACCTCAACCTGGCCAACCTCGCGCGCGCTGTGGGCGATCATCGCCGCGCCGTCGATCTATACGCCCGTCAACTGGCCATAAAGCCTGATGACGGCGAAGCGCGCGGTGGGCTTGCAATCTCGCTGCTGGCGCTCGGACGCGATGAAGAAGCCGAGGTGGAAGCCAGGCGCGCATTGGAGCTCGCGCCTGATGATTATCGCTTTCCGACTCAGATGGCTTATTACTACGCCGCGCGCAGGAAGCCTCAGCTTGCCCGCCCGATGATCGAGCGAGCCGCGCGACTGGCTCCGCGCTTTGCCTGGGTCCACATCGTCAAAGCCAACATCGATTCGCTCGAAGGCAGGTATGGAGATTCGCTCTCGACTCTGATCGCCGCGCAGACGCTCGGTTCGTTCGCCACGCTCAACTTCGAACTCGTCAAGGCGCTGATGACCGTCGATGGTTACGATCAGGCGCTTGAAATCATGGGTAATGGGTTCGAGGTGAGCGACGAGGGAGAATTTCAGACCACTTTGGGAGGAGTGTTGAGCGCGCGCGGGCCCCGGCTCGACCTCGTGCTTGAGCGCGAGCGACAGGCGGCTATGTTTCTAAGCGAGCATCCGACGACCGCGCTGCAATACCGACTGGCCGAATCTCTCGGAAGGTTTTATCACTACCTCAGCAGCGTGATTGCCGCCCGCGAAGAAGAGGAGAAGGCTCGCAGGAAATCGAAAGCACCAGAAGTGGGTCAGACCAGCGAGCGGCCCCGGCGCGTTGGCCAGCCGCTCGATGGAGAGCTTTCGGCAGGGAGCGACGCTCACCTGCAGGGGGCGCAGCAGTTGATCGATGCCATCTCGACTTTCACTTCGCTTGACGACGGGCGACAGCCGTTTCGAATGGTTTGGGTGTCGCGCAGGCTCACGGATGTCGGCGTAGCTCTGGAGGCGGCGGAACAGTTGGCGCGCAAGGCCATAGAGCAGGCCGACGCGGCGAGTGAGCCTGACGGGTCTATGCGCGATGCGCCGCTGCTTGATCGCGAAGGCCGAAGGCGTGTCTTTTTAGGGCGAGCTTATGACGCGCTGGGCTGGACCTTGTTCAAGAAGGGAAGCATTCGCGCAGCGTTGTCGAACCTCGCCAGGTCGGTAGATTTTTACCCTCAATGCCCTGAGCGTAACAGCGCGATGTGGCGCCTTGGGGTGGCCTCAGAAGAAGCGGGCGACCCTCAGCGCGCGCTCGACCTCTACATTTCGAGCTACGAGCCTGACCATCCCACTTCGACTACGCGGAGGGCGCAGATCGAATCGCTCTACAAAAAACTCAACGGCTCGCTCGAAGGGCTGGAAGAAAAACTCAAGAAGCCCTGAACCGGAGAGATGAGTGATGAAAACCCCATCCGCTTTTTTCACCCGCGCGCCGATATTTTTTTCAATCCTGTTGACTCATGCCCAGGCGCAGGCGCTTCCCGGCTCGAAGGCATGGAATGAAAAGGTCAAGCCCTTCCGAGTGATAGACAATATCTATTATGTCGGCGCATCAGAGGTATCATCCTTTTTGATAACCACTCCGCAGGGCCATATACTCCTAGACAGCGGACTGCCTGAGACAGTCCCTCTCATCAGAGATAATCTCAAGACGCTCGGATTCAGGCTCGAAGACATAAAGATAATCATCAACAGCCACGCCCACTTCGACCATGCGGGAGGGATAGGCGAATTGAAGGAGTTGACCGGAGTGATACTGGCAGTCAGCCACTCGGATGCCGAGTTGATGTCGAAGGGAGGCAAGGGAGATTTTCAGTGGGGAGACCGTCTGGCTTACAGACCTGTCAAAACGGATCGCATAATCGGAGACCAGGAGGCGATAGAACTCGACGGGGTCCGTGTGACTGCGAACCTGACTCCGGGCCACACCAAGGGGTGTGCCACATGGACGATGAAGGTCAAAGATGGTGGCCGTCTGCTTGATGTCGTCTTCGTGGGCAGCGCGTCCATTCCCGGCTACACGCTCGTCGATAATGCGAGATACCAGAAAATCGTCGAAGACTATGCCCGCACATTCGAGGTGCTGAGGGCGCTCAGGTGCGATGTCTTTTTTGGCCCGCACGGATCGTTTTTCTCAATGAAAGAAAAGATGGCCCGCCTTGAGAAAGGAGAGAAGAACAATCCGTTCATCGATCCCCAGGACTACCGCGACTACGTTGCCAGTGCTGAGAAAAACTACCGCGATCAGTTGCAAAGAGAAAGCCAGGCGAAAAGGAGCAGATGAGCAGGGACGCTGATGGGCGATAAATGCAATATCGCGTTTTACTATTCGGATGAGCCGGACGACCTGAGCCTATATGATTTCATGCTCTATCGCAGTCGCTGGGGCGATCTGTGGTCGGTCGGCCCGCTTCTGGCCTGGGCATTGCTGGATGTCTATGAGAGGGGAAGAACGGAGGAGTGGTCGACCGAGCGGCGCAGAGAGCATCTCATCGAAAAACTGGGCCAGTATGATTTCGTTCTCGCCGAGACATGGCAGGATGTTTTCAAAACCGATGACTACATAGATTTTTTCTACGCTGTGGATAATAAACTCAGGATCAATGTCTATGTTTCGACCGGCGACAGCTATGAAATTCTTCTGCCAAATCAGACCTGGGGATTGCGAATGATCAAAAGCATCGACCTGTTGAAAACGCTCAGGGAGTCGCCGTAGAAGAGGCTCGCCACAACCTGAGCGCGCGAGGTGACACAGTGAACGCCGATTCGTCGAAAAAAACCAGACCCGCTGAATTCAATCTCAGCCCGCTCGGGCGAGGAATCGTGACAGAGGTTTTGCACGAAGGCAAGACCTTCAATCTTTATCGCGCTTCGCTTGGCAACAGGGATGTGGTTTTGAAGACTCCTGCGCCTGGACTGACCGGCGACGACCTGTATGTCAAAGGCGTATCTCACGGGTCGGAAATGATCGTCTCGACGAGTCAGGGTCTCGGTTCGAGGTTCGACCCTCGAAAAGTTGCGACATGGATGTTGCTCAATGAAGCTCAAATCATAAATCTGACGGAGGGGGCCTGGAACCATGAAGTGATCGCCATCGGCACCTGGGACGGGCTATCGGAGTGCTGGGATGTGGATTTCAACGACGAGCCTCTGGACATGAGATTTCTGCCTGCGCTCGTTCTGCCATACCACGATGCCGCGCCTTTCTCCAGGCTGCCGATTTCCCTGAAACGAATCACCTTTCGCGCGATGCTGCCATCGCTGTGGGACGCTCTGTGTCGAAGGCGACATGGCGATTTGTCGGAAAGCAACCTGCTGATCAATCAGACCCGCGACATCTTTCACATAATCGATCCGGGAGTCTGTTTGTCGAGCGATACGCATCGATTCGCCGGCCAGACTCATGTTTCCATCTTCACTACGACCCCGGTCAACTATCCGATCATTCCGCCCTATTTCGGCCAGCCGCATGAGGAAACCGGCCTGGTGAATTTCATAAGGAAGTTCTTTCTCCACACCGCTGACTCCCAGTCTCCCGCTCAACTTCCGCTCAGACCGTCGGCGTGCGACCTGCTGGCGATGGGAATCATTTACTATCGCATACTGACGGGCGGGGAATTG
Organism: uncultured Clostridia bacterium; assembly: GCA_964588615.1. GTDB lineage: Bacteria > Acidobacteriota > Blastocatellia > UBA7656 > UBA7656 > UBA7656. The sequence continues at coordinate 18,307 of CAZPQE010000010.1, read as the reverse complement.
TTCCTCGGTCAGAGTATATTGCCCGAAAAGCCAGCCTGGAAAAACAGCTACATCACGCCTCAATTCGAAGATATGCGGACATTCACTCATTTGATCGAATCTCTGTCAGGCGACTACATTGAGAAGAAACTCGACGAAGCCAGCATCACCGCAGGCGAAAGACGACTGGCTCGCTCACTGCTGAATTTGGAAGTATTCGACCGGGGTCATCTGCTGGAACTGATCCCGGTGTGAGAGTCATGCACAGAGGCCGATAGAACGGAAGGTCCCGCTCAACTGGGAACTCCGATCCAGGTATTCTGTCTTATGCAAGGCGCGCTGATAATAGACAAACCCGAACATCTTACTTCGCACGATGTCGTCGACAGCGTCCGTCGCGCCATCCTTCTTCGCCGGGTCGGGCACGCGGGAACGCTCGATCCCTTCGCGACAGGCGTACTCGTCGTCTGCGCAGGCCAGGCCACCCGTCTCATTCAGTTCCTCGTCGGACTCGACAAAAAGTACACCGCGACCGTGCGGCTCGGTTTTGCCACAGACACCCAGGATTACACGGGGATACGAATATCACCCGCCGCGTCATCCAAAGGATTGAGCCTCGAAGATATAAAGGGCGTTGTGAAAGAATTCATCGGGCCGCAATGGCAAATGCCGCCGATGTTTTCGGCAAAAAAAGTTGGAGGCGAAAGATTGTACAAGGCGGCAAGAGAAGGTCGTGAGGTTGAAAGGCAGCCTGTGATGATCGATGTCTATGGCATCGAGTTAAGCTCGACCTTGAAAGACAACCGGGATGAGACGCGCGAATTTTCTATCGATGTGCATTGCTCAAGCGGGACCTACATCAGAACGCTGGCGCACGACCTGGGAGAACGGCTCGGAGTGGGAGCGCACCTTTCCGGGCTGAGGAGGACGGCAGTCGGGCATTTCGATCTTTCCCGCGCTCTGACTCTTGAGGGGCTTGAAAGCCTGGCTGTCGAAGGCCGCCTGTCCGAATCGCTGATAAGTCCGGCAGAGACTCTCGTTCATCTTCCGGCTCTGCATTTGAGTCGAGGAGAGGCGGAGCGGGCGTCCAAGGGTCAGGCAATCGAAGCGAAGGGCGAGATTGAGGAAAACGGCCTGCCCGTGCGGCTGATAGATGAAAGGGGCCGGTTGGTTGCCGTAGGCGAGCGCGAAGGCAGACTAGTGTGTCCCCGTGTCGTACTCAACGAGGCTGCCAGTGAAGGCTGATCTTATGCTTGCGCCCTGTGCTATAATCCTCGCAGACCTGATCCTTGAGTTTAGAGTGCGCTTATGAGCTATCGAGTTTGAGCGGCATCCAGTCGAGCCATGAGCAGCCGGACTCCCACTTCCGACTGTCCGCCCGCAAGGGCGTAGACTGAGTGTAATCCCAAATCTCGTCTTAAACCCGCCGCCCATGAGCAGGAGGGGGCGGCACTCGGATGTAACACTCGCAGGCCAGCCTGCGAGAATCGGAGGTGACCGATGGCGGACAACAAATTGAATATCAGTGATCTACTCGAAACACACCGCCGCGAGCGCGAGCAGTTGGCCTGGGAGGGTACTTTCCGCGATTATTTCGAACTCGTCCTTCAGAACTCGAACATAGCGAAACTCTCGCACGCCCGCGTCTGCGATATGATTCTCTCGGCAGGCGTCGAGAAGATTAACGAAGGATCGCGCGACGAAATCATACGTTACAACTTCTTCAGCGACGAACTGTTCGGCATAGAAGGGCCTATCTCCAAAATAGTAGAGTACTTCAAATCAGCCGGGCAGCGATTGGAAGTGCGCAAGCGCATACTTCTTCTGATGGGGCCTGTTGGAGGAGGCAAATCGACCATAGTAACGATGCTCAAGCGCGGGCTTGAGCGTTACACCCGCACCGACAACGGCGCGGTCTACGCCATCAAGGACTGCCCCATGCACGAAGAACCGCTGCACCTCATACCGCCTGAACTCCGCACTGAGATCGAAAAGCACTACGGCCTCTATATTGAAGGGGAGCTCTGCCCCCAGTGTCGCTATAACCTCGAACACGTCTATCACGGGCGACATGAAGATGTGCTCGTGCATCGCATAGTGTTTTCGGAAAAAGATCGGATCGGAATAGGCACATTCGCGCCCTCAGATCCGAAATCTCAGGACCTCACGGAGCTTACAGGCTCGATTGACCTTTCGACTATCGGCGAAGTCGGGGTCGAATCCGACCCGCGCGCTTATCGTTTCGACGGCGAGCTCAATATAGCCAATCGCGGACTGATGGAATTTATCGAGATGCTCAAAGTTGATGAGAAATTCCTCTACAGTCTGCTCACGCTCAGTCAGGAGCAGAACATAAAGACCGGCAGATTCGCGATGATCTATGCCGACGAGACCATACTCTCGCACACCAACGAAAACGAATACGCCGCATTCGTGTCCAACCGCAAGAGCGAGGCCCTTCAGGACCGGATCATCATGATAAAGGTTCCATACAACCTGAAGGTCACGCAGGAAGAGCGCATCTATGACAAGCTGCTCAAACAGTCCGAAGCTCTGCGCAATATTCACATCGCGCCCAACACGCTGAAGGTCGCGGCGATGTTCGCCGTCATGACCAGGCTCGAAGAACCAAAGAAGGCCAATATCGATATCGTCAAGAAGATGAAACTCTACGACGGCGAGGATGTCGAAGGCTTCAAGTCGAAAGATGTGCGAGAGCTCCAGGAAGAAACTGTCCGCGAAGGGATGGACGGGATCAGCCCGCGCTACATCATCAACCGATTGAGCGGCGCTCTGGTCCGCGACAACATAACCTGCATCAACCCCATTGACGCGCTGAGGGCCATCAAGGACGGCTTCGAACAACACACTGGCATCTCTTCGGATCAGCGCGAGCGTTATATGAATCTGGTGTCTATCGCCCGCCGCGAGTACGACCAGATTGCTAAAAACGATGTGCAACGCGCCTTCGTCTACTCGTTCGAGGAAATGGCCAAAGGGCTTTGCGACAACTACCTCGACAACGTGGAAGCCTACTGCAACAAGGAGAAGATCAAAGACCCGATCACCGAAGACGAGATCGAGCCTGACGAGAAGCTCATGCGATCAATCGAAGAACAGATCGGAATCAGCGAAAACGCCAAGAACACTTTCCGTCAGGAGATACTAATCCGCATCTCGACCTACGCCAGAAAAGGCAAGCCATTCGAATACCGCTCGCATGAGCGGTTGAAGGAAGCCATCGAGAAGAAAATCTTCGCCGATGTGAAAGACCTGGTTAAGATCACCACTTCGGCCAAGACCCCGGACACCGATCAGTTGCGTCGTATCAACGAGGTCATCGACCGGCTGGTGACCCAGCACGGCTACTGCGCCCACTGCGCGAACGAGCTTCTCAGCTACGTCGGCTCGCTGATGGCGCGATAGGCGTGGCAGCAGTGCGCCTTTACAGATTGCCCGCGCAGCCCTCGGGGAGGCGCGGGCTTTTAACCCTCGGGAGTCGGAACAGGCTGCCAGTCTGTCGACACTTTGAAGGCGTGAAGATTTGAACAGGCAGCAGGCCGCCAGCCTGCTGTGCTTGGTCGGGGAGAAGTCAGCTATGTCAGTTCAGAGAAACGACTGGTCGCTTCAGCGCAAGGGCATGATCGATCAGGATCGTCACAAAGAGCGCGTGCGCGAGGCCATAAAGAAAAACCTCGGTTCTATAGTGTCCAACGAATCGATCATACTTTCGGACGGCAAGCGCAAGGTCAAAGTCCCTATCCGCTCGCTCGACGAGTACAAATTCCGCTTCGACTATCGCAAGAAAAAACACGTCGGCACGGGCGACGGCAACTCGCAGGTCGGAGACGTGATCGCCCGCGAAGGACAGCCCGGACAGGGGCCGGGTCGGGGGCCGGGCGCAGGCGATCAACCCGGACAGGATTACTACGAGGCCGAGGTCGAGATAGACGATATCGCAAAGCTCATCTTCGAAGACCTCCACCTGCCTTACCTCGAAGACAAGGCCAAACAGGCCGTGCAATCCCGCACCACCCGGTTCACTGAGATTAGAAAGTCCGGCATCCTGTCCAACCTCGACAAGCGCCGCTCGATACTTGAAAACATAAGACGCCAGGCGCGCGAAAAAGGAGAGGCCAAATTGGGCCCTTTCAAAAAGGAAGACCTCAGATACAAGACGTGGGAAGAAGAAACAAAGTATGAATCCAACGCTGTCGTGATCCCGGTGATGGACGTCTCAGGCTCGATGGGCGAGTTCAAGAAGTACATAGCCCGGTCGTTTTATTTCTGGATGGTGCGCTTTCTCAGAACCAAATACGACAACGTGAAGATCGTCTTCATCAGCCACCACACCGAAGCGAAGGAAGTGACCGAAGAGCAGTTCTTCACTCAGGGCGAATCCGGCGGCACGGTGGTGTCGTCGGCCTACCGCCTTGCGCTCGACATAATTGCCGAGCGATTCCCGCCGAGAGACTGGAACATCTACCCATTTCATTTTTCCGACGGCGACAACTATTACTCTGACAACGACGAGGCTGTCAGGCTGGCCGACGAGTTAATCTCGACCTGCAACCTTTTCGGCTATGGCGAGATAGGCGAAGAGGGCGCTTCGAGCTACCGAAGGTCATCGGGCGCGCTGCTTTCGATTTTCAAGGACAGGCTCAGGAATCAGGATCGATTCACCGGCGTGCGAATCGATGACAAGGAAGACGTTTATCCCGCGCTCAAGGAGTTTTTCGGCAAGCGCGGCGAGAAGGTTTAGCGAGGCTTATGATAGACAGGGAAGTCCGGGAACTGGAAGCGGCCATAGAGCAGATATGGGAGATAGCGACCGTGAAATTCGGCCTCGACCCTTTTCCGGTGCATTTCGAAATCGTGCCGGCCACCGTGATGTACGAAGTCGGCTCTTACGCGCTGCCGGGCCGCTACTCGCACTGGACGTTCGGCAAGGCATATCACCGCATGAAGATGATGTACGATCTGGGGCTGTCGAGGATTTATGAAGTCGTCATCAACTCCAACCCCTCTTACGCTTTCCTGCTCGAAACCAACTCGCCTCTGCAGAACAAACTCGTAATAGCGCACGTCCTCGGACACGTAGACTTCTTCAAGCACAACGCATGGTTTGCGAAGACCAATCGGCGGATGGTCGATGAAACCGCGCGCCATGCCCGCCGAATGGAAGAATACGAATTCACCTATGGCCGCAAGGTCGTCGAAGAGTTCCTCGACTCGGTGCTTTCGATAGAAGAGCACATCGATCCGAATTTTTTCATCAAGCGGGAAAACGACGACCTCGACAGAAAAAAGAAAGGAACGAGAAAGACGGAAGGCCGCTATGACGATCTGCTCACTGAGGAGGAGAAAGGCGAAGCCGATTCCGATGAGAGAGAAGAGCAGCCGCGTCGCTCCCGGCTTCACCTCCCGGAAAAAGACCTGGTGTATTTCATAATGAAGAACTCCTCTGCGCTCGAAGACTGGCAGCGCGACATCATGGCCATGCTGCATGATGAAATGCAGTACTTCGTCCCGCAGATGCAGACCAAGACGATGAACGAAGGTTGGGCGTCGTTCTGGCATTCTCGAATCATGCGCGAGATGGAGATCAACGACAGCGAACATATCGAATTCGCCGAGCTTCATGCCGGAGTCGTCTCGCCTCACAAGGGACAGTTGAATCCCTACTACATCGGCTACAAAATATGGGAAGACATCGAAAAGCGTTGGGATACGCCGAGCGACGAAGAGCGCGAGAAATTCGGGCGAAAGGGCGGGGAAGGCCGCGAGAAGATGTTCGAGGTCCGCGAAGTCGATAACGACATCTCTTTCCTTCGCAACTACCTCACCGAAGAACTCTGCGAGGAGCTAGACCTGTTTGTTTACGAACTGGTCGATGATGAGGAATGGACAGTGACGGAAAAGCGGTGGGAGAAAGTGCGCGACCAGTTAGTCTCGAATATGACCAACTTCGGGTTCCCCCACATCGAAGTGACCGACGGAGACTACGATGGCAACCGCGAGCTTTACCTCACGCACCGATACGAGGGAGTGGAGATGGATATGAAATATGCGCGCAAGACGCTCGAATATGTGCAGAAGCTCTGGGGCCGCGCGGTGCATCTCGAAACCGTAGTCGATGAGGAGCCTCTCATCCTGCACTACGACGGCAATGAGCATACTGAGGATTGAATGTCCCAGTTTCTGGAGGAGATCGAAGACTGTGAAAATCAGAAAAGCGATATCCGCTTTGTTCGTTCTTTCAATCATCGTTTCTATTTTCAACGCGCCCTCAGTCAATGCCTGGGGCGATGAGGGCCATCGTTGGATCAATCGGGCGGCAGCCGAACGGTTGCCTGATGATGTGCCTGCGTTTTTCAGAAACGCTGGCGCGCGGCTCGCGTTCCTTGGCCCGGAGCCTGATCGCTGGCGCGACACGCGAGAATTTTTCAAAGCTCTCAACGAAGCTCAATCGTCGGATCACTTCATCGATATCGATAAGATGGAAAACTTTCAGGCTCTTCCCGATGATCGCTACAAGTATTCGGACTGGCTTCGTGCTTCGGGAAAAGACCCAAAAGATGTAGGCTTTCTGCCTTATGCCATACTCGAAGGCTATCAGCGAATCCAGGTATTGTTTCGATTGTGGCGAGACCCGCGCAACGCGGCGGAACGCGAGCAGATAGAGCAGAACATCGTCTACTACGCGGGGCTGCTCGGACATTACGTGGCGGACGGAGCGCAGCCGCTTCACACTTCGATTCACTACAACGGGTGGAGCACGAGCTCGAATCCCCAGATGTTCACACGCGAGCCTCTTCACTGGCGATTCGAAGGAGAGTATGTTAAAGCGCAAATCAGGTTCGAGGACTTCAACTCTGCAGTCAAACCTGCCCGCAAACTCGATGATGTGTTTGCTGACACCATGAAGTTTCTCTTCGAGTCTTACAGCCAGGTCCCGGAGCTTTACCGGATGGATAAGGAAGCGCGATGGGATCAAAACAACAGGAACCCTCAATCGAAGCAGTTCGCCTCCGCGCGTCTCGCAGCCGGAGCGCAGATGCTTGCAAACCTCTGGTACTCCGCGTGGCTGGGGTCGGCCTACGGCATTCAGGAATCGAGATGAAGCCGGGCCGAAAAAGTTTTCTTCAAAAAACTGGCAAGCATTTTTCCCTGATGCGTTCAATACAGTGGCGGAGGTTCTCAAGCCAGAGCACGGGCTGGAGCGTTAGCGATTTTAACTTGAGAACCCTCCGCTTTCTACATTGGAGAGAACTAAGATGTGCATGAAAATAATCAGAACCCTCGCAGCAGTAGTGTGCCTGACGGGGGCGGCTTACGCGCAGGGAATAATAATCCCGGACGATTGTCACCGTTGCCCGCAACCGCCTATTCCGCGACCACGCCCGCTCCCAAGAGTCCTCAAAGTCAAATCGATCAAAATCACAACCCGCATAGAAGGTCAGGTAGCCACGACCCGAGTCGAGCAGGTATTCGAAAACGAAACTCCCTACAGACTCGAAGGCCAGTACTTCTTTCCTGTTCCTGAGAGCGCGTCCGTTTCGGATTTCGCAATCTACGACGGCGAAAAACGCATGTCGGGCGAGGTGATGGATCGCAGAAAGGCCAGGCAGATTTACAACGAAATAGTTCGCCGACAGATCGATCCGGGGTTGCTCGAATACGTCGGCAAAGACCTCTTTCAGGCCAGCGTCTTTCCCATCGAGCCTCACAGCACCAGGAAGATAGAACTCGCCTACACCCAAACGCTGCGCAACGAAGGCGGGACTGTTTCTTACAGATATGATCTCGGCGCGGGGCGTCGCATCATGCAACAGCCCGTCGCGCAGATAGCCGCAAGCGTGGAGATCAGTTCGCCAATCGATCTGAAAAATGTCTTCTCTCCCTCGCACAAGATTTCCGTTTCCAGAGACGGCGAGCGTCGCGCGCGATTGAGCTTCGAGGAATCAGGCGCGGAGGCGCAGAAAGATTTTCAGTTGTACTACTCGCTTTCCGAAAAAGAATTCGGCCTCTCGCTCGTCACTCACCGCGAGCCGGGCAAGGATGGATATTTCCTGATGCTCATATCGCCGAAGGTCAACATCAGCGAGCAGGAGCGCATGGCAAAAGATGTAGTCTTCGTGTTCGACACATCAGGCTCGATGAGCGGCGAAAAAATCGATCAGGCTAAAGCCGCCCTGCGCTTCGGCGTCGAGTCACTCTCGGAACGAGACCGGTTCAACATTATCTCGTTTTCAGGCGAAGAGCATCTGATGAAAGGCAGTCTTGTCGCCGCAAGCCGCGACTCTAAGAGCGAAGCCAGAGCTTTCATCGAGCGACTGCGCGCCGAGGGAGGAACGAACATCAACGACGCGCTGGTGGCGGCCATGCGTCAGTTTCAATCCTCAGACCGCCCGGCGATGATCGTATTCGCCACCGATGGAAAACCGACGGTCGGAGCTACCGACATCAAACAGATAACCAGAAACGTGCAGGAGGCCAACCGCGCCGGTGTGAGACTGTTTTCATTCGGCGTCGGCCACGACCTCAATACCAATCTTCTCGATAAACTCTCGGCAGACAATCGCGGTGTGAACGATTACATCGAGCCTGGTGAAGACCTGGAAGTCAAAGTGTCGAATTTCTTTGCCAAAGTAAATCACCCAGTTCTCGCTGAACTTCATCTCGATCTGGGAGGCGTGGAAGCCGAGTTGATGTATCCGAGAAATCTCCCCGACCTTTTCAAGGGGTCGCAACTGACGGTCATCGGGCGATACAAAAACTCTGTCAACAACGCAAATGTTCGACTCACCGGCAAGGTTGGCGGGCGCAACGAATCTCTTTCTTACGCGGGGCAGAGCTTTCCGGCAGAGCGATCCGAAAACAACTTCCTTCCGCGATTGTGGGCCACGCGGAGAGTCGGATTCCTCCTCGAACAGATTCGACTCAACGGCGAAAACCGCGAACTCGTCGATGAGATAATCGCTCTCGGCACTCGACATGGAATAGTCACTCCCTACACTTCTTATCTGGTCACTGAAGACATAAAGACCGCAAACCGTCAGCCTATGCCGATGGAGAGGCGGCGGATGCTCGATCAGATGACAATGGCGCCGGGCGCGTCGGAAGGCGCGGCGGGAGTAGCCCGCAGCAAGGCAGACAAGAAGATGGCTCAGGCTGAAACGATCCAGGCTTATGATGACGATTTCACTTCTATCCGAACGATCGAGGATAAGACTTTCACCCTCAAGGACGGAGTGTGGACGGACACTGAATTCAAGCCGGGATCGACTCTGCCTGTTGTGGATTTGAAATTCGGAAGCGACGAATTCTTCAGCCTGCTCGCCAGAGATCCGCGGCTTGCCGAGTACTTTTCGATAGGCCAGAAAGTCGTCGTCGTCTTCAAGGGCAAGGTCTACCGGGTGAGTTGATTGTTTTCTCGGAAACGGTAGACCGGGAAGGCCGGTCAGGAGCGATACATCATACATTCAGGCTCCTGGCCGGCCTTGATCTTTTGTCCCGCCCCAACTGGCAATCGCCAGTCATTTCGTATAAAACTTATCGTCTTCTGACCGGCGAATTGACACTCGATGCCTGAATGTGGAGGTGCAAAGGCGTTTTGCTGAAGTTCGAATTATCAGCGCGACAACTACGCGCTGTCTTGTTCCTTATAATCGTAATTGATCTGCTGTTGATCGCAATGAACGCGCCGTTTCTATTCGCACAGTCCGAACCGACATCTGTAGCCCAGCTTGTCACACTGGTTGATTTCTTAAAGTACCAGCTTGATCTCAAGCGAGAAGGAGTGCTGGCGGTCTGGTTTTCGAGTGCGCTACTCCTGCTGGCGGGAATGCTGGCTTTGCTCTCGTCGGCGACTGAGCCAGTGGCGACCAGATTCAGACGGACATACAAAGTTGGATGGCTGGCAGTGGGATTCTTCTTCATCGCTTTGTCAGCCGATGAGATCGGACAGGTTCACGAAAGCGTGGCTCCTTATCTAAGGTCTACAGGCGCGTTGGTCAGAGTTGGCGCGGGGGACTGGATAATCCTCCTCTTTCCGCTCATACTGGTGGCCGTCGTCGGTCTGATTCTTTTCTTCTCTCTGATTTTCGCCAGAGAGAAAAAGCCTCTCGTAATAACTCTCGCTGCTGTCTGCTGCTGGATCGGAGCCGTGTCGTTTGAGGCTATGGAAGCGCGCCTGATCCCGCTCGAAATGTCGAGAGCGATGCAAGCCATGTTCGAAGAAGGGCTTGAGATAATCGGAACGACCCTCTTCTGCGCTGGCTTCGTGACCCATCTGCGAATGGTCAACGCCGCTGGCTCGATAACGGAATCGAAAGACAAGGCCGCAAAAACAATGAAGTGAGGTTGAGGCTGATGAAAAAGATATTGGTCGCGGCATTGACGCTGACTCTTTTCGCTCAACCCGTCGCAGCTTCAGAAAAGAGCTATCTGCAAAAGGCCGTCGCAGCCGGGCGGTGGATTCTCGCCTCGGCAGTCAGGACGACCAATGGAACCGCGTAGCCGTCGGATCCCGCCGACCCGATATCGATCAACGCGACTCTCTACAGCGGAACGCCCGGAGTCGTCCTGTTTTTCATTCAGGCATTCCGCGCGACCGGCGCCAATGCTTACCTCGATGATGCGCGTTCGGGCGCGGACTACCTGATGGAAGCCATCGGTTCTGAGAAAGAGACCTGGCTTTACACTTGTCATTCCCAAATCTTTTCACTTCTCTTGACAGCCATAGGTTGAGTGGTTTCTCCTATGGAAGAAAGAACTTACCCATAGGAGAAAGACATTTGGTTATCAGTGACTACAACCTCGACCCCCAAGGGTGGGCCGAGATTCATTTCGGGGACTTGGATTTGGGCGACATCAGACGCAACCAACGAGTTATCGACATCGCTCAGGCCATGGCAGCCATGCCTGGAGCCTCGTTGCCGCAGACTTTCCCTCGCTGGTACTCTCTGAAAGCTGCCTATAACTTGTTTGCACATCCGTAAGCGACTCCTGATGATGTGCAAGCGACCCATCGGGAGTTGGTGATGGAAGCCATCAAGGAGCCGGGTACGTTTCTGTTGCCTGAAGATACCTCCGAGATAGCCTGGACCGATCACCTGCCGATGACTGGATTGGGGCCGGTTGGAGCCAGTAAAGACAAACAGATCGGCTTTCTGCTCCATACGACACTGGCCGTCAGTTGGCCAGATCTGGATCAATTGCCTGCCGGTGCGCGTCGCCCGCCAGTGAAACTGCTGGGGATTGCCGATCAACTCTACTATATGCGCAAGCCCCAGCCCAAGGGTGAGACGCGCAAACAACAATTGAGCCGAGAGCGAGAATCCCAATTGTGGGAGCAGACGACCTATCGGCTGGGTGAGAAGCCTGCTGATGAAAGTGTGCGCTGGGTGCGAGTCACTGATCGTGGCAGCGACATCTATGAATATCTGCGCAGTTGTGAAGAATGCGGGCATGGCTATGTCGTGCGAGCAGCACAAGACCGCGCCTTGATCGAGGAATAAGGTCGGCCCGCAGGAATGCTCTTTGAGACGGCCCGCGCCCAGGCTTGTATTGGCCAGATGGAATTGGAGTTGCGAGGCCGAGATCGAAAGCCCGCAAGCACAGCGCAGTTGAGCATTAGCAGTGTCGAAGTCTCTATCCGCGCGCCCTATCGTCCGGGCAACGGCGTTGGCAAACTCCCGCCGATCTGTTGCACTTTGGTGCGAGTTTGGGAAGAGAACCCTCCCGAAGGGGAAGAAGCTTTGGAATGGATTCTGCTGTGCGATGGTCAACGGACGAGTTTCGAGTTGGCGCGCCAATGTGCTCAACAGTAGAACGCCCGTTGGCTGTGCGAAGAGTTTCATAAGGCGCTCAAAACCGGACTCAAAGTCGAAGAGTTGCAACTGGAGACAGGCCAGGCATTGATGTCGGCGACAGCCATCAAGAGTATGGTCGCCTTGAGGCTGCTCGACCTGCGCGAACACGCGCGACAAGAGCCAGAGGCTCCGGCAGCGGAGTCGGGGCTGAAGGAAGTGGAGTTGGAAGTTCTCGAAGTCAAGACCGGACGCAAGCTCAAGAGCGTGCGAGATGTGGTGCTGGCTTTGGGTCATTTGGGTGGGCACCTCAACCGCAAGGGTGACGGGCTGCCGGGCTGGATAACACTCTGGCGCGGCTGGCTTCAATTGCAACCTTTGGTTGAAGGTGTATTGCTCGCTCATAAACTCAAAAGATTTGGGTAATGACAAGCCCCGCGCCGGGGATCGAAGACCTCACGCCAACCGAGGTCAAAATCCTAAGGCTCCTTGCCGAGTACAAAACGAGCCGGGAAATCGCCCAGGAGTTATTCATCAGCCACCGCACCGTTCAGACGCACCGCTCGAACATCTGCCAGAAACTCGGACTTCAGGGAAACCACGCCCTGATGAAGTTCGCCCTCTCGCACAAAGACGAACTCTGATCCGCAAAGCGATCGAAGAAAGTCCAAGAGAGTCAGAAGCATCAACGAGATTGCGTGCGATCGCTTCATACTCTGAACCGCTTCTGTCGAATGCTCTTCTGCGCGCTCCTGTGCGCCGGTTTGTTTCACCTTTCCTTCTTCGAATTCTTCGCGGATACGCACTTGTTCGTAGAAAAATACGAATCATTGCGAATGCCAATCTCTCCTCGTTTTTCCGATACTCGGCGCGAGAGGCGATTATGAAGAAAGCGGCGATCCTCATAGTCGATGACAACCCGCGAATGCGACGCGCGCTGAGAGAAATACTTTCAGACCTTGCAGACCGCTTCCACGAATGCAGCGACGGGATCGAGGCGCTTGCGGCTTATTCGAAGTTTCAACCCGACTGGGCGCTGATGGATTTGAAGATGAAAAATCTGGACGGACTGACGGCGACGGCGCAGATAATAGCGGCTTTCCCGCAGGCGAAGATCGTCATCGTGACCAACTACGACGACGAGCGTTTGCGAGAGGCCGCCCGACGCGCCGGCGCGTGCGCTTACGTGACCAGAGAAGACCTTATGCCGATTCGTTCGCTCATCGCCGACGAGAAACACTCTACCTCCATGTCTTCAGCGACGCCGTACTGAAAGGATGAAAATGGTCAGCGGCGCCGGAAGTTCACGCCTCTACAATCATCCGCCTCAAAGCGGAACTACGAACGTGAGGAAAAATATGAAGAGACGAAAGTTTGGTCGGGAAAGAATGCTGATAGTACTGGCAGCGATGATCTGTTTTGCGGCAATGGCTGCGACCACTCGCATAATCGATGCTGAATCCGCGACGGGTCGTCCGCCGCGCGTCGAAGTAGCGATGATGCAGACAGCCGTCTACGGCCAGCAGGCCATATTGACTTCGCCCGACGAGGGCGGCTTGCACGGCGGCGTGGCCGTCAACGGAGATATAGCTGTCGTCGGCCACTTTTTTGCCGAGGTGGGATCGAATGCGAATCAGGGCGCGGCTTATGTTTTTGTAAGAGATCAAACTTTTTGGAATCTGCGTCAGATATTGACCGCCTCGGACGGCGAGGCAGGCGACCACTTCGGCAGTTCTGTAGCGATAAGCGGGGATACCCTCATCATCGGCGCAATCGAGGACGATGTGGGCGTGAACGCAAATCAGGGATCGGCTTATGTGTTTACAAGATCGGGAGAGGTTTGGAGCGAGCGACAGAAACTGATTGCGCCTGACGGAGCGGCTGATGATTGGTTCGGAAGATCGTCTGCGATAGACGGCCATACTGCTGTCATCTGCGCGTTGCGCCGAGAGCAGCAAGCGCCGGAGCAGGCCCATCACGGGGCCGCTTATGTCTTCGTTCGACAGGGCGAGCAATGGAGCTTTCAACAAAAGCTGGAGCCGTCGCAATTCGGAAACCAGGATCAATATGGGCATGCGGTGGCCATAAGCGGAAATACGGTTGCAGTCGGGGCTCCTTTTTTGAACTCGGTCAGCGGGGCGGTTCACGTGTTTGTGAGATCGGGAGAGGTATGGACGGAAGAGCAGAGACTGATGGCAGGCAGCCCCAGCACTGTATTCGGCGACGCGGTGGCGCTAGAGGGCGACCTGCTAATGGTCGGAGCTTCCAGAACATTGGTCGGGGGCTCGGGCCAGGATGCTGGTCTGCCTAAGGTTCGGTGCATGTATTCACGTGGGCAGGGGGTGTATGGACGAAACAGCAGGAGTTGAAGCCATCCGGCCTCGTCTTCGTCGCCGGGGTGAGCGGGTACGATTTGGAATTCGGCGCATCGCTTGCCATCAGCGGAGACACTCTGGCAATCGGCGCTCCCGGTCCCATTGCGCTATCGACGGTGACGGCCAGAGAGGAAAGCAGGGGATCGGTTTATGTTTTCAAGCAGACGGGAGGCGTATGGACTCAGGCCCAGAGCGTCATGGCATCTGACAGCAGAATCAGTCAGCGAATGGGTCTGCCGGTGGCTATAGATGGCGAAACCATCGGTGCCGAGACTCTCCGCGATGATCAGGCTTATGTCTTCTGCCCGTGCGAACCCAATATCGTCCCTCCCGCGATAACGACCTCTGTGGTCGCGCTTCAGCAGGGGAAGGCGATAGCTCAGGCAAACATCGCCGCGGTTTCAGACGATCAGGATGACGCTTCGACACTCACGGTCAAAACAATCGATGGAGGCGCAGCCACAGGCATTTCGATTACAAACATCAAGAATGCAGGAGGCGCCATCAGGGCTGATGTTGCGGCAAGCTGCGCGGCCACGAGCGGGACAGTGAGATTGCGGGCGAGAGACAGCGGCGGGAACGCCGCCAATGCCATGCTTGAGGTGACAGTGACGCCGAGCGACCCGCCGACGATCAAGTGTCCTTCGCAGGTGATAGCCACGACTTCGACTACAGGCAGCGCGCCCAGAGCGGTTTCTTTCTCCGCGCCTGTCGCCGCAGGAGACTGCCCTGTGAGCGTCGCGTGCAATCCGCCTTCGGGTTCGGCTTTTCCCGCAGGAGTCACGACCGTCACCTGCACGGCGAAGGACGCGGGAGGCAATCAGGCGCAATGCAGTTTCACCGTGACGGTCTTCGATGTCTGCCTTCAGGATGACGCTTATTCATCAAGATCGCTGATGTGGAATTCGCAGACGGGCGATTACATCTTCTGCTGCGCGGGGACGATCATCACGGGCAGAGGAGCGGCGACGAGAACAGGCAACACCTTCAAACTCATTCACAATTCTTCCGTCAGGCGATTGAGCGCGCAGGCGGACGCAGGCTCGCTTCGCGGCGCGGCTTCCCTTCAGATGCTCACAGGAGGCGGCTCATGTTCGATCACAGACCGCGACATTCGCAATAGCTCCTGCGCATGCGCTCAGTGAGAGGAGGGTCGACAGCGGCGAAGCGTTTTTGAGACGGGCTTGATAAGCCGCAAGCCACGCCGCTAGACTGTCTTCTTATGTCAGACGGTTCGGGGGAGATTGCCATTATAGGCGCGGGGCCTGCCGGAGCGCATCTGGCCGCTCGGCTGGCCTGCGCCGGGCGCGACCTCCTGCTATTCGACCCGCGCGGGGCATGGGAGAAGCCCTGCGGCGGAGGAGTACCCACGCGCGCCCTCCGAGAGTTCTCCTTTCTGCTCGAAGACACAGACCGGCCTCGCAAACTGGTTTACAGCCTCACGATGATTTCGCCTCTCAACCGCAGAGTCACTGTCAGGTTCAAGACTCCGTTCGCCATCTTTTCACGTCAGGAGCTCAACGGCCTCCTGCTCGACCGCGCGCTCGAAGCAGGAGCGAGATTCATCCGAGCGGGCGTCACTGATTTCAAGCGCGATTCCGACGGGTGGAAACTCAGGACGAGCGACGGGCAGAATTTCAGGGCGAGGTTTTTAGTCGGAGCAGACGGCGCGGCAAGCTCCACGCGCCGACGGCTCATCGGCATCTTTCCAAAACATGATCTTGCGCTGGCTTTCGGATATAACATCGCAGCCGAAGAGGGCGACAGGGAAGAGGCTCTGGTGGCCTTTCCCAGGGATTTCACTGGATACCTATGGGCATTCCCGCGTCCGGGCGCGATGAATTTCGGCGTGGCTTCGAAACTCGGCGAGAAGACCAGCGACGAGTTGCGGTCTATGCTCACAGACTTCGTGCGGGATTACTACGGAGGGCGTTTCCCCGAAGCAGAGCGAACGACTTTTTTTGGAGCGAAGATTCCGACGCTCGATCTTCGCAGTTGGCCATCTCTTCAGGCCACAGGCGAAGGATGGGCGCTTGCGGGCGACGCCGCAGGTTTCGCCGACCCGATAACCGGCGAAGGGATTTTCTTCGCCCTCAAATCAGCCGACCTCCTCGCCGATGCGATTTGCGACAGCCGCGATTACAAAAGCGCCAACGCCGCTTATGACAGAGAATGGCGCAATCAGATAGGCCGGGAACTTGAGCACGCTTCTTACTACCTGCCGCGGTTTTATCATGGCACTTTTATGGGACACATCTTCACCGACGCACTCGTCCTCCTCGCCCGTTTTCATCGGGGAGTGCGAACCATACTCATAGGCGCGCTGATGGGCGAGCAAAGTTACGTCACGCTCAAGAGAGATTTGCTCCGGCTGGCGTGGCAGATTCTCTAGCGGTCGCAGGGGATTTCAGCAATAACATGTCGAAGAACCGGTCGCCTCTCGTCATCATTTTCATAACCATATTCATCGACCTCGTCGGGTTCGGCATCGTCATCCCTGTCCTGCCGCTTTATGCCGAAAAGTTCGGCGCGTCGGAGACGGCCATAGGCTTGCTGCTCGGCGCATTCTCTGTGATGCAGTTCATCTTCGCCCCGATTCTCGGCAAACTGTCCGACAGGATTGGGCGAAGACCGGTATTGCTCGTGAGTCTGATCGGCACAGCGATTGGCTTTTTGATAATGGGGCTTGCCGACGCGCTGTGGCTGGTCTTCGTCGGGCGCATAATCGATGGCATAACCGGCGGCAACATCTCGACCGCGCAGGCATATATTGCCGACGTGACTCCGCCCGAACAGCGTTCGAAGGGAATGGGATTGATCGGAGCAGCCTTCGGGCTCGGATTCATCGTCGGCCCGGTCATCGGCGGATTGATGAGCGATATCTCGCCCGGCGCCCCGTTTTATTTCGCGGCTGCACTGTCGGCGGCAAACGCAACCGCGCTCTACTTCCTGCTGCCTGAAAGCCGTTCGCGCGAAAGCCGCGCCGGGACGCGGCCTTCGATCACCGGGATGCTCCGCGAGTCAGGCGGCTGGCAACTGCGGGCGGTGATGGCGACTTACTTTTTCGCCACAGTCGCTTTCGCCATGATGACCGCGACTTATCCGCTTTTCACAAGCCATCGGTTTGAATTCGATTCCACGCACAACGGCTACCTGTTCGCATTCGTGGGAATGCTGGGCGTGGTGATTCAGGGAGGCCTGCTCGGTCGGCTGGTGAAAATATTCGGAGACCGGGCGCTGGCTGCTTCGGGAACTGTGGTGCTTGCCATAGGTATGTTCTTTCTGCCCGCCAGCGCGTCGGTTTCAGCGTTGATTCTTGCAACCGCCGCGCTTGCGGTCGGAAACAGCCTGGCCACGCCGACGCTCAACGGCCTGGCCTCGAAGAGCGTCGACTCGGCGCATCAGGGAAGCCTGCTGGGTGTGATGGCTTCTGTAGCAAGCCTCGCAAGGATCATCGGGCCGATAGCGGGAGGCATTCTGCTGGAGTTTGATCCAAAAGGAGAAGGCTACGGGCGAACTCCTTACTGGACGAGCGCGGCGATTATGCTCCTCGCCACCCTTCTTGCCGCGACTCTCAGTAAGAGCGAGGAGAAGGAAACCATCGTGCCGATTGATGAAGGAGGCCGCGAGAGGCTGTGAGCGGGCCTAAGCGATGATGGAGGCGAATAAAAAGTCAGAGACGTACAACAGGCTGCCAGCCTGTTGGCACACGGAAAGAAGGATAATTTGAACATCAGCAGGCTGGCCGACGGCTGGACATTTTCTGAGGGGCCTCCATATCGCTGCGCGACGCCCTGAAAGGATGAAAAACGGTTCGTAGTACCGGCCTTTAGCCGGAAACTCAGGCTACTGCAACCTTCCGCCTGAGGAGGGACTACAAACTTTTTCGGAGGAGACCGGAACATGAAAGTAGTAACAGGAGTGATCGCCGCTGCCGGGTCAGGAACGAGGATGCTGCCCGTTTCGCTCGCCTATCCGAAAGAACTTCTCCCGGTGATCAACAAACCCGCAATCCAACTCATTATTGATGAATACATCGCCTCGGGTTTGAAGAAGATCATCGTCATCACCGGATCGAATGCCAGGCCCATTCATCGCCAGTACGATTTCACCGACCTGCCTCCGCGAGGCAAATACGCG
>CAZPQE010000009.1:9143-32130 GCA_964588615.1 uncultured Clostridia bacterium | reverse complement strand
CCGACTTTCGATTGACTCGAAACTGTTCCACACGGTTTCAAACATCACGTTGAAATTCTGGTGAGCCAGCCAGATAAAACTCTGGCCGAGGTTGAAATCCGTTTTGTTGTCTTTCACTCCCTGGGCGTTTTTAGCCGAAGGCGTCAGCGTAGTTCCCGCGTTTATGTGAGTGACTATTCGGGGGTGAATCATCGCGCTTATGGGAAGATTGAACTGCAAGCCTGCGCCGCCCGATCCCAGTTCTTTTTTCTCGTCGCCAGTCGGAAAGAGAAGCGATGCGCGCGGCGCGATGGCCACTCGCGCGTCGCCGCTTCCCATCAGTTGATAACGATAATTGAGCGCGATGTCGCCAAGCCCGTTGTTCGAAGCGATGCGCTGAACCGGAAGCGTGATGCTGAGTTGATGACGCTGGCTCTTTACAGGCCATTCTTCCGTGAAGGTATAAATCCAGTTGCCGCCCCGGAGTCGTTGAAAGGCATTGATGTGCTGAATGACCCCTCGCTCCTGATTGTAGGCTTCTTCGAGGAGAAAGCTGTTGTCCTGAATGGGCTTCGATGATTGTTGCGCGAAAGCGGAAAGGGAGAGCAGAAGCAGCGCGAGCGGCGCGAAAAATTTTTTCATGCGTCGAATTCTTTCGATTTGATTTTAACGACTGAAGAAAATTCCACTGATAGACTCTCGCCGAGAGTCGCCCACCTCGGAGGGCGGAAATTATATCCGCGCGGTTTTCAATGCGTCCAGTCAGGGCGCAAGGCCGAGCAGTGTTTCTATCTCATTTCCCAAAGACGGAGGATAAGCCAGAAGGCCATGAAGCAGCGGGTCGCGTTTGTTGAACTCAAGGCTTGTATTTCGCGCTCCGCGCGCCACTCCTCCTGCGGATTCAATCAGCGCGACGCCTGCGGCTATATCCCATTCGTGTTTATCGACCAGAGTCCAGGTCGCGTCGGCAAGCCCTGCGGCAACGAGCGCGAGTTTGTAGGCAATCGATCCGACGGGGCGGAGTATGAAACCCGATTCGATGAATCGCTCCCACTCGCCGCGTTTGACTTCACTGCGGCTGGCAAGCACGACCGCGCCTTCGAGACTTTGCGCCGCGCTCATTCTTGCGGGCCGACCATTGTAGCTGACTCCTGTGACGCGCGATCCGATGATGACTTCGCCCGTAGCCGGATTGCTCACTCCTCCCGCGACCGCTTTGCCGTCTTTGACATAAGCAATAGAGACGGCCCATTCGGGAATGCCCGATACGAACTCGCGCGTGCCGTCTATGGGATCGACTACCCACAGAGAATTTTTTTCCAGACGGATCAAATCGTCGGCGGTTTCTTCCGAGAGCCATCCTTCATCGCCGCGCGGGAGTATTTCGCGAAGCGCGTCATTGATCGAGCGATCGGCTTCGGTCACCGGATCGTCGCCGATCTTATAATCGACTTTCAGGTCTCTTCCCAAAAAGGAGCGACCTATTTCGGTAGCGGCTTCAAGCCCCGATTTTATTCGCTCGACTACCGATGAGAGAGCTTCTTCATCGATGGAAGTCAAATCGTTTTCTCCTCCGAAAAGGTACAGCCGTCGGCCAGCCTGCTGTTCTTCAAATTTTCATGTCTTCAAGTTATCAACAGGCTGGCAGCCTGTCGTACCTCAAAGATGATCATTCATATCGAATCAGACGAACAAGTTTATAGTCTGATTGGAAGGAGTTCAAACCGGCTGGTTGAATAGAAACGCGCGGCAGATTTGAGATGGAGCGGAATCGGGCAGAATCGGGTATTATTGCGGGCATGGCGATAGACGAAATATCCTTAACGCCAATACTCAGGAGGTTGTGCAATGGATTCCCTGAACCGATACCGCAACGGCAAAATCTGGATTCAGGAAGACGGGATCGAGTATGGCATAGCTAAGGATTTGGAAGATGCCGGGATTCCGAAAAGCGAGATAGTGCTGGGATTTCAGCCGCCGGATGTCAGACCCTTCACCGAATACGCCGTTGCCTGAATGACTCTCGAAGCGGCAAATTCGTGCGCATTATTCGCAATGCATCGGATCACTTCAGTATCTTGCAAACGAAATGGCGGGTGATGCGGCAGACGCAGAGTATCTGAGAGTATTCTTTTATCACGATTCCTGCGCCTCCACGCTTTCGAGACGCGGAGGCACAGGTTGATGTTTAGAAGAAACGCAACGTGTAGCTTACCCTCACTCCCCGGCCTATCTCAGGAGCCAGTTCCTTGATGAACGACAGATGATTGCGATAGAGCCGGTCGCCGAGGTTGAAGGCGCTTACCGAAAAGATGTGCGCGAAGTGCTGTCGCGGGATGCTGTAAGTCGCTGCCACGTTGAAGAGCGCATATCCGGCAGTGCGCGTCTCGGTGGTGAATATCTGATCCTGATCCCTCACCATAATGGCTTCCGGCCTGACGCTCAATCCCTTGTAAGCGAACTCCAGTCCGACCGAGCCGCGCAGAGGCGGAATCCTCGGAAGCGAAGTCCCCGCAACGAGCGACCCCGACGCTTCGGAAAGCTCCGCATCTACATAATCAAGGCCCGTGTTGAGCCAGATATATTTGTGCAGATGGACATCGAAGTTAAGCTCGGTTCCTGCGAAGCGACTGTCGCTTTGCAGATAATTGGCCACCAGAAGGTTGTCTTCTATCTCGCCGGTCGGAGCGAGGAAGACGAAATCGCTGATGCGATAGTAATAGAAATTCGCTTCCGCCCTCACTCGGTCTGATGTGTGGCGAACCGAGAAATCGATCCCGTCGCTCGCCTCGCGCTTGAGGTTGGGATTTCCTATCTCGAAAGTCAGATTGCCGATGTGAGGCCCGAAATTGTAAAGCTCTTCGAGCGCGGGCGCGCGATAAGAGTGCGTGTAGTTTGCAACGAACGCGCCGCCTTGCCAGAGTCCGACCCTCACGCCTGCCGCTCCCGAAAATCCCGTGAAGGAGCGATCACGCAGACCGCGAGGATCATAGCCGTTGTATTCGACTCGCCCGCCAAGCTGAAACCGGATTCGCTCGTAATCGATTTCCTGAAGCGTGAAGACTGAAAACGCCTTCTGATCTACGGGAGGCGCGAGCGCCTCAGCGCCTATGGTTTCATAATCGCGAAGCAATCCCTCGAACCCGAAGCTGCCCGACCAGCGACCCGTGCGACGCTGATCGAAGACTCCGCGATAGTTGAACACCTTGTTTCGGAAAACTGTCCCGACCGTTTCACCTTCAAGCTCCTTATGTTCGTAGTCGCTGTAGGTGAGGGTCGCTTTGAAAGCATCGATGTACTTTCCGGTGTCGCGGAAGCCGCCGTTGAATTTCAGATCGTGACGGCGCATCTTGAGATCGATGGTTTCTTCTCCTCCTTCTTCGCCGCCTTCGAACTCGGCGGCGAAAGGCACGCCGTATCGACGATCGTCATATCCGTAGCTGAGGGAAAAGAATCTCTTGTCGCTGTAGCGTCCGAATCCGCCGAGTCCCGATCCGACGTGCGTCCGGGAGTTGAAGACTTCGCCTATCGGAGTGTCGTAATCCGAAGTTCTCTGACCTGACCCGTTGCCCCATACCATCCATCTGCCGAAACCATATTCGGTTCCGCCGCTCAATCCTCCCTGAGTGTTGGTCGTTCCTCCCAGAGCGGTGAAGTAGCCTCGCACTCCCTTGTGCGCGTAGTCGTGTCCCGTGATGGCATTGACGACTCCGCCCAATGCGTTGCTGCCGTAGAGCAGAGTGGCAGGACCTTTGAGGACTTCGAGCCTTTCGAGCGCCAGCACGTCTACAGGCTCGCCGTGATCGCCCGATTGCGAGCCGAGCGAGCCTGTGCGTATGCCGTCCTGAAGCACAAGCACGCGGTCTCCGTCAAATCCTCTTATGACAGGACGGGCCGAACCGGGACCGAAACTGCGCTTGGCCACGCCAGGCTCGCGGTCAAGCACTTCGCCTATCGACGAAGAAGCTTTTTCGGCAAGAGAGGTCGAATCGAGAGTCGTCACCGCTTGAAATGCCTGAGATGTGAGTTGCTCGCTGCCGCTTGCAGTGACTGTTATCTGTTCTCGCGGCCCTGAGAGTTTCATCTCGATGTCGAGCGTGGTCTCGCCGCTGACCTGAACGGATTTTATGGCGTCGGGAAATCCTTCGATGTGAGCCAGAATGGTGTAATTGCCCGGAGGCAGGTCTGAGAATTGATAAACCCCGTCGTCATTGGTTTCTACCGATCGCTTCAACTGAATTATCGAAACTATGACATTGTGCATGGGAGCGCCTTCGGCGGCGAGAGTGACTTTGCCGCGAAGGGTCGAGTTGGATTGAGCCTGCGCGGGAATCGTTCCCGCGACCAGAAGAAGGATTAAGAAGATGATTGCATGTTTGCGCATTAAGAAGTCTCCTCTGAGCGAATGAGAAAAAGCGCCGGACTGAAATAGTCTGACGGCATTCGACTGCGACGCGCGGGATTCCACTGCGACCCGCAGGCGTCGATGGCTTGCGAATTGGAGCGAGGCTTCAGACCGCAGGAGGAGCGCGCGAGGAAAAGAGAGAGAAAGAGTCTTGCAGAGCAGGCTCAGGGATGAAAAGTCCCCAGGTCAGCGACTGAGTAACGAGATCGAAATGCACCGCAGTGGGAACGACATCAGAGACGAAATTGCGTTGCAGACGGCACGAAACGCATTCGGTATGGCTGCCTGAGAGCGGATTATTCGAATCGCTTTTCTGAACGGCCTTCAGCCTTGATCGAGCGGGCTGAGGTTGCTGCCCGCCGGGGATGTGAAAATGTATGGCGTTGACGAGCAGTCCGTGAGCTAACAGACAGAGCATCGCCAGAGCGAGTCTTCGACGCGATATCTGTTTGGCCTGTCTGTGCTGCATGCTCAAGCTCTCTTTGCGAGAAATCAATTTAACAATAGCGGGGTTTGACGTGTCAACGATCCGGGAATAATGGCGATGACTGAAGGCATCAATGTTGCGAACAGAAAAGCTCATCAAAGGCTGGGCTTGAATTCTTCTCCAAAACCGGAGGGCGAAAGGGACTCACTCTCCGGTCACTCTCATTAGTTATAGATTTCAAGAAAAGGAAGTTCGTAGTCCCGCCTTGAGGCGGAAGGTTCGACCCCGGAAGATTCCGCCTCAAGGCTGCGAACAAAAACATTTTCTTGACCGCTATATGAGCGCGGTGATCGAGTCGACGACAATCATCCGTCCTGCGGACCAACTGCAGGCGCGCATGCAGAGATAGGCGAAAGAAGAATTATGGTTGTGTCGGGTTCAGAGACGGTCGCGCGCGTGGCATTATTGCCGGATCAGTTTTCCTGATCGCTTCCGATTTTTATGACCACATCGCCCGTGCGGATCAACCCCAGTCTTTGCCGGGCGTAGGACTCTATCATTCTGGGATCGGTTTTCATCCGCTCGATGTCGCGCTTGATGCGTTCAGTCTCGACTTTCAACTCCTGCACTTTGAGGGAGGCGGCCTGATGTTTTGCCGCCGCCGCGTCGAGTTCAGAACGAGTGCGCCAGTAAATAGATGTGCAGATTGCCAGCGCTGCCAGAAAGACCATCAGCACGAGGGCATCCACGATGCGATGAGAAGGGACACTTCGGCTCACAATTGCGCTCACTTTGGACTGAGAACCCAAGCGGTTTATCCAGATTGTATTGGCTGCCTGACTCAAGTAGCACCTCCGAACGAGCTTGAAGCTTGGGGATCGCGTGTGTGCGACAGGCCAGGTTTCCTGTACCCGGCTCTTTTTGGCGCGTCTGACGACAAGAGGACAACGCGCCGGATAAAGCCTCAAAAATCTCAGCAATCGATTGTCTCTGAGAGCGAGACGGTAGAAGAAATTCCTGCAATTGAATCTCAAAAATTGTGGGGCTTGCTTGCCCTTCCTGGGGGACGGGCTTGCTGACAGGCTTGCACTCTACCACTTTTCAATTGACGATGCAACAACTTTTTCCCCCAAGTAATTGATTTTCAAGGATGAAACAGCGTTTGGCGTGAAACAGGGCAAATGAGAAGGGCTGGATCGAGTTAGCGCGATATGACGCGCTGGCGGCGCGCAGGGCTTTGTGTTGACAATAAATAACCGCTGCGGGATAATCAGGTTCCGCGAAACGGTTCCTTACGTTAGTCCCCAAGGAACGATCTTCATAAACAAAATCAGGAGGGACTCGCTGTGGAAAAGGAGCGTGAACTTCGACTGCGGCAACAACTGGAAGGGTTGGTGCGTTCCAGGCTCGGCCTGCTCGAACAAGATATCAGCCACCTACAGCGCGAGGTCAACGAGGCGTTCACCCGGCTGCTGGAGCGCACGGATTCGGCTGCGGCCATGCCTGAGTCGGACGAACTGCTGACACAAATCGAAGCTGAAGTGAGCGCATCCATCGATGAAGCCAGCGCGCAGGGCGTGCGGCTTGGCTCCGATATCGCGCTTTTGAGAGATTCGGTCGTCGAACTCGATCAGCAGAGAAATCAGGCCGAGGTGCTCAATGCGCTGGTGGCGCGGGCGGCCAACTTCGCCCCTCGCGTCGTGTTGTTCGTGGTCAAGGGCGCAAACGCTCTGGCCTGGGCCGCGCGCGGGTTCGATGAAACGGTAGGCAATAATTCGATAAGGGGGTTGTCATTCTCGCTCGAAGCCGACACCGCGTTGCGCTCGGCGCTCGACTCCCAGCAGACATTTTACGGCTCGCCTGACCAGCAGGCTGAAAACTACCTCCTGCTCTCCAAACTGGGCAATCTCCAACCTCAGCGCATACTATCTGTTCCCCTGCGGGTTCGCCGCAAGACCGCCGCCCTGCTCTACGCCGATTGCGCCGATCGCGGAGACGATGCGGTCAACATAGAAGCCATAGAACTCCTTGTGCATACGGCGGGGATCGTGGTCGAACTGGTTTCACTCCGAGCCAGAGTGAGCGAGGCCGCGCCCAAACAGGCGGAGGTGCAGCCGGCTGCAACCCTTGCCGCGCCGAGCGCGCCGCAGGTGAATGCGCCGCAAATGAGCACGCCGCTTTCGATGCCTACTGATTTGCTGACGCCGCGCATACCTCCGTCGGAAGAAGTGGTCGCGCAGCAGCGGGCGTCAGGCGAATTGCGCCCGCCGGTGTCGAGAGGTTCGGGCGAGTTGCGGCCTCCTGCGCCGCCCGCTTCGGTCGAACTGCACCAGCCGATTCCCACGACGCCGACTTATTTTCGCCCGGCAACCGAACCCCCTGCGCCGGAAACTCCGGTCATCGCCAAGTCCGGCCCGCTCATCGATCCTCAGCGTCGCGTCGAGGCTCCTCCTCCGACTCCGACCAGAGGAGCGTTGAGCGAAGAGGAAGAAAAACAACACAACGACGCTCGACGGTTCGCGCGGCTGCTCGTGAGCGAAATCAAGCTCTACAACGAACAGAAAGTGACCGAAGGCCGCCGCAACCGCGACCTCTACGACCGGCTCAAGGAAGATATAGACCGCAGCCGCCAGATGTATGACAAACGGGTCATGCCAGGGGTCGCCGCAAGGTTTGATTATTTCTACGACGAGATGGTGCAGACTCTTGCCGAGGGAGACCCGAACAAACTCGGCTCGGATTGCCCCGGCCCTTCCAGCGGGCTGTGAAGGATTGTCGCGGTTGATTGACTCTCGCCGGTCAACGAGCGTTGATCGGCTTTCTTTTTTCTTGCCGCCGATAAACTGTCTCTACGATAATCCCATAAGCCCCGCTTGATTCATACCGGCTGTCAGCGCAAGCTGACCAACAGGGAGCGTCCCATGTCAAAATTGTTTCCATTTTCTTCTCAGCCGCTTTACAAACACCGTCGCGCCGTCTCGATGCTTTTGCCGATCATACTGGTCTCACTCAGCGCGCTTGTGCCGCTGACCGCCTCCTGCCAGCGCGCTCAGGGTGGCGACGAGCGCGGATTGGATGAACTTCGAATGCTGGTAGCCAACTCCGGGGGCAAGCCCGCGACTGAAGACCTGACGCGGGTGGAATCGAAATATTCCAGAACCCGCGCCGCCGCTCTCGCCCGCTTCCTGCGCGGCTATCTGCACTTTTCGACACAAAACTATCAGGCCGCGCTCGATGCCCTCGACGCCCGCCTGATAGGGGCTAACTCCTCGCTTGCCGATTACGCGCTCTTTTATCGCGCCGAAGCGGAAATGGCTTCGAACGCCCGCGCCGATGCTCGAAAAGATTACGCCGAAATCTATTCGAAGTATGAAGACTCTCTCAAAGCGCGCGACGCCCGACTCCGCGCAGCAGACGCAGCGGTTTCATCGGGTGATCCGACGGCAGCCATCAAAGACCTTTCGCCCAGGGCTGAGGCTGGCGATGCCGACGCGCTGTTTGTCACCGCGCGGGCTTACGAAAGTATGGGACGCAATGAAGAGGCCGTCGGAATCTATCGTCGCATTTATTACGAGATGCCGGCGACTACCGCCCGAGTCCAGGCCGAAGAGAGGCTTGTCGCGCTGGGACTGTCCTTGAAAGCCGCTTCTTTCGACGAACTCCGCGCGCGGGCCGACGCGCTCTTCGAAGCCCGGCAATACGCCGAAGCCGCGCTTGATTACGACAACCTGATAGCAGCTTTTCCCGACGCTGAACGCCTGGATGAGGTTCACCTGCGTCGCGGCGCGAGCCTGCTCAATTCGAAACAGGCGGCGCAGGCTGTTCTTCCCTTGAGCAAAGTCAGCAGCCGCAATGCAGACCTTCACGCAGAAGCCCTTTTCAATCTGGCCGAAGCGTTGAGGCTGGCCAGTCGCGCCGCTGAATCTTCTGTCATGGTTGATCGCCTGCTTCAACAGTATCCAAAGAGTCGACGCGCTCAGGACGCGCTCTACAATCTGGCGACTCATTTCAACAAGCAGAACCGCGCGAGCGAGGCCGCTGTTCGCTATCGTCAGTTGATCGTCTCTTATTCAAAGACTGTGTATGCGGCTGAAGCTTCTTATCAACTCGGCTGGCAGGCTTACAAAGCGAAGAACTACGCCGAGTGCGCGCGCCTTCTCGAATATCATCTCCTGAATCATCGCCACCCCGAAACGAAATACATAGGCGAAGCGGCTTTCTGGGCCGGAAAGTCTGAAGAGCTACTTGGCAACAAATCCCGCGCGCTGGCTCTGTATCAGATGGCCAGCGAGCGATATCCTTACGGTTATCACGGCTACCTTGCGGGTCTTCGCGCTGGAAGGCTTCGCGCCGCGAATCCGGGACTCAAACCCGAAGCCGCCGCTCCCGGCTCTGACCTTGAGCGCATGCGCAACAACGCGCTTCACGTGGAAAAAATTGAGGAGACCGCCGACGGGTCGGAATCGGTGAGGCTTATGCGCGCCGCTGATCTGGAAGTGATAGGGCTTGCAGATATGGCGATTCGCGAATTCAACAACGCGCTGGCATCTGCGCCCAACTCTCCGAGGATCAATCTTCTCGTGGCTCAATTTTACTCGCGCCGGGGAGACCCCTATCAGGCAACTCTCGTTTTGCGGCGCGGCTACCCTGACATCTATTCCTACAAAGAAGAAGAAGTGCCGCGCGAGGCGTGGGAAATCATGTTCCCGCTGACGAACTGGGAGACGATCAAGCAGGAAGCGAAAAAATATGGAATCGATCCTTACATAGCCGCAGGATTGATTCGTCAGGAAAGCGTCTTCAACCCGAACGCAGTGTCGCGCGTGGGCGCTCGCGGATTGATGCAGGTGATGATCGGAACCGGGCGACCGATTGCGCGTCGTCAGGGCGCGGGCGATATAACGGCTGCCGATCTTCTCAATCCCGATCTCAACATCAAGCTCGGTATGAATTACCTCGCGCAGATGCTCGGCCAGTTCGGAAGGATCGAATATGCCGCAGCAGGTTACAACGCAGGGCCGGGAAGAGCTCGCCAGTGGATAGCCGAGCGAGGCGCGCTGGACATAGAAGACTGGATCGAGACGATCCCTTTTACAGAAACTCGCGGCTACGTTCAGGGCGTGCTGAGATACGCGGCAAACTATCGAAGGCTCTATAAAGAATGAGAAAAACTGAAAGCATTCACAGAGGCGACAGATCATCTTCGCCTGAGAATCGAAAAAAGTGGCGCAAGCTGTCAGATTGCGCGGCTCCCGATGTTCGCACTTTCAAAGCACAACGCAATCCGTCAGATTGCGCCATGTCAACAATCGTCGCATTGGTGATAGTCTGTTTGATAACAATCGGCGCGCAGGCGCAAAGAACATCGAGCGCGACTGGGTCGTTGAAGGTCATCACAGGCAATCCCGGCTCAGTCGTTTTCATAAACAATGTCCGGCATGGCGTGACGGATGAATCGGGCGCGCTCGATCTTCCGCGCATAAAAACTGGCTCTTACCCGGTCAGAGTCAGAACCGTCGGCTTCATCGATTGGAAAGGCGCGGTCGTCATCGCCCGCTCGAAGCGCGAATTGAAAGTCTTTCAAAAGCCGACTTCTGATCAGGCCGAGCTTCATTATCAAAAAGGCGATC
The DNA here is from genome assembly GCA_964588615.1 of uncultured Clostridia bacterium. Lineage (GTDB taxonomy): Bacteria > Acidobacteriota > Blastocatellia > UBA7656 > UBA7656 > UBA7656. Next base: position 21,689 of record CAZPQE010000009.1, on the reverse strand, counting down.
AGCTTCGAGACGCGGGCAAAAACGAAGAGGCGGTCGAAGAGTATCGCAAAGCTATCGCGCTGAGAAAACCTTTCCCCGAAGCGAGAGTCGCAATGACGCGGAGCCTCATCACGCTTCAGAATTTTCAGGAAGCCGAAAAGCAGATTCAATCGGCGTTGAAAGAAAAAACTCCTTACCCGGAAGCGCAGACGGTTCTCGCCAACATGCGGCGCAGTCAGGGACTCATCGAAGAAGCGATTGCCGAATACAGAAAAGCCCTTCGCCTCGCGCGGGGCAATTCTTTCGAAGCTCACATAGGTCTTGCCATCGCACTCAACGAATTGTCTGAGTCCGACGACGACCCGCGCCTCGTTGATGAAATCGCGAGAGAGTATCGCATCGGTATAGCTCAGGACATGGAGACCGAGCCGATACTTTATTATCAGCTTGGCGAGATACTGGAAAAAGCCAACCGGAAGAAAGAAGCCATCGAAGCCTATCGCAACTATCTTCGCCTCGACCCTGAAGGGCAGTACGCCTCGGCGGTCGAATCGATAATCGAGCAGTTGAAACAGAACAAGAAATGATCCGTCGATGATCGATCACGACAGATTATTCAAGGAACTCATCTCGACATTCTTTCTGGAATTCGTCGACCTGTTTCTCCCTCGCGTCGGCGCATACCTTGAGCGCGACTCCGTGATATTTCTCGACAAGGAAGTATTCACCGATGTCACATCGGGCGAGCGACACGAGGCTGATCTCGTGGTCAAAGCGACCTGGCGCGAGCGCGAGACTTTCTTTACTCATTCACATCGAGCATCAAGCGCGAAGAGAAGGCGAGTTCGGGCGACGGCTGTTTCGCTACTTCGCCAGACTTTACGAACGGCATGGGCTGCCGGTCTATCCGGTGGTAGTATTCTCCTACGATGCGCCGCAAAGAGCCGAGCCTGAGTCGCATCGCGTGGAATTTCCCGACAGAGTCGTTCTGGAATTCAACTATGCGGTGATTCAGTTGAATCGTTTGAAGTGGCGCGATTACGTGAGGCACGCGAATCCTGTTGCAAGCGCGCTGATGTCGAAGATGGCGATGAAGGAAGAGGAGCGGCCTCGCGTTAAGCTGGAATGTTTGAGGTTGCTTGCGACACTGAAACTGAATCCTGCGAAGATGCAGTTGATCTCAGGATTCGTGGACACGTACTTGAAGCTGAGTGCTGAGGAAGAGAAAAAGTTTCTATCAAGCGCGCAAGCAGTCGCAAAGAAAGTTATGGAAATAGTGACAAGCTGGATGGAGCAGGGAATAGAGAAGGGATTGCAAAGAGGTCGACAGGAAGGCGAACAGACGATCGTGCTGCGGCAGTTGAATCGTTGCCTCAGCGCGGTGAGTATGCGTTTGCAGTCGCGCATACGCAAACTCCCGGTCGAAAAACTCGAAGCTTTGGCCGAAGCGTTGTTCGATTTCAAAGAGACGGACGACCTCAGACGATGGCTCGACGAGAATGAAGCGAAACCCGCAGCGGCGAAAAAAAACTCGACAGCGAAATCAAAGAAGAGGAGATGAGACACCGATTCCATGTCAAAGCAGATCATATCCGCCAAAGCAGAGCAGTTCACTGAATCCGTCATACGCGAGATGACCCGTCAGGCTCATCTCTACGGGGCGATAAATCTCTCACAAGGCTTTCCCGATTTTTCCGCGCCCCAGGAGATAAAACTCGCCGCCTGCGACGCGATCATGGCCGACATCAATCAGTACGCGATAACGTGGGGCGCGAAGAGTTTTCGCGATGCGATCGCCGAGAAATCGTCTTGGTATCTCGGACTGGAAGTAGACCCTGAGCGCGAGATAACCGTGACGTGCGGCTCGACGGAAGCGATGATCGCCGCGCTGATGGCTATCGTCAATCCCGGCGATGAAGTCATCGTCTTCGAGCCTTTCTATGAAAACTACGGGCCTGACGCGATTCTTTCAGGCGCGACTCCGCGATACGTGACCCTGCGCGCACCCGACTGGTCTTTCGATGAGGATGAACTCGCGGCGGCGTTTAATGACAACACCAAAGCGATAATCATCAATACGCCGAACAACCCAACGGGCAAGGTATTCAATCGTCGCGAGATGGAAACCATCGCCGCGCTTTGTCACAAGTGGAACGTCATAGCCGTGACCGATGAGATTTACGAACACATTCTCTTCAACGGCCATAAGCACATCGCAATAGCGATGCTGGACGGGATGCGCGAGCGCACGATAACGATCAACGGATTGTCGAAGACCTACAGCGTCACGGGCTGGCGAGTCGGCTACACCATCGCGCCGATGGAAATAACTCAGGCCATTCGCAAGGTGCATGATTTTCTGACCGTAGGAGCCGCCGCTCCCTTGCAGGAAGCCGGAGCGAAGGCTCTGAGATTGCCGCGCTCTTATTATGAAAAACTTCAATCGGACTACGCCCTTCGACGCGAGCGATTGCTTGCGGTGTTGAAAGATGTGGGCTTCGGCTGCTTCGATCCGGACGGAGCTTACTACATCATGACCGACATCGGCGCGTTCGGTTATTCGGACGATGTGGAGTTCGCTAAATTTCTGGTGAAGGACGTAGGCGTTGCAGTCGTACCGGGCAGCAGTTTTTATCACGAGCCCGAGCTTGGCCGCTCGCAGGTGCGATTCACCTTTTGCAAACGGGATGAAACGCTTTCGGCAGCCGAAGAGAGATTGCAAAAACTGAAAGCGATTGCGCGATGACGCTAAACCGCTTCGTGTTTGAACTGCGACGGGCGTTTGCGGCCTTCTGAAAGAGACGGCGCGTTGCCCTGTCTTCGCAGCTTGATTATTTCGGCCATAATCGAGAGAGCGATTTCATCAGGCGTTTCGGCTCCGATATCTATTCCAATCGGCGCATAAACTTTTTCGATCAACTCCTCGGCGACTCCCTGTCGTCGCAGATAATCGAAGACTGCACCTACTCTTCGGCGAGAGCCGATCATGCCTATGTAAGCGGCGCGCGATGAAATCACTCGGAGCAGCGCAGCCTGATCCATCTGATGGCCGCGCGTGACAAGAACGATGTGAGTCGCCTGACCGATGGGGATTTCGCTGACGGCTTTTTCTATGTCATCGACTATGATCCGGTCGGCTTCAGCAAAGCGAGAGCGATTGGCGAAATTCGAGCGATCATCGATGACCGTGACTTCGAACTGCATGATCTTCGCTATTCGGCTCAACGGCTGCGCGATGTGGCCCGCGCCGACGATGACTATTTCGGTGGGCGGCGCTATCACTTCGAAAAACACATCCAGCTTTTCATCTTTCAGTTTCATCCTCGCGCTTCGGCCCGATTGAATGACTGAAAGCGCGCGCTCTACTACGGAATCGATCACTGTTTGATCTTCACTCCAGCCTGTCGCCTCGCCGTTTTCCTGCACGATGAATTTGCAGCCGCTCATCACGCGGTCGTCTTCGGATTCAAGAATCGTGACGAGCGCGGCGCGATCTCGCCGGTCGTAGATATCAAGCAGGCTGCGGATTATTTCTTCGTCCGATACGCCCGACGAGCGAAGAGGATCGATGAAGACATCCATGATGCCGCCGCAGTTTGTCTCTGTGTTTTCGTTTATCTCGCCTGTCAGATCGACGCGCGAAAAACGAGGGCGGCCTTCTTTCATCACCCTCAGCGCGTCCTGAAAAACCTGATTCTCGCCGCACCCGCCGCCTACCGTGCCTGTTATCTCGCCGCGTTCGTGAATGATCATCTTCGCGCCGACTTCGCGAGGCGTAGAGCCGCGAGCTTCGACTATCGTCGCAAGAGCGAGTCGCGCGTCCTCGCGCAAAAACTCATGCACTTTTTCGTAAAGCTGTTTCATCCCGGCTCAAAGTCTAAAAGCGCGATGTGGAAGAATCAATGCCCGCAGCCTCGACAAAGCGATTAGTGAAGGTCTTTGACAAATCTATCTTTGCCTTTGCAACCGCGTCATCAAACAAGGCCAGCACCTCAGCCGCTTTCTTTGCGCCTTCTTGAGAAAACCGACCGTCAGGTGAAAACAACGCGAGAGAAGCGTCCAACGCTTTCAAATAAATTTCTCTGCCTCCGGCAAAATAACTTTCAGGAACCGCGCGGGCTATCTCCTCAGCCGTCTTGCTCTGTATCCATCGAAGCCCGCGGACAATGGCGTTGACCAGAGCCTGAGCGGTTCGCGGGAAGCGTTCGATGAAATCGCGCGTGGTGTAAAGCGACGAACCCGGATACTGTCCGCCGTATATTTCAAGAGTTCCTTTTTCAGTGCGCGTGTCGGCCAGAATTTTTATCAGCCCGCGAGTGTCGAGCGCGGTGATCATCGGATCGAGGTTCACAAGAGCATCGACCTGTTTTTGTTCGACCGCAGCTATGGCCGTCGGGCTTGCTCCCACACCGATGACGGAAACATCCGAGGGGTTGAGTCCCTGACGGGTGAGAAGATAGTTGATGAAAAAATGGGTCGAAGACCCCGGCGCGGTCGCGCCTACTTTCATGCCTTTCAACTGAGCGACGTTTTCCACCTCCGAAAGATCGCTTCGCACTCCAAGCACGAAGCCCGGATAACGCCCTATGAGAGTTATTCCGATGATGTCTTTGTTGACGGCCTGCATCTGCACGGTATGATCGAAGTAGCCTATGACTACATCAGCCGACCCTCCCACCATCGCCTGCAAAGCTTTGGCTCCGCCCTGCAAATCCTGAATCTCTACTTCCAATCCTTCCTCTTTGAAAAATCCGAGTTGTTCGGCAAGCGTCAGTGGCAGATAAGCGATGCCCGTTTTGCCTCCGACCGCAAGCACGATTTTTTGTTTTTCCAATCCGGCAGGATTTTGAGGCGCGCGACCGCACGCTGCGAAAACTACGAGCAGCGACAGACAGATTATTTTTTTCATAACATTTCTTCTCCCGCGCTCGTCGGTCGCCAGACGAGTATGCGCCTTTCAACTACGCTCACCATCGAGTCGAGCGCGAGGACGAAGACTAGCATGGTCGTCATGCCTGCAAAAACCCCCGTCGTGTCGAACACGCCCTCGGCCTGAGCTATCAGATAACCGAGTCCCGCGGCTGAACCTAGATATTCGCCTACCACTGCGCCGACTACGGCAAATCCTATCGATGATCTGAGGCTCGATATGATCCAGCCCGCAGCCGATGGAAGATAAACATGCCTGAGAAGGTGTCGCCGCCCTGCGCCGAGCATTCGCGCGTTGGCAAGCACGACGGGGTTGACTTCGCGCACGCCCTGCCACGTGTTGAAGAAAGTCAGAAAGAAGACCAAAGTGACTCCCAGAGCCACTTTCGAGGCGACGCCTAATCCGAACCAGAGCGTGAAGATCGGGGCAAGCACTACGCGCGGGACGGCATTGAAAGCTTTTATGTAAGGAGTCAGAACCTTGAGCGCGGTAGGAGCCAGAGCGAGCCACAATCCCGCTCCAATGCCGAGCGCGGTGCCGATCAGAAAAGCCAGAAGCGTTTCGATGAAGGTTATAGAAAGATGGCGATAGGTGTCTGCCGTTGCCAGCATCTCGAACAGGCGGGAGAGAACGAGGAGAGGTCTTGAGAAAAAAAACGGGTCGAGGATCGCGTATCGCGCAAGCATTTCCCATAGCGCGAGGCTTCCGGCAAACAGGCCGACCTGATAGATGCGAACTTTATTCTTGTCGAGCATAAGTCTTCAACACCTCCCCGCGCAGGATGTCCCATACCCGGCGATAGATTTCAAGAAATGATTCGGTCAATCGAATCTCCATCACATCGCGCGGGCGGGCGAGCGGGATTATGAAATCGCCTATGATCGAAGCGCGCGGCCCTGCCGAAAGCACAAGGACGCGATCAGCCATCGCTATCGCTTCTTCGAGGTCGTGCGTGACGAACAGCACCGTTTTTTTATTTTCCTGCCAGAGCTTCAACAATTCGTTTTCCATAAGGTTTCTGGTCTGAATGTCGAGAGCCGAGAACGGCTCGTCCATCAGCAGAATGTTGGGGTCGAGTATGAGAATCTGCGCAAGCCCGACTCGTTTTTTCATCCCGCCTGAGAGTTGATGCGGGTAATGATTCTCGAACCCTCGGAGATGAACCTTGTCTATCCACGTTTGAGCCTTCGTGCGCGCCGCTTTGATATCCTCTCCGCGAAAGACGAGACCTGCGGCGACATTATCGAGCGCGGTCTTCCAGGGCAGCAGAGCGTCCTGTTGAAAAAGATATCCGGTTCTGCGGTCGGGGCCGTTTATCGTTTCGCCGAACACTTGAACATCGCCTGATGAGGGCAGGGCGAGACCCGCGACTATATTGAGAAGCGTCGATTTGCCGCAGCCCGTAGGCCCGACTAACGCGACGAACTCTCCTTCTCGAATGTCAGCCGTGACGCCTTCGAGAGCCGTGTGGTTTGCAAACTGCGCTCTGATTCGGCGTAGTCGCACAGCCACGTTGTCTTCTGCCATGTGATTTCTCCCGAAAAAAAGCGGCGCAAGATGGGTCTTGCGCGGCCTCCATTTTTCATGCCTTGAGGCATGCGCAATCTAAAGATTGCGCCGCATCAATGAATCAGGCCAGAGATTATAATGCTTCGCAGCGCGCAACTCACAGATTTTTTCAAAAAGCTAAGTCGCATTATTACCCCACTTAATCCTGCACAATAAAACCCGACTGTTTTAATCAGGAATAAACTTGACTTTTTTAGTCAGGTATCTAAAATGAGGGTGACGTTTCAAGCCGGAGGGGTTATGCAGATATCGACGAAAGGCAAGTACGCGGTGCGGGCGATTCTCAACATCGCTCATCATGGGGACGGGACTCCGGTTGCGCTTGCTGCCATTTCGAAAGAGGAAGGGATTTCGCTGTTGTTCCTTGAGCAGATATTTCAAAGCCTGCGCAAGGGCGAGATAGTCCGCTCGGTGCGCGGCGCGCATGGAGGATATGTGCTGGCGCGCGATCCTTCGGACATAACCATAGGCGAAATCATACGCCTGCTCGAACCTCCGCTTTATACGAGTTCCTGTTTCAGCAAGCACGAAGCCGTCGACGACTGTCGCATAGCAGGATCGTGCCTCGGATTCGTTTTGTGGAAACAACTGGCCGAACTCGTCGATGGTTTTCTGGATTCGATCACTGTCGCCAATATGGTCACTCAGACCCGTCCCGAAGTGGTCTATTCTCTGAAGATCAAATCGAAGCGGCTGCTTCCTGAGAAGTCCAGAAAAGAAATTGCGGCTGAGACGTTGGAGGTAGTTTGATGTACAACAGGCTGCCAGCCTGTTGAGACCCTGAAAGCACAATGCATTAAGTTAAGCTGTGTGTCAGTAGCCCGATGGTGAGGGAGGGCCAGTAGAATCAAGCCCTTGCTGACGCGCGGGCTACTGACACCTTTAAGCCGCCCCCTTAACTTAATGGCATTGCCCTGAAAGCATGGAAATTTAAAGCATCAGCAGGCTGGCAGCCTACTGTACCTTATTAGAGGAGAAATAAAAATGTCGGTCAAACTCCCGATTTACATGGACAATCACGCGACGACGCCCTGCGACCCGAGGGTGTTCGAAGCCATGAGTCCGTACTTCACTGAAGTTTTCGGCAACGCCGCAAGTCGCAACCATGAATTCGGGTGGAAAGCTGAAGAAGCCGTAGAAAACGCCCGCAAACAGGTCGCTGATCTGATCGGCGCTACGTCCAAAGAAATAGTGTTCACCAGCGGCGCGACCGAATCGGACAACCTCGCCGTCAAAGGCGTTGCCGAAATGTACTACGAGCGTGGCGATCACATAATCACCGTCGTCACCGAGCACAAGGCCGTGCTTGACACCTGCAAGAAGCTTGAAAAGCGCGGCTTCAAAGTGACCTATCTGAAATTCGGCAGCGACGGATTGATTTCGCCCGACGACGTGAACCATGCGATTACTGACAAGACCATCCTCGTCTCGGTGATGCATGTGAATAACGAGATAGGCGTCATCCAGCCCATTGCCGAAATCGGGAAAGTCTGCAAAGAGCGAGGCGTGCTCTTCCACACCGACGCCACTCAGGGCGTGGGCAAGCTGCCTTTCAACGTGAATGAGTTGAACATCGATCTGGTCTCGGTCTCCGCGCACAAGATTTACGGGCCCAAGGGCGTGGGCGCGCTTTACGTCCGCCGCAAAAACCCACGCGTGCAACTCACTTCGCAGATGGATGGCGGAGGGCACGAGCGCGGAATGCGCAGCGGGACTCTCAACGTCACCGGCATAGTGGGACTCGGCAAAGCGTGCGAGATAGCCAGAGAAGAAATGCCGCAGGAAAACGAGCGGCTGCTCCTTCTGCGCGAGAAACTGCGCGCCGGGATAATGGACGAGATACCCGATGTTTACATCAACGGGCATCCGACCCATCGTGTGCCGGGAAATCTCAACGTGTCGTTCGCTTATGTCGAAGGCGAATCCCTTCTGATGGGCATAAACGACATAGCCGTTTCGTCAGGCTCGGCCTGCACATCAGCGAGCCTCGAACCGAGCTACGTGCTCAAGGCACTGGGGGTCGGCGAAGAACTGGCTCACAGTTCGATTCGATTCGGGCTTGGTCGCTTCAACACCGAAGAGGAAGTCGATTACACCATCGGACGGGTCAACGAAGCGGTCAATCGTTTGAGAGAGCTTTCGCCGCTCTGGGAAATGGTTCAGGAAGGCGTTGATTTGAGCAAAGTGCAGTGGGCTGGCGAGTAATTTTTTGCGGCGCAAGTTGCGAGCTTGCGCCTTTAAAATCAGAAACGATAGAGGAGAGACAAAATGTCGTACTCAGATAAGGTCGTAGATCATTACAACAATCCGCGCAATGTCGGAAGCCTCGATAAAAAAGCTTCCAACGTCGGCACGGGACTTGTTGGCGCTCCTGAGTGCGGAGACGTCATGAAACTTCAGATTCAGGTCAATCCTGAAACCAACGTCATCGAGGACGCCAAATTTAAAACCTTCGGGTGCGGATCGGCTATAGCAAGCTCGAGCCTGGCTACCGAGTGGATAAAAGGCCGCAGCGTTGAAGAAGCCCTCGAGATCAAAAACATCGAGATCGTCCGCGAGCTCAATCTGCCGCCGGTCAAAATTCACTGCTCGGTTCTGGCCGAAGACGCCATCAAGGCCGCAGTGAAGGATTATCAGCAGAAGCAGTCCGAAGAGCATACGGAAGAAACGGCGGTCAACGCCTGAAGAGAAAATTTATGTCTACCACTGTCGAGCAAAGCATCACTCTGACTCCTGCGGCGGCTCAGAAAGTGCGCGAGATCATGCGCGATCAGGGCGTAACTGAAGGCGGCCTGCGCGTGGGCATACAGGGCGGCGGCTGTTCGGGTTTGAGTTACAACCTCGCGCTCGACACCGAGGCCCGCCCCGGCGACAAGGTGTTCGAGATGGACGGCTTCAAGCTCTTCATCGATATGAAGAGCTTCCTCTATCTGCACGGCTCGACCCTCGACTACAGGAACGAAGGATTGATGCAGCGCGGGTTCACCTTCATCAATCCGAATTCGAGCGGCAGTTGCGGCTGCGGAGAGTCGTTTGCCGTCTGATTGCAGCGCGGATTCCTCCGTCAGATTTTTTCTTCTGCGTGATGGTTGAGCGGAGACGTTTCAGCCATCATTTTTTTGCCATAATGACCAGAGATTTCATTACAACCTGCGCTTACTGCGAGGCTTTGTCAAACGATCAGCATATATGCTCTCTCTGCGGGCGCGTGCAGCCTGTTGCGCGCGGGGCGGATTACTTCGCTTTCTTAGGGCTTCCAAGAAAACTCGGCCTCGATGAGGCGGAGCTCGAAAAATCGTTTTACTCTCTCAGCCGCAAACTTCACCCTGACTATTTCATGAAGGCAGACGCTGAAGAGCGACAATCGAGCGTGGATCGCGCCTCTTTTCTCAACGACGCCTATCGCGCGTTGCGAGACCCCATAGCGCGCGCTCAATATCTGCTGTCGCTCGAAGGCCGACGCGAAGCGGAAAAGAAAGCTCCGCCCGATCTGCTCGAAGAAGTCTTCGAACTCAATATGCAGATCGAAGAAATGAGAATGGCCAAAAAGACCGGCGATGAGGACGAGATTGCTCAGGCCCGCGCCTGTCTCGAAGACGCGCTCACCGGCCTCGACGAAAAACTCGGCGAAATCGACCGTCGCCTCATTGCGCTGTTCGATCAATGGGATCGAGCTCTCGAGGACGGGGTCGCCGATACAAAACCTGTGCTGGACGCGATGGGCGAGTTACTCTCGCACAGGTCTTACATCAAAAATCTCGTTCGTGATATCAGAGAGGAAATCTAAGGAATGCCTGTTATAGAACTCAGCCTCAGCGGTCGCCCCAAATCAGGCCGCGTCGTGGGCATCGATCTTGGAACGACCAACAGCCTTGTGGCTTACATGTCGGAAAACGGCCCGCAGGTGATCCGCGATGACCGGGGAGACGCGCTCGTGCCCTCGATAGTTTATTACGATGCGGCCCAGAAGCGATTGCTCGTCGGCGAAGAAGCGCGCTCAAGACTCATCACCGAACCTCGCAAAGCGATCTATTCGGTCAAGCGGTTCATGGGCAAAGGGAGCCGCGATGTCGAAGAAGACCTCGCGCTTGTTCCATTCAAAATCGCCGAGGGAAGCCATCAGGTCATACGTTTTCAGATGGGCGACCGCCAGTTCACCCCGCCTGAAATCTCAGCATTCATACTGCGCGATCTCAAGGAACGCGCATCCCGATTCTTCGGCGAAGAAATCACTCAGGCGGTCATAACCGTTCCCGCTTACTTCAACGACGCCCAGCGTCAGGCCACCAAAGACGCGGGCCATCTGGCCGGACTCGAAGTCCTGCGCATAGTCAACGAGCCGACAGCGGCTTCTCTGGCCTACGGCATAGACAAAGGCCAGGAAGCGATAGTGGCGGTCTATGATCTCGGCGGCGGGACTTTCGATATCTCGATTCTCAAACTCCGCGAAGGCATCTTCGAAGTCCTGGCTACCAACGGGGACACCCACCTCGGAGGAGACGACATCGATAACCGCCTGATCGCTCTCCTGCTCGATGAAATCGAAAAGCGCGCAGGCCATCGCCTGGCTCATGACCCGGCGGCGTTTCAATCTGTTCGCAAGGCTGCCATAGAAGCCAAACACGAGCTTTCGGAAAAAGAGAGCGCCGTCGTCACTATTGCGCTCGAAGATGGAGATTATCGACGCGAAATCACGCGCGATGAATTCGAGGAGTTGATAGCCGATCTCGTCGAGAGAACCATCCTTCCGTGCAAACAGGCGCTCAGGGATGCGGGACTCGATGCGGAGAGAATCGATGAAGTGATTATGGTCGGAGGCTCGACTCGCGTGCCTTTCGTCCGGCAAAGAGTCCAGGAGTTGTTCGAGCGCAATCCTCACATTGAACTCAACCCCGATGAAGTGGTCGCCCTCGGTGCGGCGATTCAGGCAGACATACTCGCAGGCGGCAGCAGGGATTTATTGCTGCTCGATGTCACGCCTCTGAGTCTTGGAATAGAAACGATGGGCGGAGTGGTGGCGAAGATAATCAATCGGAACTCGACCATCCCGGCTTCGGCCTCGGAGATGTTCACCACCTGGGTCGATAACCAGACCGGAATCGATGTTCACGTCCTCCAGGGCGAGCGCGAGATGGCCGAAGATTGCCGCAGCCTCGCAAAATTCACCCTCAAGGGCATACCGCCTCAACCGGCAGGGATGCCGCGCATCGAAGTGCGGTTCCTCATCGATGCCAATGGCATACTGACCGTAAGCGCCCGCGACACGAAAACCGGCCAGGGGCAGTCCGTCGAGGTGAAACCTTCTTACGGCCTGACCGACGAGCAGGTGGAAAAGATGCTTATGGATTCGCTCGAATTCGCCGAAGAAGACATCCGCAGACGACTGCTGATAGAGGCCCGCAATGAAGCCGATCTGGTTTTGAAGGCTGCCGAGAAGGCTCTTGAAAGCGAAGCCCAGGTTTTGATCGATGAGGGCGAACGCCAGGCGATCTCTGAGTCAATCGTCTCTCTTCGAGACGCCGCGCGCGGAGATGATCATCAGTTGATTCGTGAAAAGATCAAGGGGCTTGACGATGCTACGCATCATCTGGCCGAGTTGATGATGGACAGGGCGGTGCTTGCGGCGCTCAAAGACCGCAAGCTTTCGGAAGTGACGTAATGGCCAAAACAGAAAGCGCGATCCTCAACACTGTGGAAACCGAACGCAAACTTTATAAAGTCACCTTCCTCCGCTCGAATGAAGAGCCGGTGACAGTCGCCTACGAGCCGGGCGTGACTCCTTATCACGAACACGGGCTTGAAGGCTCGCTGCTCGATATCGCGCTCAACTTCGGCATCGAACTTCAGCACGCCTGCGGCGGAAACTGCGCCTGCACGACCTGTCACGTCATAGTCAGAGAGGGCGAAGAGAACCTCTCCGAAATGGAAGAGAACGAAGAAGACCGTTTATACATGGCCGACGGGCTGACTCTTCGCTCGCGGCTGGGCTGTCAGGCAGCGGTTCATGGAGACGTTGTGGTCGAAATAGCCGAGTGACAAAATGCAAAACATCAGGGCTGTCATAATCG